>JAHFAO010000284.1 GCA_023250515.1 Deltaproteobacteria bacterium | reverse complement strand
CCTCAAGGGGTTTGAGGTGGAGATGTGGTAACAGAGAAGGGCCCCTGGGGGCTTGGCAATTCAGTGATGATGACAAATCGGGCACGGCGGTTTTTTTGCCGGCACTCTTCCGTATCCTCCATGCAGGCTGGCGCTTCCTCGCCGTAGCTTATGATGGGTAACCGGTCCGCTGAAATCCCCAGGGTGACAAGATAATCCCTGGCGTTCTGTGCCCGTTTTGCTCCCAGGGCCAGGTTGTACTCGTTGGTTCCCCGCTCATCGCAGTGACCTTCGATCTCAACCTGGAGCGAAAGGTTGGACTGCAACCAATTTGCGTTGGTTTTAAGGATTACCAGAGCCTCAGCGCTGAGATCATAACTATCATATTCGTAATGGATATCTTTTAAGGGACTTCCTGGAGGGGTAACTGATGCTACCCCCCGACGCATTGCTTCCAGACTCGAAGTTGCTCTGGCTTCTGGGAGCGCGCCTTGAGACTGCTCGGCGCCACTCTGTGCCTGAGGCGAAGAGGATACATCCGACTTGATAGCAGTAAACAGAGAACATCCGGTAAGCATAAGAAAGGCGAAGAACATCAACCCAATCAGCGCCACATTCCATCTCTTAACCATCTCATTCTCCTTTCTGAACATCGGAGAGCTTGGCCTTACTCCGATATGGTTCTATTAATCTTCAGACTTGTCAAGTTTTTTTCTCTCAGATCCGTCTCTCTTCTCTCAAACACGTACCAAGACAATTGAGATTTGGAACCTGAAGAGAACTGAGATTTGCGGTTACAAGCTCCCTCGACAGCTTGACCAAAGTCCAAGACCTCTTTCTCGGGCCTGTCGCTGCAAAACGCGAAATTCTTCAAGATAACGAAAGGGAAACTGAGTATAGGCATGGCCGTAGCCCTGCCGGATAATTTCTGCATTTAAAAATGTTCCGTTTTCAAGGTAGACATAGCCCAGCGTCCTGCCATATTTGTCTTTGTGGCCAAGGGCTGAGTTGGTTTGGTCAAACGCCAAACGAATTCTCTTCCCTGCAACCATTCTCTTTGTAAACTCCCTCGCCTCTTGGCCGAAGCACTCAACAGATCTCTTCGGGTGCTTCGTCTCTGGTGTATCCACTCCAATTAAACGGATCTTCTCGTTGGGGCTCAGAACAAGCGTATCCCCATCGATAACCCTGATCACCCTCCTTGACCCATTTTCTGCCTTTGTCCCGTGTTCTAGGGATTTGTTTGTGTCTGTGGAAAAGTTAGGTTTAGCGAATACAAACAGTGAGGATACGAGGAGCAGCGTGAGGGAAGAGAAGAAAATTTTTTTCCCCAAAGCCACAAACCACCCTGAGCGCAAATCCGATGCCAAGGTGAAAGATGGCTGTTACCGTTGTAACCCCCTTTATTTATTAAGTTTTGAAGGGTGGCGGGTAGGCGAAAGGTGCCAAAGGCGGCCATTTTTGAACTGTCACAAAGCAGATTTGTACATGGATCCTATCTCTTCAGCTTCCGCCAATTTTTCAGGATCTCCCGGGCTGCGTTGTATCCAGGCATGCCGCTCACTCCGCCGCCAGGATGAGTCCCTGAGCCACAGAGATAGAGATTTCTGATCGGTGTCCGATAGCGCGCCCAGCCCGGAACCGGGCGCATGAAAAAAGGCTGATCAAGGCCCGGCTGGTTAGTTAGGCTGACTGCTTATGGGAGATTCTCCAAATCGTCGAGGTCCTTATGTCTGCCGGCAGCCTTCTTGTTAATCTTGAGATGCGCCAAGTCAATCAGGTTGACTTCGACCTCATCTAGCGCATCAACCACGCGCGACGCATAACACTCGGCAAAAGTGACCCCAGAGATGGTGGTCGCGATCTCAATGCGCACTGGCGGCACACCCATGCGAATGATCTGACCTTCCCTCTGGAAGAGTTCTGCTGTCAGTTCAGGTAGGTCGAACCCGAACTCCTTGAGCACCGTGACGATCTTTCGCGTGTTTTGGGAGTGAGTGCCAATCCAGATATCCATGTCAGCGGTGGCACGTGGGTAACCGTGATAGGCGACAGCGTAACCACCGATGAGCAGGTACTCAACCTGATGCGCGTTGAGTAATTTCAAGAACTCTTTGAAGTCGGGCGGTAGATTGACGGTGGCCATAGTTGAGCCGTCGCAAAATTTCGACAGCCTGCAAGCGTTCGTAAGGTGATCTGGCAAGCCAATGCGCCTTCTCGTCTGACGGTGCAGACAGCGGTGTTACGGTGACAGCTGTTTTGTCCAGTTTGAGAGCATCCAAGGGATTCATGGCCACTATAGTACCATAGATACAGGGCTTATACTATTTCCTTTTTTCTCCAATCCTTGAGGATCTCCCGGGCTGCGTTGTATCCAGGCATGCCGCTCACTCCGCCGCCAGGATGAGTCCCTGAGCCACAGAGATAGAGATTTCTGATCGGCGTCCGATAGCGCGCCCAGCCCGGAACCGGGCGCATAAAGAAAAGCTGATCCAGTGATAGTTCCCCGTGATATATGTTCCCCTCTGTGAGACCATAAGTCTCTTCCAAGTCAAGGGGGGTAAGCACGTGACGGTGAAGGATGGAATTTCTGAAATTCGGGGCATATTCACTAATGGTGTCGACCACAAGATCCCCCAGCTCTTCTCGCTTCTCTTTCCAGTTGCCATCCTTCAGATGATAGGGAGCGTATTGCATGAAGACAGACATGACATGTTTTCCTCGAGGAGCCAGTGAGGAATCCGTCACCGAAGGAATGACAATCTCCAGAAAGGGTTTTTTAGAAAAGCTACCATATTTGGCATCATCAAAGGCCCTTTCCAGATAATCGATGGAGGGGCCTATGTGGATCAGCCCGTGATGGTGAGGCGCTGTCTCTCTTCCGGGCAGGCCCCTGAAATTCGGGAGTTCGCCCAGCGCGAGATTAACTTTAGCGCATGCACCGCGGAACTTGGCATTGCGCACCTGGAGCAAGAAGTGTGGATCGAGATGGGTCGGATCGACTAGTCCCATAAAAGTATTTTTAAGATCGGCGCTGGAAATCACCATGGTCGCAGAAATCTCGCCGCCATTTTGCAGCACCACGCCAGAGGCGGCGTCGTTTTTAATAAGGACCTCAGCCAC
>JAHFAO010000283.1 GCA_023250515.1 Deltaproteobacteria bacterium | reverse complement strand
TGGATGAGTTCCAAAACGGCAGCAACTTGCATTGAATTTTCCCTGGACAACCCCGGAGGACTACCTTCTTTTTCATCACGGGCGTGCGGGAATAACTTGTCAATCAGATCAACGACTTGGCTTGGAACCACACGGGGCATTTGGTCTATCTCCCAGGAAGGGTTAGGGTAGCTCTGGAGATCAGTAACCGTCAAGAAGGAATTTTGTTGACTCCTAATAGAATGAGCAGACAATAAGCCGAAAACGGCTACTCAACAAGTACATCTTCAAATTGGCAACAAGGTGGCAACATAAAAAGGAACTTGACGTCACTAACGCTGTAAGCTACTGATTTCCTGTGTGCCCGGATGGTGGAATTGGTAGACACACGGGACTTAAAATCCCGAGGATCCGCAAGGGTCCGTGCCGGTTCGACTCCGGCTCCGGGCACCAGTTCTCTGCTACCTTATATAAGATCCCGCAGCACGGCGCGACACGGAGCACCATCCGCGCCGTGGATTCGGATCGGAAAACAGATCAACTCATAGCAACCGGGGTTGATCCTTGAGAGGTCGATCCCTTCAAGGAGAGCCACGCCCCGATCTAGAAATGCTCTGTGGACTGGAACTTGCTCCTCTCCGGCGTGCGCTACTGAAAGGTAGTCTAATCCAACCAGCTTGACTCCCTGCGCGACCAAGGCCTCTGCCGCCTCGACGGAAAAGGCGGCAAAATCAGGTTCATAGCTAGGGCGCTTCAGAAGCGCGGAATTGCGCGTTTTGAAGAGGAGCCGGGTTATCCCCGCAAGTTCAATTGCCGCCACGTGCTCGGCCGTTATGTAGCGGTCCGTCTCAACCGCATGCACCAGAGTTGGACCCATGAAAAGATCCAGAGGTAGCTTATCAATAGTTGCTCCGCCTGGAACGAAATGGAAAGGAGCATCCATATGGGTGCCGGAATGAAGGCTCATCGTTACTGCGGAGGAATTGTTATGATCTCCCCGGCTCATGCGCCGGCGCTCGTGAAGCTCGAAAGGTGGGGAGGTGATCCAGCGGACTGTGTCGGCTGACAAATTGAGAGAGATATCGTAGTATTTCATCTTGTTCCCTCCATAGCAGGTTAAGCTAGGTCATGATGCTGAGACAAATACCTCAACCCACTGGAACGCAGCAACCCACCCACGTGCCAAAACGCCCCTGGAAGGAGGCAGGCCATGATTGCAATTACTGAAACATTGGCAAGAGGCGCCCTGGACGAATTGAGTTTCCAGTTCGCCCCTCAGGTGGTGTTATTTACGGCCATAAAGCTCGGCATCTTCCAGGCGATCGCCGGAGGGGCGAAAGGCGCAGACGATCTGGCGTCAGCTACAGGGTGTTCCCTAAGAGGAGTGAGGATGTTACTCAACTTTATGACTGCTATGGGACTTCTGGAGAAAGAAGATGGGATGTACGGTTTAAATGATTTTTCCCGGGACTATTTCCTTCCCTCCAGCAGAAATTATCTAGGGTCCCTCTTTGTCTATTCCGATCACCTTCTGAAGCTATGGCTCAAGTTGCCGGAGGCGGTAAAGACCGGAAGGCCACCCTTGTCTCTCTTCCCGGACGAGGAAAGAGAGCGACTGAATCTCAACATCGTAGAGGCTCTGTTCCAGGTTCATAAGGCCCCTGCTTGGGAACTGGCCGGTCTTTTCAAAAAAGAGCTCTCTTTTAGCGAACAGCGAATAAAAATATTGGACGTAGCCGCGGGCTCGGCCGTATGGTCGCTCCCCTTCGCGCTCCAGCGCGAGCGCGTGGAAGTTACAGCCATAGATTTTCTCCCGGTATTAGAAGTGGCAAGGAAATTTGCCCAAGAATTCGGAGTCGAGGACCAGTATAGGTTCATCGGAGGCGATATCAGAAAAATCGACTTCGGGACCGAGGAGTATGATCTGACGCTGCTCGGCCACATTTGTCATTCCGAGGGGGCCGAGTGGAGTCGGCGGCTCATCGGGAAGTGTTTCCGGGCTCTGAGGAAAAATGGCAGGCTCCTGATCATGGACTATATTCCTGATGAGGGGAGAAAATCCGCTCAAATGCCTTTGCTGCTCGCCCTCAATGCCCTGTTGGGGACGGAAGAGGGGGATACATTTACCTTTTCCGAGTACCAGCAGTGGGTGTTGGCTTCAGGTTTCAGCGAAGCCCGGACTCTGCGGGTCGATGATCGCTCCCCGGTTATTATGGCGATCAAAGAGTGAACGAAGAATCCGAGCATCAGTTCTTTAGAGGCTGTTGAAGAAGTCCTAAACCGTGCTTCGACAAGCTAAGCACGAGCGGTTGTTGAATCTAGATCGGCACACTGGACCGTTCGCCCTGAGCGCGTCGAAGGGTGACGGAAGTCTTTTTCAACAGCCTGTTTAATTTTCTTCATTGATGTGCCATAGAGTGTTGGGACGAGAAATGCGATGAAGAGAAAAAAAGTATCTCTCGATAGCGTGCGGCGCGAGGTCGAGCAGTGGCTGGCGGCCGGGCCGAGCGGCGCCAACGAAGATTTGATAGCCGAGATGCTGCACGCGGCTCTTGCGCTCTCGAAGGACGACAACGACCGGGGGAATCTAAAAATTCTCGATCGCGCGCTCCAAGAGCTGGGCCACGCCTTTGAGATCTTTGCGCCCTACCGTTCGGTTCGCAAGGTCAGCATCTTTGGCTCCACCAGGGTCCGAGAGGGTGATGCCTATTATGGAATGGCCGTAGAGCTTGCGCGCCGCCTCGCGGCGGAAGGATTTATGGTGATTACTGGCGCGGGCGACGGAATTATGCAGGCGGGCCACGAGGGGGCGGGCAGAGAGCGGAGCTTCGGCGTCAACATAGAGCTTCCATTCGGGCAAATGTCGAATCGTTTCATCCGGGACGACCCCAAGCTCATGACCTTCCATTTTTTTTTCACCCGCAAGCTGATTTTTGTCAAAGAAGGAGACGCCTTTGTCTTCTTCCCCGGAGGATTCGGGACGCATGACGAGGCGCTCGAAGCGCTCACGCTGGCGCAGACGGGCAAGAGCCAGATCGTTCCGATTCTGCTCGTGGACCTTCCCGGTAGAGGCTACTGGAGGGATTGGGAATCCTTCGTGCAAAGGCGGATGCTCAGCGACGGA
>JAHFAO010000282.1 GCA_023250515.1 Deltaproteobacteria bacterium | reverse complement strand
AAATTTCGACGGGGAGACTATCCATGGAACGCATAGATTTCAGTGGGAGCATCGGCTCCCTTCTCAGCTTTTATAAACATGAAAGACACATTTTTGGCCGATGCCCGAACTGCGGTGAGCCGTTCCGCCTTTCCGAGGTGAAGTTGACGTATGGCAAGGAACCACCGAAAGACCTTCTTGTGCGAATGAAACGCGAGAGAGACCAACTCAAAGAACAACTAGAAGAACTCGAATCTGAAATCGAGAATGCGGAGTCCCAGCATGAAAGCGACATAGATGTTCTCAAGCAGGGCTTCGAAGACAAACTAGACAACATTGATGGGCGGTGGAGAGACAAGGTAGATAATGAGGTGGAGAAGCGAATACGGACGCGGGTGAAAGAAATTCGTAAGGACGCCGTTGAGAGATCGCGCGTCGGGCAGCTTGGTAAAACGCTGGAAAAGATAGCGCCGATGTTTCCCGGTTTCGGTCACCATCCATCTGACGTGCGGCCAATTTTTGATCCAATTGACTTTGTTGTATTTGATGGCTACTTCCAAGATGTAGTGACGGATATCGTTTTCGTTGAGTTCAAGACCGGCCAAAGCAGGCTGACGTCTGTTCAAAGCAGCATCAGACGGGCGGTGGAGAAAAAGCGAGTCCATTTCCAAGAAAGACGGATGACGAAAGAAACTATCCGGATGCTCACTCAACGAAGACCACCTAAACTTGGACAACTCGTGGAATAAGTTCAAATTCGCCCAACTAGGCGCTCAACCGGACGCGCACGACGACGGCGTGCGCCGGTTAGCTCGGCGTTAGACCGAAATGATCACCCCATGAAGCAGGAAACGATCCTCCTTCTTTCGTCGCGCTTCTACGCATATGCAAAGGGCGGTCGTCCGTGGGGACTTCCCAGCCATCTTTGGGCGGAAGCGCCGCATATGGTGGTGTTGTTTGATCACCTCCTTTGCGATGAGGAGGCGTTCAAAGCCGAGGAGGCTGGCTATCGTGAACTCGGCTGGGTGAATTCTGAGCTTTTCGTTGACCTCAAGGCTAAGGGAATCCTCGTCACGGTGAGAACCGACGATATCGTGAGGCGTGTGAAGAGGCCAAGTCCACGCCTTGGTCCGAGGGCAGAAAAAGCGTAAGTCGAAGTGATCCGGTCGGTTTGCCGCCTAACTCGGCGCTTCAGACCGTTCGCTTAGCTACGACGGCTGAGCTTGTACGTTGAGGCTGTAGAAAAACCCCTTCAATCGTAAAAAATTTCTTCCTTCTTTTGTCCTTCTGCTGTAATCTTGGTGGAGGAAGGGGGAGAGATGGCACGCTATAAAGAATACTCCTACGAGCAAGGGAAGTTAATCCCGGTTCACTTTAAGGATCAGATTTTACCTGGAAGCTTTGAGTATGCATTAAACCACATTATCGATCACGAGCTCGATTTATCCCTGTTTGAGTCTCGGTATCAGAACGATGAAGAGGGCGCCCCCGCCTATGATCCTGCGATTTTGCTCAAGATCGTTTTGTACGCCTACTCCCGCGGGATCACCTCCAGTCGCAAGATCGAGCAATGCTGCCGGAGCAACATCGTGTTCATGGCGCTTTCTGCCGACACCCAGCCCCATTTCACCACGATCTCAAACTTTATCTCCTCGATGGACAAAGAGATCCTCTCGTTGTTCCGCAACGTGCTCTTGATCTGCGACGCGATGGGACTGATCGGCAAGGAGATGTTTGCCATCGACGGATGCAAGATGCCCTCCAACGCCTCCAAGGAATGGAGTGGGACGCGAGCGGATTTCATGAAGAAGAAAGAGAAGATCGAGAAGACGATCTCCTACATCCTAAAGAAGCACCGCAGTCAGGACGAGCAAGAAGGCGGAAGCTCTTCGATGAAGGAACAGGAAGAGAGACATCTTTCTCATCTTCGTTCTAAGGCTCAAAAGATCAGGAGATGGCTTAGTGAGAATCAGGATAAGATCGGCAAGAATGGGAACATCAAGAAGAGCAACGTAACCGATAACGAGAGCGCCAAGATGGCGACCTCCCATGGGGTGATCCAGGGCTACGATGGGGTGGTGGCTGCGGACGCCAAGCATCAGGTGGTGGTGCATGCCGAGGCCTTTGGGGAGGCCCAAGAGCATGATCTGCTTAAACCCATGGTTGAAGGGGTCAAGGAGAACTTTAAGGTCGTCGGCAAGCAGAGCCATATCTTGGAGAAAGTGGCTGTGACGGCTGACAGTGGTTTTCATAGCGAAGCGAACATGAAGATGCTGGCTGAGGAGAAGATCGACGCCTACATTGCCGACAACCGTTTTCGCAAGAGAGACCCCCGCTTTGCTACGGCGGATCGGCACAACAAGCCGATCCGAAAGGAGAGGCCCACGCGGAAGTATTTTGCGCCCTCGGATTTTAAGTACGATGAACAACGGGGCAAATACCTCTGTCCTGCGGGCAAGGAATTGTATCTAAAGAACCGAAACTTTGAGGTGAGAGGATTAAAAGGGATCTCTTACATGGCCAAGATCACCGACTGTCGGGGATGTGATTTAAGAAAACGCTGTTTAAGGAATCCTCACACCCGGGCGCGACAGGTCACCTTCTTTAATGGCAAGACGGAACAAGGCGGAGAGACCTTTACCCACAAGATGATCAAAAAGATCGACTCGGTAAAGGGACGGTTTCTTTATAGTCGACGGATGGGCATCGTAGAGCCGGTGTTTGGGAATATCACAAGCACCCTGGGGCTCAATCGGTTTTCGCTTCGCGGGAAGATCAAGGTCAACATCCAATGGCTGCTTTTCTGTATGGTCCATAATCTGGGCAAGATCCATCGATATGGGCTGCAGCCGCAGATGGCATAGAAACGGATCAGCTCGGGGGGAGGAGTAAGGACCTACAGGGGGATAAGAACTCAGGCCTGTTAAGCGGAAAGACTGAACGAGCGCCCAACGGGAAGTCCGGTGACGGGCGACTTGAAAAAGGCCAAGGTTGCCCTTTGAAAAAGGGTTTTTCTACAGCCTCGTTAGACACGAAAGATGTCCGGTGGTAAACTCCGAACCTAGAGGACCTGGAAATGGCTGAATTTGCACATCGGATTACAGTGGATCCAGAGCAGTGCGGAGGGCGGCCCTGCATTCGTG
>JAHFAO010000138.1:585-9028 GCA_023250515.1 Deltaproteobacteria bacterium | reverse complement strand
CAAGAGTCGTTACCTTGATGAAGAGGATCAAAGTTTACACCGATCTGAGATTACAGGAGTCAGGGGGTAATGAAGTCACAGCCAGGATCAAGATCCATCTCCAGGATGGCCAAGCCCTGGAGAGGTTGGCGGCGTTGGAGAAAGGGACGAGTCAGGAATGGATCAGCGAAAGCGAGCTTACAGGAAAGTTCCGTGAGTGTGCAGCGGGAGCTCTTCGCTCTGAGCGGATCGAGGAGATCCTCGACTCCCTGCTCAGGCTAGAGCAGATCAAGGATATTGACTCTCTCATGGAACTCGTCGCAGGGCGGTCTTAGGAGAAAATATGAATGACAAGGTTCACCGGCTAATGCCCCGGTTTCGATTTGGCGCGATCAATCCACGTTCCGGTGGTGGCCTGTATCGGGGTCCTACGTACCAGTTTTATCGGATTGTGCCAACCGACGTCATGGAAATATCAACGGTGCTGGGTCTTGAAGATTACACACCTGAGGCGGTTGAAAAAGCGATCAAAAACTACTGGAAATGCGTCGATCTCCTCGTCCGTGAGAGAGTAAACGTGATCGTTCTGGGCGGGGCCCCAATCTCGGCTCAATTAGGCCGGCCTCGAGTCCTCGATCTCCTCAGAGAGACGAAAGAAAGGACCGGCGTTCAAGGCGATACACCTCTCGAAGCTGTAATTGCCGCCATGAAGCATCTCGGACTAACAAAGCTAACGATCGGGAGCAGGTGGGCCACCGAGCTCAATGACGCGATCATTCGTTACCTGGAAGGTGGCGGGATTAAAGTCGTCGGGATCACCAAAAGGGATCAGTGGGCAGCCCAGGCTGCCGCCATGTCATTTGAGGAGGGATTGAAGACCGCTCTGGATGTGGGGCGCGAAGCTGCCCGGTTGGCGCCTGAGACAGAGGCCGTATTTGTGCCCGGAGGGGCCGCTATGAGTCTTCACGTGATCCCCGCGGTGGAGGAGGAGTTTGGGAAGCCAACATTTACAAACCTAAGCGCTGAGGTCTGGAATAATCTGTTGCGGCCCGGGATTATCCCGCCAGTCAAAGGATGGGGCTGTTTATTGGCAGACAATCGCTAGGAACAAAAATGGAGAGCTGGAGATGAAGCCGATATCCCCATACACGCTCGTAGGTACCTTTATAACCGCTATGCTTGTGAACGCAACTTCACTTCTCGCAGCCGATACTGCCTACCCGCATAAGCCGATTGTTTTTATCACCCATAGCGGTCCCGGCGGAGGCATGGATACGATGCTGCGTCGGATAACGGACATTATGGCCAAGGAGCGGCTGGTTTCCCAGCAGATGCGCGTCGAAAACATCCAGGGTGGAAGCGGGGCCAAGGCCATGACTGGCTTGGTGAAGCGTAAAGGCGAGGATCATGTTTTGGCTGGCCTCACGAGCGTGTGGGTGGCGGCGCCTCTGATCTCGCCGGACCTTAAGGTCAGCTACAAAGATATGACGCCCATCGCCCTTTTAGGTTTGGACCCGAACATCGTCGTAGTCCGGGCCGACTCCCCCTATAAAAGCATGCGGGAGCTTCTTGACTTCGCCAAGGCCAATCCGAAGAAGCTAAAGCAGGCAGGGGCCTCTGTGACCAGCACGCCGAACTTCGACCGCATAGCCATCGAGGAGGCCACAGGCGCGGCCTGGGACTATGTCGCCTTTTCCAGCGGCGGCGAGGCTGTAACGGCGCTCCTTGGAGGCCACGTTCATCTTGTCATTGGCCAGCCTGCTGACATGGCAGGCCATTTGCGCGCTGGAACATTGCGTACCCTGGTGACTTTTTCAGAGACCAGGCTCGCCGGTCATCCTCAAGTCCCAACCATGCGCGAACTGGGAATCACAGCGCGACTCTCACGGGGCACGGTGCGAGGGATCATCGGCCCGCCGGAGATGCCGGCCCATGCAGTCCAGTACTGGGAAGAGGTCTTGCGTAAGCTAACTCAGGCGCAGGCCTACCAGCAGTTCGCCTCTGAGATCGAACTCTTTTCCAAATTTCTCCCAAGCCGGGAATTTTCCCAGTTCCTGGATGAAGAAAGCGCCAATCTGGCTAGGTTTCTTGCCCAGATCGGGCCGATCAAAAAATAATATGATGTAGCGGGAAAAGCGAGCGGCAAAAGAATAGATAATGGAACAAACAATCAAGCTGGCCCGGTTCATAGCTGAAACCGGGCTTGACGATCTTCCTCAAGCGGCGCTCCAGGCTGGGAAAAGATCTTTTCTTGACTGTCTTGGAGCAGCGCTTGGGGGAACGAGGAGCCGGGCAGCGACGATGGTTGCAGATCTCATCGTTGAGTCAGGCGGTAAGCCCCAGGCTACCCTGCTCTGCCGCGGCAGACTTGCCTCTCTTCTTGACGCCGCCCTGGTCAATGCTACAGCCGCTCATGCCCTGGATTACGACGATACACTGAGTGCGCCTGCTGCTCTGGCCGGACTGGCTGTTGCCGAATATCATGCTCGCAGCGGCCGCGATCTACTGACCGGTTACATTCTCGGTTTTGAAGTCGCCAGTCGTCTCGCCTCTGCCATAGGCGGCTGGGATAACAGCCGGGGTTGGCACATGATGGGCGTGGCCGGAGGTTTTGGGGCAGCGGTTTCCGTCGGAGTCTTGCTACGGCTGAGCGCAGATCAGCATGTCCAGGCCCTTGGCTTGGCGGCGACTCAGGCCTCTGGTCTTGTCGCCATGCATGGCTTTCTCGCAAAGCCGATCCACTCAGGCAAAGCAGCCGCCAACGGTCTCTTCGCGGCCCAACTAGCACAGCAGGGTTGCACCAGCGGCCCGGCGCTGGAAGGTCCCTTAAGTCTCGTCCAAGCCATGGGCGGTGAGCAGAATCCTAGTCTTAGAAAAAAACCGGGTGAATCATACGCGATCCTTGAGAACCGTCTTAAGCCCTTCCCTTGCGGCCGGTTAGGCCATGCGGCCATCGAGGCTGCTCTTAAGGTGCGTTCCACGCATCTGCTGAGTCCGGGAGAAATTTCGTCCGTGCGGGTTCGTGTTAATCCGCGCGCCCAGTATTTGATGGGTGCGAGCGAACCACAGAACGGGACGCAAGCCATGTTCAGTATCGCCCACGGCGTGGCTGCGGCCCTTCTTACTGGACAGGTTGGTCCGGCGCAATTTACTGACGCGGCGGCACAGGATCCTATGCTCGTGGATCTCCGCCGGCGTGTTGATGTCATTGCGGACCAAGAGCAAAAACCCAGACAAGCAGCCATCGAAGTCCAGACAAGGACGTTAGCCGCTCGCACCGCCGAGGTTCGAATCCAGAAAGGATTTGCTGGAAACCCGATGAACGATCGCGACGTGAGAGAAAAATTCTTGAGCCTGGGCGAGCCTGCTCTTGGATCCAGCCGAGCCAAAAAAGTAGCCGATCTCGTTTATCGCATAGAATCTCTGGCCGATGCCGGAGAGCTGGCGCGGCTTTGTAGCTAACCCTAAAGAGGACTTAAGTTATGAGTCGGGCGGACAGATGGGCAGGCGGGGTTTTTCTCCTCCTCGGTATTTTGGTGGTTATAGAGACGCGCAGGCTCGATTACGGGGGCGGGTATGGTGCCGGCCCAGGCTTTTTCCCCTTCTGGCTTGGGATCACGATTGCGATTCTCGGGGCTATCTTGCTGCTTCAGGCTCTGCGCAAGGGCATTGACAGCGGGGGCGATCCGGCGCAGTGGGCTGACTGGAGGAAAAAGATCATCGCTTACACCGCGTTGCTTGCCTTCGTCCTTACCGTTGAGATCGTTGGTTTCATAACAGGCTTTGCGCTGCTGTTTGCTTTCTTGCTCGTAGTGATCGAGCGTGAGGGCTGGCTCAGATCCATTTTGGCTGCACTTACCGCGGGCGCGGGTCTTTATCTCCTTTTTGTGCGGCTACTCCAGGTGGAGCTCCCATCAGGCCTTTTAGGCTTTTGAAGAACGGATGGATATCCTTTCCAACCTCTGGCTCGGCTTTCAGGTCGCTCTGCTTCCTAGCAATCTTTTGTTCTGCCTGATCGGAGTAACAGTGGGAACCGTAGTCGGAATCCTCCCTGGCATTGGTACCACGGCGGCCGTCTCGATCCTCTTACCGCTGACTTTTCAAATGGATCCTACCTCAGGCATCATCATGCTAGCTGGAATTTACTACGGGACAAAGTACGGTGGCTCGACGACCTCGATCCTGGTTAACACGCCGGGCGAGTCATCGTCAGTGGTGACCTGCATCGACGGCTACCAGATGGCCTTGCAGGGACGCGCAGGCCCTGCCCTAGGGATTGCCGCTATCGCCTCCTTCATTGCCGGCACCTTGGGGCTCATAGGACTCATCCTGTTGGGACCTTTGCTTACCGCAGTAGCCTTAAGCTTCGGCCCGCCTGAATACTTCGCCCTGATGGTGATGGGTCTCACCACAGTGGCCTTCCTCGCTGGCCGCTCCATGGTCAAAGCCTTATTGACGGCTGCAGTGGGACTGCTCCTTGCCACGGTAGGCTTTGATATCTTTAGCGGAAGCCTGCGGTTTACCTTTGGTCGGAGCGAGCTTATGGACGGCATCAGCTTTATTACGGTGGCCACCGGCCTATTTGCTGTGGGCGAGGTTTTGGTCAACGTAGGGAAGCCCTCTTCGCAGGAGGAGATATTCCGCGTGCCCTCTCGCTTCCGGGAGCTTCTTCCAACCTGGCAAGACATGCGCGCTTGCCGCGGCGCCTTTCTTCGCGGCACCCTGATCGGCTTTATAGTTGGTGTTCTGCCCGGCGCTGGATCGAGCGTCTCATCGTTTATTTCCTATGGGATCGAGAAACGGTATTCCCGGCATCCGGAGCGATTCGGGAAAGGTGCCATCGAGGGAGTGGCGGGTCCTGAAGGGGCGAACAATGCTGACACTGCTGGGGCCATGGTGCCCATGCTGAGCTTGGGCTTGCCTGGATCAGGAGGGACCGCGGTTCTTTTGGGCGCGCTTATTCTCTACGGCATTCAACCTGGTCCTCTGCTTTTCAAAGAGCATCCGAAGCTTGTCTGGGGGCTTATTGCCAGCATGTATGTAGGCAACGTGATGCTCCTGATTTTGAACCTACCTCTGGTACCACTCTTCGCCAGTATCCTACGGATCCCATACCGCTTCCTCTATCCCCTGATCCTAGGATTCTGCGCCGTGGGAGTTTACAGTGTCCGGCAGAGCGTGGCTGACCTGTGGCTGCTGTCGTTTTTCGGACTCCTCGGCTATCTCTTTCGGATCTATGATTTTCCGCCTGCCCCGATGGTTCTGGGTCTTGTCCTAGGACCACTGATCGAGCGGGCGCTGCGCCAGTCGATGGTTCTTTCGCACGGTGATCCCACGATCTTTTTCACTCGCCCGATTGCTGCCGCGCTTATGATCATCTCCATTCTGCTTCTTGCAGCGCCGCTCCTGACGGCCTCGTCACGAAAAGAAAGGTTGGCGCCAGGATAGGAAAGATGAGCCATCCAGCAACTACCCTTGGGGAGCTTTTGCAGGAGAAGGTTAAAAATAGCCCAAAGGCCCCGCTCCTTTTGTTTGGTGAGCGCAGTCTTACCTATGCTGACTTTGCCTGTGAGGTTAACCGCGCGGCCCATGGCCTTCTGCGCTTGGGAGTTAAAAAAGGGGATAAGATAAGCCTCCTTCTTCCCAACTGTCCCGAGTTTCTCTTTACCGTTTTCGCCGCTTCCGAGATTGGCGCGGTCTTTGTTCCGATCAATACCGCTTTTACCGCTGAAGAGGCTGGGTATGTCGTGGATCACTCAGAGTCCTCTTTTTTCATTACGACAAGGACTTTCCTTCCGCTGGTTGAGCAGATAAGGGGGAAATGTCCCCACCTAAGACGAGTTGTCTCCCTTCAAAAAGACCAGGAACCAGAGTGCCTTTTCTGGGATGAGCTTCTTTTCGGAACTTCCGCTGACACACCAGAAATTGCAGTGCGGCCGGGTGAGATTGCTTCGATCACATACACATCGGGGACAACAGGCCGTCCCAAAGGGGTTATGCTGACACAGTACGCCTATCTTTTTGCGCCGCAAAAAAGGGCTGAGGCTTTGGGCTGGAGTGAAAAGGATCGGGCTTTCGTGATGCTGCCGCTCTTCCACGTCAATGCCCTGTGCCATATGGCGATCGCGATGATCTCTGTCGGAGGAAGTATTCTTCTTCGGGAGAGATTCAGTGCCTCTCATTTTTGGGATGAAGTGCGCGAATATGGGGTGACCACATCGAGCTTGATGCGCACGATCCCCAATATACTTTTGAATCTTCCGGAGAAGCCTGATGACGGAAAAAGCCCGCTACGGCTCGTCGTTGCTCTTCTTGCCCCAGAGCTCCATCTCCGTTTTGAGGAGCGCTTTGACGCGACTGTCATACCTTCGTACAGCTTGACCGAAGACATTCTCAGCATCCTCGGTCCTCTGGATAAATCCAGAAGGAAGCTCGGGAGCTGCGGCCTGCCTATTGCCCCGGAAGTTCATAAAGTGCGCATTGAAGATGAGGTCGGGGCGGTATGCGGCCCAGGTCAATTGGGGGAGATCGTCAAACAGAGCCCAACGGTCATGAAGGGTTACTATAAGAACCCCGAGGCGACCGCTGAGGCCCTCAGGGGAGGTTGGCTTTATACCGGAGACCTAGGCTATCTTGACGAGGATGGCTTCCTCTATTTTGTCGATCGCAAGAAGGACATGGTGAAGCGGGGAGACGAGAATATTTCCTCTGAGGAGGTGGAGCAGGTTCTGAACTCTCATCCGCTCATTGCAGAATCTGCTGTCATCGGGGTCCCCGATCCGATCCGGCAGGAGGAGGTTAAGGCCTATATTGTTCTTAAGCCTACCGCCTCACCTGAAAACTTACCGCCGGAGGAGATCTGGAAATTCTGTCAGAGGCACCTGGCCGCCTTTAAAGTTCCGCGCTATTTGGAATATCGCGGCGAACTCCCCAAGACGCCCAGCTCGAAGGTCCAAAAGAGTCAGTTACGCACGGAGGCAAAGGCTCCAAAACAGATTGTCTTTGATCGTTTGGCGATGGACAAAAAGTGAGATCTAGGGCAGTCTGGATGCAGGTTGACACTGCATTCCAACTATTCTACTTCTGGTAGGCAGCAGGGTCGAGTCTAAAAGTTAGCCTGTTAAGACGGAAAAATCGCGGCTAGAAAGGAGAGAGCCATGATCCAAACCACTGGTATCTATCACATTGGCATTGCTGTGGACGACCTGGAGCGGGCCGAGCGCTTCTACACGGAGGTGCTGGGCATGAAGGTGGAAGCTCGAATCCAGGAGGAAGGTGCACGCCTCTCACGCCTGAAGTGCGGTGACGCCGATGTGGTGCTATTTAAGCGACCAAGGCCTCTTGGGCGCAACTCCCTTAAAGAAGATGGCATTACCCATCAGGCGTTCGAGGTGCCCCCGGGGACTTTCGATGAGGCAGTGGAGTTCCTGAAAAAGCACGGCTATTACCACGACGGCCCGGTGGTTCGAGCGAGCGGGCGCGCAGTCTATTTCTTTGACTCAGAAGGCAACTATCAGCAGCTCCACGTCTCGAAATGAGTCCAGTGGGAACCGTCCACTGCTATAGCATCGCTCGGTGGGTGGAGGTCTACGCTTAAAACAGTTCCGGTCGCTCACAGCGTTTTCACGTCGATCCCGGTCGATCGAAGCCCACTGATCACGGAGATTAGGTGGCGAAGCTTTCGATAAAGGAGCAGGCTGCGCTGGAAGAGAAGCTCTGTCAGGAAAGACGGCAGCGTTTTCGGGAGGCAGCGGAAAGGTTTGCGTCCAAGGCGGCTTCTCTCCAGAATGTGCACGAAGTGGCCTTATGCGGCTCCATGGTCACGGATGATCCTTATCCTAATGATATCGACCTGGCCATCGTGGTTGACTCACTAGCCGAGTTATCCGTTATTGCCCGGGCCGCTCGTCAGATCAGCTCCACCTACCATGGATGGGAGGTCTTTGTATTCCGGCCGGAGCGAGCCTATGTTGGTCGGATCTGCCACCGCCGCGAATGCCCACGAGAAATGGGCCGGTGCGATAATACGGACTGTGGACACGTTCCTTTCCTGGGCAATCTCAGGGACTTTAATTTCGATCCCACCCTGTTTTTGGCTCCACCTATTAAGATCTTATGGTGTCGTGAACCGAAGAGCATGCTTCTGGACTGGAAAGAGGCTCTGGGAGCCCGCTTATCCGATCACCAGACGTACCGGCCAATCACCCTCAAATGCTGGGAGTGTGGCAGGAGGTTTCTGTTTTCTGTAGGCGAACAGAAAATCTTCGCTAAGAGAGGATTTCGTGAACCCAAACGTTGTGAACTCTGCCGCCTAAAACGGCAGTATGGCAACGATGCTGTCTCCGTACTGTTGGACCTTGAGGAAGAATCCTAATAAAGAAGTTAGAATTGGCCCACGCGCCCTGTTGGCTCGTCCAAGAAGAATCCCGCCATATAGGAGCCAACGGTGAGCACACTTCTTTCA
>JAHFAO010000138.1:0-575 GCA_023250515.1 Deltaproteobacteria bacterium | reverse complement strand
TTCGTTCTCTGTCTCGAATGGTCCTTGAGCGGAAGGTTCTACTCCATCGTGCATCTCTATCAGGTAGTATTTCTTCTCCATTTTTTGACCCCTTCTTTTGTTGATTTCGGGCTCCACTCCCCCTCCGGGCTCGCTGGCTAGAATAAAAGCACAAGGGCACTGGCGCCTTCTTCAAACTCTTCTCCAGACCCGGCAAGGCAAACTTTATCCTGTTTCAGGAATTTTGCATAGGCCAAGAAAGCAGAGAGAGAAGAAACGAAGTGATTTTTACCTACATTTATGGCACATTGGAACGGCTTTTTGTTCGCTTGACTGTGAACTGCTCTGGAAAGACGAGCCGCATGAGACCTGAGCACGACGTGACCTCGGACAGATCTGAAGCAGACGGAAAGACTGCTTCCGAGACGACTGCCGCCTCACTCGATGAGAGCGAGCAGGAAAGCGACCTGCGCCCGTCCTACGTTACAAGGGACCTAACTAAGGGAAGCATCCCGCGAAATCTGTGGTTCCTGTCTTGGCCGCAGATCGTCGAGGCGAGTCTTAACGTGGTTGACCAACTAGCAGATCTGCTATGG
>JAHFAO010000023.1 GCA_023250515.1 Deltaproteobacteria bacterium | reverse complement strand
GGACGCCGGGCTGAGCAGCCCGGAAAGACTTCGGGCTGCCGCTGGGATAAGAATCGGTGCTCAGGCTGTTGGCCATACCATCTACGTGGTTGGCAAGCTGTTCGCTTATATCTTGGGCCTTAAAGAGCCGAAATTTGTCACCGGGTATTCAGGCCCGGAAATAGATATCGCTTTGCTACGTGGTGAAGTCGATGCCAGGCCTAACCTTGCGGAGACGCTTCTACGACGCAACCCTGAATTCCTCGAAAAGGGACTCATGGATTTTCACGCCATTTTAGAAGCACCGTTGGGAAAGAAGCATCCGCGCTTCTCCCATCTTCCTGAAATCGGGACCTTTGTTCGCTCTGAAAGAGCCAGAAGTGTGCTCGAGATGTTCCGGGCGTCGCGGACTATCGGTGGGCCTTATATCTTACCTCCGGGTACCCCGAAGGAGCGTGCGGATATTCTCAGGGAGGCAGTCCGCAAGACCTTTAAGGATCCCAGTTACCAAAAGGAGTACAGAAAGCTTGTCGGTGATGATCTGGCACCGGTAATGGCCGAAGAGCTAGAAAAGGCTATCAGGGCGCTTCAACCAGATCCCGAGATCGTCGAGCTGTACAAGAAGATCGCTGGTCCCGGCCCGCTGCCGCCACAATAGTAAGGAGGATCGATATGGAAACTTCTTTGTTCCAGGCAGCAGCTCAGGGTTTGCTAAATATCATGCAGCTCAAGGTCTTCTTGGCGATGCTGGTGGGGGTGGGTATCGGAACCTTCACCGCTGTAGCGCCGCAAGGGATAGGGATGCCTTTAGTCTATGCGATGTTGCTGCCGGTGGTTATTAGGTGGGAGCCTATGACGGGAATCGCTATTCTTATCGGGGCAAGCTCCGTGAGTGCCATCTGTGCTGCCTATCTTCCGATCCTCTTTGGTATTCCCGGGGGTTCTGGCTCCCAGGCGACCGTGCTGGACGGATACCCGATGGGAAAGCAAGGCGAGGCGCGTCGCGCTTTAGGGGCATCGTTTATGGCCGGGGGGATGGGATGCCTGATTGGCACCCTCACACTCCTCGTGGCAATACCTGCGGCGCGGCCCCTGATCTATCTCATGGGCTCGCCGGAGCTTTTCGTTGTGATGCTCTGGGGTCTGAGCATGGTGGCTGTTCTGGCAGGGCGGCAACCCATTAAGGGACTCATCGCTGCGGCCTTTGGTCTACTCCTTGCAACCATCGGCCAGCAGGCACAGAGCGGTATCATGCGCTTTGTCTTCGACCAGCCCTATCTTTTGGATGGTATCCCCATAAGCATCATCGCGCTGGCTCTCTTTGGCATTCCGTCGGCGCTTGATTTGGCTCTCACCAAGCTCGGAGTGGAGCAGCAGCCAGCACCGCTCAAGGGAAGCCTTTTCGACGGCGTCAAGGATACATTGCGCGAATGGTGGCTGGTGGTCCGGTGCAGTTTTGTGGGGATCTGGGTGGGAATTGTCCCCGGGCTCGGCTCGCAGGTTGTAGATTGGCTTGCCTACGGACATGCCGCTCAGAGCTGTAAGGGCGCAAGAGAGACTTTTGGCAAGGGCGATGTGCGCGGAGTCATCGCTCCTGAGAGTGCCAATGATGCCAAAGACGGAGGTGACCTCATCACGACTTTACTCCTCGGATTTCCCCAGGGAGTAGTGACAGCGCTTTTTATCGTTGCCTTGCTCGCATGGGGATTCCTCCCCGGCCCCGAGATGGTGAAAAAGAACGCGGACGTGATCTTTAGCATCGTCTGGATTCAGGGGATTGCAGGGATCACCGGGACCCTGGTCGGTTTCGTCTTATCCGCACAGCTCGCCAAGCTGGCCGAGGTGCGCTATTCCTTTATGGTGCCGATGATCCTGAGCTTCGTTCTGCTGGGCGCCTTCGGCGCCAACCGCGATCCTGTGGACCTTTTGGTAGTGGTCTCCTTTGGGATCCTGGGATATTTTATGAAGCGCTTTGGTTATCCCAGGCCTGCGCTCATTCTGGGGCTCGTCCTCGGAGATCTGATGGAAAAATACCTCTACCGGTCGATGATGAGTTATGGATTTACTTGGCTGCTGCGGCCCGCGGTGATCGTGTTACTGATTCTGACTGCGGTCTCGCTGGTTTTCACACTGCGAGGCAGGCTTGAGAGGAAGACGGAGGCGGAGTCTCCCGTAGGCGGTGCGATGCTGAGGGCTGAAGATGACCGCTAACTTGACGCTTTTCTTCCTTACCGTCTTCTTGGCTGCAGCCGTGGTCGGCTGGGAGTGGCCCTACATTGCGAAACTTATGCCCGTGTACGTCGCGGCCATTCCAGGCCTTCTCCTGGGCTTGGTCCAGCTTTACCGCGATGTAACAGGCTGGGAGGGGCATCGGGGGGGAAGAGAGGGAGGGATGGAGATGGATGAGGTCTTCATGACTGGACTGGATCGACGGACGGAGATGCGCCGCACCTTCGTCTTCTTTGCTTGGTTCATCGGCGGGGCCTTAGCCATATGGCTTTTGGGTATCGTCATTGCGCTTCCTTTCCTGGCGCTCCTTTATGCCTTGGTTGAGGGCAAGGAAAAATGGACGGTTTCTCTCCTCATGGGGGTCGGCACTTTCCTCTTTATCTGGGGGCTGTTTGAGTACCTCTTCGAAATGAAATGGCCACCAGGAGCCTTCTTTCGTTAGCCATCGACCACCCGATTATTGCATCGCTCAGCGTGTCTTAAAAATCTCCTGGAAGAGTTTTACATTGTCGGAAAAATATTTGTAGTCGTCGGGTCGCTCTACCACGCGCTGATAGCCTCTAAAGAGGCGGGCCGGTTTTGGTTCCACATCCCGCCGGACCGGGATTCGTTGAAATCCCACCAGCATCTCTTGCCCCTCCTTAGAGAGGAGAAAGTCTAAAAAAAGCCTGGCCGCGTTTGGGTGAGGGGCCTTGGACCCTATCATCAGCGGATCAATTTCTACCACGGCTGGCTCTAAGGCTACCCAGTCGATGGAGGCTCCCTTGAATTTCTCTCTTTCCACAGTGTGGGCATAAGCAATCACCAGGGGGTACTCCCCCGCCCCAGTAATGGTAACCCTCTCTGTGTTTCCTCGACTGAGCACGGGGTCTTGGGCAGCAAGCTTCTTCATGTAGTCCACTGCCTTCTCTCTACCCCAGGCTGTGATAAGACCCTGCAAGAGGAGATAGGCCTCGTTATCCATTGAGATTTTTCGCCCCTTCCACTTAGGGTCAAGGAGGGCCTCATAGGTCTTGGGAACCTCCTCGCTCTTTACCAATCTCGTGTTGTAACCCAGGGCATTTGGAACAACATAATACGTGTACCAGTAGCCCTCTTTGTCGAAGAGGTCCTGATCGATCATTTTGGTCTCTGGGGATAGATACGAGGCCAGGAAGTTTTTCTCCTTGAAGGCCTGAATCATCTCTCCCCTTCCGCCCACCACATCAAAGAAGGATTTTCCGGCTCGGCCCTCGGTCAGGACTTTATTCATGAGAGCCCCTCCGCCAGCTCGATATAAGGTGGGTTTGATAAAGGGATACCTCTTTTGAAATTGGTCAACGACCGGCTTGCTTTGATCCAGAGCCATGGAGGTATACCAGACGACCTCACCCTCTTTCTTGGCAGCCTCAACGATCTTTGGATCCGTACTTGTTTGAGATGAAGAAGAGGCAGATAGCAAAAAGAAAAACGTAGCGAACAGTATGGAGATGAATCCCGTCTTCATTTTAGACCCTCCCCTATTTTTTGTTGCTTTCAACCTCTGAAGTCTATAACAACGCAGCCCTTCTGCGTTTTGGTCACATTTACAAGGGACCTTCATGGTTGCAGCTTAATGTCCTCATACAATAGACCTAAGCGGAGAGTCAAGAGAACAGACCACATGTGTTAACCAGCCCTCAAGTATACTGGACTAAGGTCCAATGGACCCAGGATCGTAAAAACCCTAAACTTGTCAGATCTCTCGTTATCAAGCGGGCTTACATGAGGATTTCTCTTCTCATTGTTGCGACTCTGTTAATAGTGGTTGCCTCTTCTACCTCCAGCGATGGCTCTTCCCACAACCAAAAAGCTCGCCTATCTACTGCCGATGACATGTTCAGAAAACTGGGAATTAATAAATTTGCAGAGCCGTATGCTGCGCCAGACTTTACTCTACGAGACGTACAGGGAAATTCTGTTAGCTTAAGGGATCTCAGAGGGAGAGTGGTTTTTTTGAACTTCTGGGCGACATGGTGTCCACCGTGTCGGATCGAAATGCCTTCTATGGAACGCCTCTATCAGCGACTCAGAGACAGAGGGCTTGTGATGCTAGCTGTGGACAGGCGAGAAACTCGAACGCAAGTCGCAAAATTCATGAAGGATTCCCAACTAAGCTTTCCCGCGCTTTTGGATATTGATGGGACCGTCTCTTCTCTCTATCAGATAAGTGCGCTGCCAACCACTTATCTTATCGACCGCAGGGGCAAGATTATCAGCAGAAAAGTGGGACCAAGGGATTGGGCTACTCGAGATATTGAGGAATTTTTTAATAGTCTGCTGCTGGATAAGAATGTGCCGGGGTCATATGAAGACCCCTCTATGGTTTCTGTGCCTGCCTTGCCTTTCGACTCTATGCTTTTTGTTAAGTCGAGTGAGGCCTATGTTTATATTTACCAAGATGAACATTCCCACGCAGTTGCCAAATTTGAGCGTGGAGAAAAGTTATTACCGCTGGGCAAAGCCTTTAAGGACGGCAAGACATGGTATATGGTCAAGACACAAAACGGCGCTGTTGGATGGATCAGGTTCTCCGACGTAGAAGAAAGCCCGGCAAAGTAAAAAAAGGGTAAGATTCCGAAAGCGCTTTCAATACCTACCGCATCCTTCACTGGCGGCGTAAGCCCTGACAGAAGGTTGACAGAACGCTCTTGGCGCGATAATTTTCACGCCGTCAAAGGAGGAGTTCACTATGGCCACCAAGGCAGTAAAAGAGTTCGAAGTTCATCCCTATGTTCAGTTCATGATGGACAAGTATAGTCCCTACCGGAAGTGGATCGAATCCGAGGGCATTCCTATTGTGAGCGGTTCTTATGTAGCTGACGTCCGCACCGTTGAGCTGGGGGATTGGAAGAGGAAAGGAGGGAAAGGGGCGTACTTAAGCTTTTCGGATCAGTTAGTGGCTGACGGGTATGTCTGCGATATATCACCCGGAGGAAGCCTAAAGCCCCAGAGGCAACTATACGAGGAAATCGTTCTCATAGCCGCCGGCAGAGGCGCCACAACCATTTGGTATGATGGAACTCCAAAAAGGACCTTCGAATGGGAAAGGGGGAGTCTCTTTGCCATCCCTCTTAACGCCTGGCACCAGCACTTTAACGCGAGTGGTAACGAGCCGGCTAGGTACGTTGCCCTCACGAGCGCCCCTGTTGCTTTTGAACTCTACCGGGACCCCGAGTTCATATTCAACACCAGCTACATGTTCAAGGATCGCTTCGATCCTTCGGAGGAGGATTTTTTCAGTAAACCGGGAAGGTACCTCACAGAGTATTATGGCGGCATCCTCAACTCCAACTTCATTGCCGACATCAGGAAAATCAACCTGGTGCCTCGAGAAAAGAGGGGTAAAGGGACGCGGAACATGTATATCCATATGGCCGGGAGTGCAATGCTCGCCCACGTCTCCCAGTTTCCAGTTGGGAGGTACAAGAAGGCTCACCGCCACGGCCCCGGGGCTCATGTATGCATGTTGGATTCGACTGGCTACACCCTCATGTGGAATGAAGGGGAACCCCCTAAAAAATATGACTGGCACGAAGGGAGCGTGATCTCACCCCCGGCAGGAACCTGGCATCAGCACTATAATACCGGGAAAGAGCCGTGTAAGTTCGTTGCCCTCCATGCCAACACTGCTATTCAGAGGGAGGAAGGAGGAATCGAGCAGATCGAGTTTGAGCAGGAAGATTCAGCTTTGAGGAAGATGTATGAAGAGGAGTGCGCCAAGAACGGGGTTAAGGTGGATATGGGATAGGGAGTCTTCGATGGCGATGTTCTGGCCTTCCACGTAGCCGAGGTCGCGCAGACCTTGCCGAAAGGCCTCCATGCGAGGTGATGGCGAGGGGGCCACAGGACACCGATCCGACGGACCTTCGTCGGCTGCTGCGCCTCGGCTAGGGTTGCAGTTGCAAGCAGAACTGCGCTTAGAAGCGTAACACTGTGTCTCATAGCTCCTCCTGGCCGGTCAGTGACAGTTGGCCGCTAATTGCTGACAGCCTTTGGGCCGCAGCGTATCCGATGATGAATTCTTCTGTCAACGGAGGTTCGAGATGGAAGCCCCTTTTCCCGAGAGTGAATATCGTGATCGCTATGAGCGCGCGAGTGTCTTAATGGAGCAAGATGGGCTTGATGCCCTGGTGATTTCCGGACGCGACAACTACTGGTACTTCACTGGGCTAATCAGCTATCAGTTCGATCACCTCATGCGTCCCCAAATCTGTTTTCTCCTCAAGGGAGGGAAGCCCTTCGTCCTGGTTTACGGAAATGAGCGGGTAAAGGCTAAGAATCTACCGTGGATTGGCGAGGTAAGAAGCTATGTGGACGTCCCTTTTCCCCAGGAGATGATCAGCAACTCCCTGAAAGAGATGGGCCTGGGAGCAGGGAAATTGGGTTTTGAGCTCGGGGAGGATCAACGGCTGGGTTTTCCGGTGAACTATCTCTCGGGACTCCGCGAGGCTTTACCCAAGGCGGAAGTTATGGACGCCTCTCCTGCTCTCTGTGAGCTTAGGATCATCAAAAGCGCTCTTGAGATCTCTGCGATGCGACACGCCTGTGAGATCTCGATGAAGGCCTACGATCGCTGCCTCCCTCAGCTTCGACCTGGGATGACTCGGCGTGAGGTTGCAGAGCGTCTGTTCATAGCGATGATTGAAGAGGGGGCGAATCCCCGCACGCCTGGCTTTCTTATGTTGAACGCCTCTACTGCTTACGACGATCGCCGCTACGAACGCGGAGACCGAATGATAGCGGACTTTGGGGCTTGCTACGAGGGTTACTTTGGCGACATTACAAGGATGGCTATTTTTGGTTCACCTAGTGCCGAGCAGAGGAAGGAACATCAAGTGGCTTGGGACCTTATCAGACGCTGCGGCGAGGCGATGAAACCAGGTACGCCCATCGCCGAATTATCCCGCATCGCAAACCGTGAACTGGAAAAGAGAGGCTACCCTAAGGTTGAAAGTCCCAAGAGGATCGGCCATGGCATCGGCCTAGCCCGGGCTGAGCCCCCGTCCCTCAACGAAGCAGAGAAGACCGTTCATAAACCTGGCATGATTCTGGCCCTTGAGCCCAAAGTTCGGACTGAAAAGGGATCTGTCCACCTCGAAGAGGACGTTCTCATTACCGAAGCCGGCGCCGAGTTCTTGACCTCCGGAGCCGGAGAACTGAGTATCATAGAATGAAGGGTTTCACGGTTTGGAGGTATAAAGGGTCCCTCTGAGATAATCAAATTCCGTTCGTCCTGAGCTTTGTCGAAGGAGACGGCTGGATCAAAGGATGGAGTCGGAGGAAGAAGGAGGCGCTGATGCGGGGAGACTGGACCGAAGTGTCTCGGCTAGCCAGTCGGGGTCACCCTTCGAGAGCCTCAGAGTCTGCCCTGAGCGACGTTCGTCCTTCGACGTGCTCAGGACGAACGGAGTCGAAGGGGTGAACGGGTAATATTACAAAGCCTAAAGCTGGAATAGAGAAAACCGAATCATGAAACAAAAGGGTGTCATCTACCTGTCCAATGAAGAGGTGAAGAGCCTCTTGGACCTAGGGCGTGCCATTGAAATCACCGAGGAGGCTTTGCGCGACCATGGCGAAGGTCGCGTAATCTGGTCAAAGCCAGAGGATCTTGCGATTAAACCGGACCGTGGCTGGCAATCCTGGGTGACGGGTTGTGCCCTGGCTACCCGTCCAGTCGCCGGGTTTCGCTTCCGATCCATCAAGGCCGAGGGGGGTAGCCGTGACCCGTCACGCGCCGCGCAGGGACCGCGCCGGATTCTTATTTTGACTGACCGCGAAGGGGGTGAGGTCCTTGCCATCATGGATGAAGACTGGTGTCATGCGGTGCGCACCGGGGCCGCAGCGACAGTTGCCTGCCGCATCTTGGCCCACAAGGGCTCTTCGATTCTAGCTATGTTAGGCGCCGGCGATACAGCCCGGGCCACTCTTCCAGTCCTGGCCAAGGCCTTCCGTTTAGCAGAGGTTCGCGTTGCCTCCCGTACCCCGGAGTCACGCGCGGCCTATGCGAGAGCGCTCGGAGAACAACTCGGCATCCGCATCCGACCAGCAAATACGACTGAAGAGGCGCTCAAAGGAGCCGACATTGTTATCTCTGCCACGACCACCTCAGAGCCTTTCGTTCGTGAAGAGTGGCTTGAAGATGGCGTCTTCGTCTACTCGATCGGTAAGCACCAGGAGATGGAAAACGCGGTTTACAAAAAAGTGGACAAGTTTGTCGTCGATAGCTGGGAGCATTGCAAGAAGAAATCCGACCTGGATCGGATGCTTAGAGAGGGCTTCCTAACCGAGGATAATCTATACGCTGAGCTGCCTGATCTGATTGCCGGCCGTAAACCGGGGCGGGAGTCGGATCGAGAGCGCATCCTCATGCGTGCTATTGGCCTTGTTAACCAAGACATCGCCATTGCCGACTGGGTTTACCGGCGCGCCGTAGAGGCGGGCGTTGGAACGGTCTTACCTTTCTAAATAGGACTGAGCAACGAGGACTGAGGGCCGAGTTTCGACTCAGTCTCAGCACTCAGTCCTGTAGATGATCAGCTCTCGAGCAACTCTCTGAGCTCCTCCCACTCCGTAACCGGCCGAGAACAAGTAAAGTTGTGGCAAACGTAGACAGTTGGTTTGCCGTTGAGTTGAGTTTTTCCTTCAAGCAGCGGAGAGATCTCTTTTAACGATTCACCAGAGGCAGCCAATTGTAAGGTCTTATTGGGCAGATAAAGAGAGTGGATCTTGCTCAGTAAATCCTGGGTGGCTCGATCCTTTTTCTCTCCCACCAGAACAATCTCTTTGGGTTTTTCCAGATAGAAGTCCAAGGCTGAGAGCATGTGGGCAAAGCCAAAAGGCTGCTTTTCCATGGCATCGTAGTAAAGGCGCAAGACCTTTTCCGCCCTTTTGAGATAATCTTCCCTTCCCGTGTAGTGATAGAGCCTGAGTAGAGCCTGGGTCGCCATAGAATTACCCGAGGGGACGGAGCCATCAAAAACTGGCTTGGTTCGGCTGATGAGCTGTTCGTGGGACTTCCCGGTGTAGAAAAACGCGCCTTCGATATCATCCCAAAACTCGCGGCTCATCGTCTCCGCAAGCTGCAGGGCCCGTTCTAAGGTTGAGCGTTCCAAGTTAGCCTCATAAAGATCTAATAGGCCCACGGTCAGAAATGCATAGTCATCAAGATAACCGTGGAGCTTTGCTTGGCCGTCTTTGTAGGTGTGGAGGAGAAAGCCACCTTCAAACATCTTTGTGAAAATGAAATTTACGGTTTTTTCAGCCGCTTGCAGATAGCGCGCGTCAGAAGAAATCTTGATGGCTTCCGCCAAACCGGAGAGCATAAGTCCATTCCATGAGGTCAAAATCTTTTCATCGCGGAAAGGCTTCACCCTCTTCTCCCTCTCCTGAAAGAGTTTGGTCTTGGCCTCCGCTATCATCCTCTGGATCTCCTTTAGGTCCCTCTTGAAGAACTTGGCTGACTGTTCCAAGGTCAAGATGGGATGGAGAATGTTCTTGCCCTCAAAATTGCCAAAGTCACTGACGTCGTAAGTGCGGCAGAAAATCTCACCCGTCTCCTCGCCCACGATCCGCATGATCTCCTCGGGGCTCCAGACGAAGAACTTTCCCTCTTCACCTTCACTATCGGCGTCTTGGGTGGAGTAAAAACCCCCTTCGGGGTGAAGCATCTCACGAAGAAGGTATTCCAGAGTCTCTTCGACAACGCGTTTGAAAAGGGGCTCCCGGGTAAGGCAAAAAACTTGAGCGTAGATGCGAACGAGCTGGGCGTTGTCATAAAGCATCTTCTCGAAATGAGGCACCAGCCATTTCTCATCCACTGAGTAGCGATGAAATCCGCCCCCTAGATGGTCATAAATTCCTCCCTCTGCCATCTTGGTGAGAGTGTGCGCTACCATCTCCAGGAAATGGCGGTTTTTAGATACTCGGTAGTGGCGGAGGAAGAGTTCAAAGACGCCTGCATTAGGGAACTTGGGTGCCCGGCCTAATCCCCCATAGTCAGGGTCATATGCCTGAGAGAGCTGTTCCGCGCTCTGCGCCATAGTATCACGGGAAAACGGGCGCTGGCTCTCCTGGAAGTTAGAGATGCGATTTAGAGCCCTTAGAATCTCCTGGACACTCTTTTCAACCTCTTGCGGCCTTTCCCGATAGGCCTGGGCCACGGCCTTAAGGATCTTGGGGAAACCTGGGACACCGTAGCGGTCTTCAGGGGGAAAGTAGGTGCCTCCATAGAATGGCTTTCCCTCAGGCGTAAGAAAAACCGTCATGGGCCAGCCTCCGCGTCCAGTAAGCATCTGGACAGCATTCATGTAGATCTCATCCAGGTCCGGCCGTTCCTCCCGGTCTACCTTGATGTTGACAAAATGGTCATTCATCAAAGCAGCAATCTCCTCGTTTTCGAAAGACTCCTGCTCCATGACATGGCACCAGTGGCAGGCAGAGTAGCCAATGCTCAGAAGAACAGGTTTATTCATAGCCTTGGCCTTCTGGAAGGCTTCCTCTCCCCAAGGATGCCAATCGACAGGATTATGCGCGTGTTGCAGGAGGTAGGGACTGGTTTCGTGAATGAGCCGGTTGGAATGCATACATGCTCCTCTCAAGTAGCAAAAGGGAGGGAGGCGCCAAATTACTTGCCGGACGCGATCTGCTTGACGAAGCCGCTTGCTTCGATCTCTTGCAAAATGGAATTATCCCCTACCTGCTCTGGCTTTAGGTTTTTAACCTTTGGATTGGTCTCAACCATGGTATCCAGCAGGAATTTCATCCCTTTTAGGTTTACAAAAGGAACCAGAGGCAGTTGAGGAACATTAGCGTCGTAAGCAGCCTGGAGCGCTTCTTTATCCGTTATCCGGAGGTGGCGCTCTATAACCTTGAGGCCAAAGGCTTGGTCATTCTTTAAACGATGGATTCCTTCTACCACGGCTTTCAGGAAGCGGTTCACAAGGTCGCGGTTTTTCTCAATGAACGATTTGGTTGCGCCAATCCCGGAATGCTGGTAGTCGAGGCCTATGGTTGAATAGTCGAGTAGAGAGCGGAGACCCACCTTTTTTGCCTGATAGGCAAAGGACTGCTCCAGCAATGTGGCTTGGATTACTCCTTGAGAAACAGCAGCTAGCCGTTCGGGGTTACCTCCTGTCTGAAGAATGATGACATCTCTTCCTGGCTTGAGCCCGTTTTTTTCCAAACCCCAGCGGGCGAGAAAATCGGCGGATCCACCAAATCGCGCAATACCCACTTTCTTTCCCTTAAGATCTTCGATACTTTTGATCTCTTTGGAAACGATCAACTCATACGGGGCAAAGTTAACGGTCCCAGCGATCATGGCCGCGTCTCTACCGGCAAGATGGGCATTGATTACTCCTGAGCCGGCAATGGTGATCAGATTTACCTCTCCCGAAAGCATACCTGCGAGGGCAGTGGATGATCCCGACATAACCAGGGCCTTCACGTCAAGCCCGTGCTTTTTAAAGTACCCGCCGTCCACTGCAGCCAAGACAGGGGCGTTTGTTGGAGTAATGGAGACGAGGCCCACATAAAGGGTGCGAGCGGTCTGAGAAAAGACCGCGGATGGAAACAAAATCAGCGCGAGGAAAAGAGCAACTACCGTAATTCTGCTTTTCATGAGAAACCTCCGGTCACATCCCTAACTCAAACTCACTAATCCATTAATACTTCCTGATCACCGCGACAACAAGGCCACGGATCTCTACCTGATTGCTGTTTACAATAATGGACTTGAATTTTTCATTGGCCGGCTGCAGGCGGATCTTGTCTCCATCCTCTCGATAGAACTTCTTAACCGTTGCCTCGCCGTCAACTAGGGCAATTACTGTCTCTCCATTCTCCGCGGTCGAGCGGGCCTGGACTAGGATGAGATCGCCATCTCGGATCTGTTCATCGATCATCGAATCGCCTTTGACCTTGAGGACAAAAACATCCTTCCCCTGGACAAACTCTTGGGGGACCACCAGCGTATCTCCCGTCTCCAGGGCCTCGATTGGCGCACCCGCAGCGACGGTCCCCAAAAAAGGGAGCTCCACCACCCCCGGCCTCTTCCGTGAAGGGTTAATGAGCTCGACCGCCCGACTTCGATTCCATTGTCTGCGAATTAATCGCTTTGCCTCTAGGTTTTTCAAATGCTTATGGACTGTTGCTAATGAAGTGAGGCCGAAGTGTTGTCCGATCTCGGCGAGAGTGGGAGCGTAGCCAAACCGGGTGGTGTAATCTCTTAGATAATCGAGGATCTCTTTTTGGCGTTTGGTGACGACCATGATAACTTTCAGCCTGAGTTATCATCTTAGGCGAAGAAAAAACGTATGGCAAGGCCCTTTTCAAGGCCACTAAGCCTCATCGGCTCAGAAGTTTATTATAATCTTATCGTCTTCCTGTTTTATCTGTGGCTGTACTTGAGGCTGTTCCCTACTAGTCGCTGTTATATGTATTGTAGTGTGGTTTGGTAGGCTGATTCTATGGCTCTGAGCTACTGTGACAGTTATAGGCAGAGTTGTAATTGCTTGTCCTAGGATGAGGAGTATGACTCCCAGCATCGTCTCCACCACTTTTCGTAGGAAGCCAGAGAGACTCTGTTAATAACAGGCTAACGGTTTGCTGGAGGAATCTCTTTGACCTCAATCGACTCAACTCGCCAACGATCCATCTTGATAGGATCCCTATCTCCAAGCTGACTGTGCCACCAATGGAGACTCTGGCTAATGATATCCCCCAGTTTAAGCCCGATCTCGGCGTTGCTTCCGCCGGAAATCTCTTCATTGATCATTTCGATGATAACCCTCTTCATGGCTTCCCCCCTTTAATCCGCCGATCATTCGTTTTACTTGAAGTGTGTCGGCATCATCCTCACCATAGAGCCTCTGGAGTAGAGCCTGGACTTTTCTTAAGAGCTCCAAATAGTCTGCGACGATGTCGTTTCTTACCTCAGCCGAAAGAGAGCCGAACTCCCGGTCAATATTTTGTAGCCACCCTTGAAGATATTTTTTCTCCACCCTCTCCTCACTATAGAGATAGCCCTCCAAGGAGCCCAGACGCGACCCAAGATCGAAGAGCAGCCGGTTTAGTGACATGGAATCCTGTTTATCCATAAAATCTCTCTTATCCCATTACCATGTATAAGACTAAGAGAAATAAGACAACCCACGAATCGAGTCATCTAAAATGTAACCCTAGGAGGTATCGTTAACTCATTTAAAATGTAACCCACACACGGCCGTAAAGCTGATCCGGATTAAAGCGGAACCATGGCACTGTCTGGAGAAAACAATAGGCACAACGAAAAGGACAACCGCCCGTGGGGACGAATTGCCAGAACTTAAAGCAGACTATATTGGAATTTTCCCCTGGGCCTGCGAATCTTCGGATGAAGCTGGATGCCCTTTGGCCATACTTCATAGAGCCCTCCCTTTCTCTAGAAACCGAATAGCCATAAGCGCCTTGCCGAGAATTTGAACGTCCTTGGATTTGTCCAAGTAGATCGGCTTATATTTTTTATTTGCGGGTTCCAAATAGACTTTCCTTTCTTTGATGCGGAATATTTTTAAGGTCGCTTCATCCCCAATTAGGACAGCGGCGATTTCTCCGCTTTCCACAGTAGGTTGGTGACGGATAAGAACCAAATCCCCAGGATTGACCCCCTTTTCTATCATGCTATCTCCGCTTACCTTCAAGAGAAAAAGTTTCCCGTCATCTCCGGCTGTAATGTCCTTTAACTCAAGACGTCCATCAAGGTTCTCCTCTGCTAATATAGGTGTGCCCGCCGCAATCCTTCCAAGGATGGGTAAGCCCCGGGAGCGGAACTCAATACCGCGATGCCCAGGTCGCCTTTTAATAGCTCCTTTTCGCTCAAGAGCCACCACGTGCTGGTAGGCTGACCTGACGGTGGTTCTCAGGTGTGACGCGATCTCACGAATAGTGGGAGATGAGCCTGTTTTGGTAACTGTTTTCTGGATATAAGAGAGAACTTGGTGCTGCTTATCGGTAAGGCTGACCACCAAAATGAGTATATATCAACAAATGTTGATATGTCAAGCGGAGCAGATTAGAAATTAGATTAGAGCCCTTTAGCGGATTTTCAGATCAAAGGCTACGGGCCCCTTCTCCCCCTTCCGGGTTTGAAACTGTACCGAATCCCCTTCATTGAAGTCCTCAAATTGGACCCGTTCGCCCAAACTCCCGCGGTGAAAGAAGACATCGTCGCCGCCGTCGTCGGGGACGATGAAGCCAAAGCCCTTCTGTCTGATGATCTTTTTAACCGTTCCGGTCATACTCAATACCTCCTTGTTTCCGAAGCCTAGAAATTCCTACCCTGTTTCTTCAAGCACTGCAAGATCTTTCAGCATTCATCGTACAGCCGATTGACGAAGAGCCATCAAATGTTTGACAATGGGAAGATACAAAAAAGCCGCTTTTTGGAGAAGCACCCTTGATATCGGTTGCCTACTATATAACCGGCCATGGTTATGGCCACGCGGTCCGCTCCAGCCAGGTGATTCGGAGCTTAAAGGGAGTCTGCCCGGAACTCGAATTCCACATCAGGACAACGGCTCCACAGTGGCTTTTCCAAGCTCTTCCCTCCCCGTTCTCTTATTCCAGTCACCCAATCGATGTGGGCATCTTGCAGAGGGACAGCTTACAGATGAACATCGAAGAGACTCTGCGCGCTTGCCAGGCCCTCCACGAGAGGATCCCGCTGCTGATTGAAGAGGATATTGCCTTTATCAGAAGAGAGGAGATCCGTCTTATTTTAGGAGACATTCCCCCTCTATGCTTTGAGATTGCTGCACGCGCTTCGCTTCCCTCTGTCGCTATTACCAATTTTACCTGGGATTGGATTTATCAAGCCTATCTCCCCGGCTTCCCCGCTTTTCTCCCTCTCATCCGGGAGATGGAGGCTTTCTATCGTAAGGCCACTCTGGGTTTGGCTCTTCCCTTTTCCTGTAATTTGGAAGTCTTTTCCAATCTTATCTCTATCCCTCTGATTGCGCGCTTCTCTGCCTTGGATAAAAGGGAGGCGAGAAAGAGGTTCGGTCTACCGTTGACTGCCCAGATCGTTCTCGTGAGCTTCGGCGGCTTCGGGCTGGAGCGGTTACCTTGGACGAGGATGAATGACACCAAGGACTTCTTTTTTGTCACCACCGGAGGAGTTCCGAAAAAAGAAAAAAGTTTTCTCGTTCTCCCCGAGGCGCAGCCCCACTATGAGGATCTAGTGCGTGCAGCAGATGTCGTGGTGAGCAAACCTGGCTATGGAATTGTTGCCGACGTTATCGCTCATCAGGTCCCGATCCTTTATACCTCAAGAGGCCACTTCCCCGAGTATCCCTTTCTGGTCGAGGCTCTGAATTGTTGGGCCACTAGTCAGTTCATCCCTCAAGAAGAGTTGCTGCGGGGAGAACTAGGTCCCTATCTGGAGCGACTTCTGGAGGAGGAGCAAAACTGGCCAAACGTGCCTCTGAACGGCGCTCAAGTCGTAGCGCAGAAGATCCTTGAGCTCTTGTAACCAGAGAGGAAGTCTGCCTCTTAGGGCGGGAGGCAATAAGCTTCTCTGGCTTCAATGCAAGATGCAAAGTGCAAATTGAAAAATGGAAAATGAAAAAGTATGCCGGACTTCGGTTAGATCAAAAGAAATTTTGCAATTTGCCTTTTGCAATCTTCATTTTTCATTGTTCTATTCGGGGTTGACAGGACCTGTCTGTTGCTCCAGACTAAACTAGATCTATGGCAGTTAAGAAAGTCATTCTTGCTCGACCCCGTGGTTTTTGTGCCGGCGTGGAGATGGCCGTGGAGATAGTAGAGCGGGCGCTTGAGAAATACGGCCCACCGCTCTATGTCTTTCATGAGATCGTTCATAATCGCTACGTCGTTCAAGAATTCATTCGCAGGGGAGTTTCGTTTGTCCAGTCTATCGAGGAGGTCCCGGTAGGGGCGAAGTTGATCTTTAGTGCCCATGGGGTCTCTCCGGGAGTCTGGGAACAAAGCAAGAGGAAACAGCTTCAGATGATTATCGATGCTACCTGTCCCTTAGTGGAGAAGGTGCATCGGGAAGTTCGCAAATTTGCTGCCCAGGGGTACTGGGTCATCCTTGTGGGTCACAAAGGTCACGATGAGATTGTCGGTACGAGCGGCGAGGCGCCGGAGCGGATCCAGATCGTTGCCAGCATTGAGGAAGCCAGACAGGTTAGCGTACCTGATCCAGGAAGAGTTGTGGTCCTGACTCAAACTACCTTGAGTGTCGATGATACCCGAGAGATCATCGAAGTCCTGGGCCAGAGATTTCCCCGGATGATCACCCCGCCCAAAGAAGATATCTGCTATGCCACTCAGAATCGGCAGGACGCGGTGAAAAAGCTGGCCCGCGAGGTGGATCTAGTCCTTGTCATTGGCTCGCCCAACAGTGAGAACTCCAACCAGCTTTGCCGGGTGGCCCGCTCCAAAGGGGTCCCGGCCTACCTGGTCAATGACTTTCACGAGATCGACCCGAGATGGCTGGAAGGTGTCGAACGAGTGGGGATCACATCGGGCGCATCAGTGCCAGAGCGATTGGTTGAGGAAACAGCGGATTACTTTAAGCAACGAGGAGCCGAGGTTGCCAACATAGGTTTTGTTGAGGAGAATGTTCATTTCGCCCTGCCGTCCGAGATAACAGATCCGTCTTGACCTCGATCCGGTACTGCGTTATAAGGCAGCAAGCTTATTAAACAGGGAGGAGTTATGGCGAGCATTGTACATATTGCTCTGAAAGTGGAAGATCTGGATGAAACCAGCCAATTCTACGAGAAGGTCTTTGGCTTCAAACCGATTGAAACCTCAAAGGTGAGAGATCATACCTCACGCCATTTAACCGACGGGGCCATTGATCTAGCTCTCATCAAATACGATAGCGAAGAGTCGGCAGAGGCCAAGGCCGCTGGGAAAGGTCCCTGCATCCACCACTTTGGTATTGAGGTGGATGATACGGAAAAATATCTCGCTGAGATCCGCAAACTCGGCTGTGAGATCATCAGTGACCCCGGAGTGATTCCAGTCAAATTCCGCGCCCCAGGGGGAACGGTGGCTGAGATTGCACCCAAGGGGAGATTTGAAAAAGCCAGGCAATAGGGAGAGCGATATGGAAACAGTCAAAGTTTATTACCGAGTCGGTTGATTTACCTGCAGCAGCACGAAAGAGTTTCTTTCGCAGAATGACATCCTTTTTGAAGGCAGGGATGTCGAGAATGACCCGCAGGCTCTGGCAGAGCTAGAAGCTCTGGGCCTTCGCCAGCTCCCTGTTACTGTGATCGGAGACAAGGCCATATTGGGCTTCAACCGAGAGGAACTGGCCCAAGCCCTTAATCTCTCATACAAAAAAGAAAAGCGGATAGCTGACCAACAGTTTTTTGCGACCTTTAATAAGTTTCTCGAAGCGGTCATTCGGGCAGTGCGCCAGGTACCGCCCGATCGTCTGATGTGGAAGACTCCGGACCGGGACCGGACCCTCAAGGTCTTCTGCTATCACATCTTAGCCGATCCCAACCACGTATTGGACGCTATCTCAACCCAAAAGTACGATGGCTCCTTTAAACTCACCTATGCCGAAGCCGCTGAGCGTTTTCGCACGATGGAAGAGGTGGCTCGGTTCGGGGAAGAGACCCGTTCACGGCTGAGGGAAGCGGCAAAGAATTTGACTGCCGAAGGACTTGATCGGCCGATTGACGGCTACTCCGGCCAGACTGACGGCCATGAGCTACTGCACCATGTCTTGGCTCACACCGCACAGCATCTGCGGCAGCTCTATGAGTGTCTGCGCATGATCGGCGCCGAGCCAGCCAATGCCCTTAAGGAAGAAGACTTTAAGGGGATCTCAATGCCACAGGATGTGTGGTAAAACGCCGTCCCTATGAAAAGAGCCGATGTCCTGGCAGGCCTGTGTCTTATCGGGCTGGGGATTTTTATCATTCAGCAGGCCCTCCAGCTTGATTACATCAACGAGTTTGGCCCTGGTCCCGGGTTTCTTCCCCTCTGGCTGGGGATAGGTTTTCTCGTCCTGGCCTCTCCGTTAGTTGTGATGACTATTTTGCGCCCTATGAGCCATGCGGCCGAAGAAGGGTCATGGGAGGAGATGGGAAGGGCCGCTGCAACATGGGGCGGGTTAATGGTTGCGACTGCTCTCCTGAACAGGCTGGGTTTCATTCTGAGCTTCACCCTCTTCACCCTCTTTCTTGTCCTTGTGATGGATCGCCGCCCACTATTTACAGCCGTCGCCGTAGCAGTGGGTAGTGCTTTTGGTTTCTACCTCATTTTTGCGGTCGCACTTGGGGTGTCATTACCTGTGGGGCCCTGGGGATTTTAGGAGAACTGGACATGGGAGCGTTAAGCGACCTCCTGCTCGGCTTCTCTGTAGCCCTCACACCGGTCAATCTTTTCTGGTGCTTTGTGGGAGTGCTCCTAGGTACAGTGGTAGGCGTCTTACCAGGCCTAGGTCCGGCAGCCACGATTGCTATTCTACTCCCGCTCACTTTCAAAATGGACCCCACCACCGCCCATAATCATGCTGGCGGGGATTTTCTATGGCGCAAGGTATGGGGGCTCCACGACCTCTATCCTGCTGAATGTCCCTGGGGAGTCGTCATCTGTTGTTACCTGTCTCGATGGCTACCAGATGGCGCGCAAGGGTCGAGCCGGGCCTGCTCTAGGAATCGCCGCCATTTCATCATTTATCGCGGGGACAGTCGGCGTTTTGGGTCTGATGCTGTTAGCGCCGCCAGTAGCCCGCTTTGCCCTGCGCTTCGGGCCCCCCGAGTACTTCGCGTTGATGGTCCTCGGTCTAGCCATGGTGGTCTTGCTGGCTGGCAAATCGATGATCAAGGCACTGTTGGCGATGCTCGTCGGCCTATGGCTTGCCAGCGTGGGCACAGATCTCTTTACTGCCGAGTCAAGATTCACTTTTGGCCGGACGGAGCTACTCGATGGCATTGACTTTATCGTCGTGAGCATCGGGATCTTTGCCATCGGTGAGGTCCTGGTGAACATGGAATCGCGGACAGGGACAGAGCTATTCAAGGTTCCCAAGGGCATACGCAACCTTCTGCCAACCCTACAGGACCTTAAGGACTGTCGCTTCGCCTTTTTGAATGGCTCCGTAGTGGGATTTTTGATCGGTGTTCTTCCCGGCGCGGGCGCGACTATTGCCTCGTTTATATCTTATGGAATCGAAAAGGCGTTCTCCCGGCATCCAGAAAAATTTGGCACCGGGGTTGTAGAGGGGGTGGCGGCCCCCGAGGGGGCCAATAACGCGGATGCCGGCGGGGCGCTGGTGCCTTTGCTGACCCTTGGGATACCAGGGGGGAACACGACAGCGATTATGTTAGCCGGCCTGCTCCTCTGGGGGTTTAGACCAGGCCCGCTCCTCATTCAGGAGCATCCCGAGCTTTTCTGGGGGCTGGTGGCAAGCATGTACATCGGTAACTTCATGCTTCTTATCCTGAATCTGCCTCTGGTCGCTCTTTTTGCCCAAATCCTGCGTCTACCCTTTTATGTTCTCTATCCGTTTATTTTTGGAATCTCCATTGTGGGAGTGTATAGCGTGAGCCAGAGTCTTTTTGATCTTTGGATGCTAGGGTTTTTCGGCCTGTTAGGTTATCTCATACGGAAGCTAGATTTTCCTGCAGCCCCGCTGATTCTGGGACTGGTGCTGGGGGATGGAATGGAGCGGGCGTTGCGTCAGTCATTGATGATGTCTCAGGGTGAGCTATCGATCCTTGTGTATAGACCCATATCGGCGCTTCTTCTATTGCTGGCAGTGATCATCCTATTCACGCCCCTCATCCATAAGGTCCGTTCTTGGAAGGTCAGAGTTGTTGAGCAGGAAACTTAAGGTAAATTAAATTACCTTAGGAGGTGCTGACATGAGACTAAAGAGATATATACTGGGACTGGGCGCAGTCCTGGTCTGGTGCGGGTTTTTCATCCCTAGGAATGTAAAGTTGGCGCGCTAACTGAGTGTATCCAGTTGAGCAAATGGAAGGGAAGCTAAAAACGACCGAAGGAGGTGTTAGAGCGCCCGGCTATCATACCACCACACCCCATGCCCACGAATCGGAGCAGATTAACTATGTCCTGGAAGGGGAGATTCTGCGTCGGCGGTTTCGGTATCTATGTCGTCTATGAGGCCTCGAGGCTCCCTTACCTCTTTGAATTCGATCCCGGGCCGGGATTCCTTCCACTTCGGCTCATCATAGGAATGGATCTCTTCACGGCTCAGTCGAGATTTATGTTCGGCCGGGCTGAACTTCTGAACGGCCTTGATTTCGTCGTGGCAAGCCTTGATCTATTTTCAATTTCTGAGATCCTCGTCAAAATGGAGTTGAAAGTAGGAGCAGCCGCGGTCAAAGTTTATAAATAGTCATCGTGAGGAGATGACAACGATGAAATACATGACGTGTCTGTTTGCCCTATTTGCTGTCATGGCGACGAGTGGCTCTGTCGTCCGGGCCTTTGAGCTGACCCGGTCTGTCAATGTTGTGGTTCACTCAGCGCCCGGTGGGGGCTCCGACCTCTTTGCCCGCGCTATTGCTGATATGATGCAGAAGGAAAACCTTCTCCCCCGGCTCATGCAGGTCGTGAATAAGACAGGAGGGTCTGGCGCTGTAGCCATGGCGTACCTGGCGGGAAAAAAGGGCGAGACGCACACCATTGGTCTTTTTACCACTGCTGTGATCGTCGCTTCCCTGACACAGAAAGAGGCACAGCACACGATCCGGGATCTGACTCCCGTAGTCCATCTTGTTTTGGAGCCGAGCATCGCGGCGGTCACGGCAGACTCTCCGTATAAAACTATGAAGGATTTTGTCGAGGCCGCCAAGAAAAATCCGGGCCAGCTTAAGCAAGCCGGAGGCGTGGTTACTTCAGTGGACAACATGTTCCGCCTATTGATTCAAAAGGCCACAGGTGCCCAATGGGCCTATATCAACCTTCCCAGCGGCTCGGAGAGAGTCGCGAACCTATTGGGCGGTCACATGGATTTAATGCTTGAGAATCCGGATAAGGTTAGTGAGTACGTCAGGGCAGGAAAAATGCGGATCATCGCCTCACTTACGGAAAAGCGTCTCTCCGCTTTTCCCGACGTGCCCACGATCAAGGAACAGGGGATAGTCATCCCCATCCTGACCCAGTCACGGGGAGTTATAGCGCCGCCGGGGATTCCCAGTGAAGTTGTTGCCTACTGGGAGAATATCTTTGCGCGCCTGGTCAAGACCACGAGATGGAAGAAATATGTGGATGAGAACCAACAAGAGACCGCCTATCTCAAGAGCCGAGAACTTGCCGACTTCTTGGATGAGCAAACTAACTTACTGCGTGGCATTCTTAAGGAGGCTGGAGTAAAGGTTGTCCGTTAGCCCGGCCTGTAGTTGATAGCCATGGATAGTAGGTGAGAGTAGTTGACGACTAAACAGTGCGTGACAGAAGAGTTAACCGAGTGGCTGTGTTCAACTCGGTACGATCAGTTACCCTCCCAGGTTCGCAGTAAAACCCTGGACGTGGTTTTTGATTCCGTGGGCTGCATGGTCGCTTGCTCTGCTCTCCCTGAGGTGATGACCATCGTTGAATTCCTGGAGGAGTTGGACGGTCAAGCGCAGTGCACCATCATCGGCCGTAAGGGCCGCACCACAGTTGTTAGCGCCGCTATGGCAAACGGCGGCATGGCCCATGGCGATGAGGTAGACCCTGTTCATTTAACCTCCTCCGGTGGACACGTAGCCGCAGGCACTGTCCCGACCGCGCTCACTGTCGGACAGTGGGTCAACGCTACTGGAAGTGATGTTCTTCGTGCTGTGGCGTTAGGCTACGAAGTCGGCGGAAGATTGATGACCATCTTATACCGCGAACGCGACTACACGGTGCGCCGCTTCTATCACACCTCGGTGGTAGGGGCCCTTAGTTCTGCCGCAACAGCCGGAGTGCTTCTAGGTCTCAATAGTCGCTCGATGCGGGTGGCACTTGGACTTGCGGCCTATCAGGCAGCAGGTCCTGACAACATGACAAAAGACCCTGGTCACATGGGAAAGACCTTCCAGGTAGCTGCAGCCAACAGGAACGGAGTCACGGCAGCTTTGCTGGCACAAAGAGGGTGCTTTGTTCCATTGGACATTCTCGATGGCCCCCTCGGCTTTTTCGATGCATTTCTTGGGACTCCGGAAGTTGCTGTGGAGATGCTGAAGGACTTGAGTCGTTACTATGCGATCACTGATGTCATGCATAAGCGGTACCCTGTAGGCAGCCCAAACCAGACCTATCTTCAGGGGCTGTTCCGTATCCTTAAGCAACACCGGATTCAGCCCGAGGATATCCGTGAAATTGAGATCCAGATCCCTAAGCGGGGTCTCCACCGGATTCCAAGCACCCGACACGCCTCGATCTCTGGCGATGTCGTGTGCGCCATGGCGGCTGTGCACGGGAAGCTGGACTTTGACCAGCTCCATGACCCCGACGCCGTTAGGGACCCTGCCGTGCAAAAGATGCAGGAACGGATAAGCTTTGTAGGACGGGAGGACTGGAAAGATATGGAGCACGGACGTCATGCAATTGTTACCCTTATGACCATGAGAGGCCAGGCATTCCAGGAAGAGGTTTGGTACGAGCCCATGAGTCGGCGGGATCTCGAGGAGAAGTTTAAGTGTCTTGTCACTCCCAGATGGGGAGAAGGGAAAGCCCGCTGTGTAGAAGGTATGCTTAACGGGCTGGAAAGCGCCAAAAGTATTAGACCGCTGATGGAGGAACTAGAAGGGTAAGACGAGGTGATTTTAGGCTAAGCCTTTTGCCTGACGATTTTCGTCACAGCCCTTTTGCTGAATGCGGTAGGAAGGAATTGCGAATGGATGCCCGGCCCGCCGGCCACGACGATAAGTATATCTTCAGGATGGTCAGCAATCCCGGTACGCTCTAGGTCGCCAACAACTTCAAACCAGCCGTGGCGGCGTTCAAGAATCCCTCGCCTCGTGCCCTCGGCAAAGCGGGATAGGGGAATTCGTGCCTTCTCAAAAAGAAACTGTTTGACATCCCTCTTGGTGAAACCATCTCGCGCAAGGGTAGCAGCGTGCTCAGGGCCCAGAATCAGAAGCGGGCCCGTCGAGAATAAGATATTGTTGTGGCCCAGGCCACAGAGCGCTCCGACGAAAGTATCGAGAATCTCCAATCCAGTCCTGCATCCGTAAGTAAAGAGATTCTGAGGGCCTCCGGCGCCGATTAATGTCACCGTACTTTGCTCTTTTGAGTAGCCCAGTTCCACATGGAGGGGCTGCCAGGGGCTTTCCTCCTCGGCCTCGGCAATACAGAAGGTGTATTTTCCCGGCTGGCCATGCGTCGAGGGGTCAGTGATACCCGGCACCTCACCACCGACGTTGATAAGGATCAGTCTTATGGCCCTACCAATACTGGCATTAGCACGGTTTCCTGAGCCAAAGAGATTCCCACCGGAATTGAGGCAGAGATCCTTGACGATGGGCCCGTTGACGATGAGGAGGGGTGTTGTAGCATTGGTTGCCGTCTGCATGCTGTAAAGAGCAAGCTCCTCGTCTAGAAGCGCCTCCACTGCTGCTAGGATTACAGGGAAGTAAGCAGGCGCGCATCCAGCCATCACTGCATTGACTGCCACCTTCTCTACGGTGACGGGATTCATAGCCGGGGGTAAGAGTCCGAGCTTCTTGTCGGCTGGAAAACAGGATTGGGATAAGATGATTTGGACGTTCTCTTCCGTTGGAGGGATGATAGGCAGACCGTCAGTCCAACCCTGTTCGTGGAAAAGTTCGTTGACCTCCTCAACTCCTCCCTCGATATCGATAAAGTCTTCCTCTCCATTGGTCGGAGATAGGCTCACTGCTTCAGGAGTGTCGGGAGTTGCGAGGGCTCGGGTTATCTCAGGAAGTACCTCTCTTACCTGTTGCAAGACTATCTCTCGGGATGCGGTAGCCATGGGATGGAGTACTTTGATGAAGGGTACGGAAGGCATACTGCAATATTGCGCTTCTGCTCTTCCCAGCTTCAAAAACGGTGCACTACAGACCGTTACGGTCGGGATACCCCTCTTCTCCAGCTCTATGGCGTCCCGGACACTCCAGGACAGTGATGTCCCTCAATCGCCAAAGCAAAAAACTACAAACCCGCATTCTCCGAGCTGCTCAAGCTGCTTGGGGCTTAAGGGAACACCGGGGGCCTCTTTTCTGACAGCGGTGAAGCCCTTCGGATTATAGTGCTGTGAGACCTCCGCTCTGAGCTGCTCTACGAAAACATCAGCATTGACTTTGCTTGTATCTACAAAGCCCCAAAGTTGTCCTTCTAAGGCCTTTCCACGAGGGGCGATGGGGATTATCTCGTGGCATTTTGCGAGTGTCGGTGAACAGACTTTCATTTCGCCTACTCCTTCATGCACTATGATCCGCTTCTCAAAGACCTATCATGGGGGTGAAACCTTTACAAGAAAAGGGAGTTCGCGGTCCTCGCCAGTGGATCTTTATCGTCTGGGATGTTAGATGTTATTTGTTGGCGTCAAATTATAGCGATGCCTTTTGCTCTCAAGGGTCTTTGGCGGAGGGCTAGGGGTAAAAGTTAAACAGGCGGTCTAGGATAAAAATAAGGAGGGCACAAATGAAACCGAAGGGATATCTCTTGTGGCTGAGCGCGGTTGTGGTGGGTTGGGGTTTGGTCTCTCTAGGGAGCGCTATCGCTTTTCAGCCGTCCAAGGCAGTGGAGGTCGTTGTCCACACAGGTCCTGGAGGTGGCTCTGATCTTTTTGCCCGGGCGATTGCAGATCTCATGCAAAAGGAGAATCTCATCCCTCAGCGAATGCAGGTGGTCAACAAATCGGGCGGAGGAAGTGCCGTCGCCATGGCCTATCTGGCAGAAAAAAAGGGTGAGACTCATACCATTGGCTTCTTCACAGGTGTCTGGGTGACCAATCCTTTGACGACCGCTGAGGCGAAAGTCACAATCAAGGATTTAACTCCCATTGCGCGCTTAGTTTTGGAGCCTGCTGTGGTTGCAGTGAAGGCGGATTCACCCTACAGGAGCATGAAGGATTTTGTCGAAGCCGCCAAGAAGAACCCGGGCCAGCTTAAACAGTCTGGGGGTTCTGTGACAGGCCGAGACAATTTAGTCCGTCTGGTTATCCAGAAGGCCACCGGGGCGAAATGGGTCTTTGTCTCTTTCCCAAGTGGCGGTGAGAGGATTGCCAATCTCCTTGGCGGACATGTGCAGATGATGGTTATAGAGCCTCAGGAAGCCGGCGAACATATCAAGGTAGGCAATCTCAGAGTCATCGCTGCTCTGACTGAGAAGCGGCTGCCATTATTCCCTGACGTGCCAACTATCAAGGAACAGGGGATCGATATTCCGGTCATACCCCAAGCACGGGGGGTCCTGGCTCCGCCGGGAGTTCCAGGGGAAGTGGTTCAATATTGGGAAGGAGTCTTTGACCGCTTCACCAAGACAGCGAGTTGGAAAAAGTACTTAGAGCAAAACCAGTTTGAGGATGGGTATCTCAAGGGGCCTGAATTGGGCAGATTTTTCGACGGGTTGACCCAACAAATGCGCGAGGTACTGAAAGAGGCTGGAGCTAAGGTCGTGCGCTAGCCTTCTCTCATGCAAATGGGCGCTACACAACTCCTTGCCCACTATGCCGTTAACCTGCGCTATCGCCAGATTCCCACTGAGGTGATCTCTCGGGCCAAGGCTTGCGTCCTGGACACCCTTGCCGTTGCCCTCTATGGCTCCACAAAGCCGTGGAGCCGGACTGTGGTGGACTTTGTCTGGGCTTTGGGCTCGAGAGGAAAGTGCACCGTTTTTGGGGAGAGCTGTAAGGCTCAAGCCCCGCAAGCCGCCCTAGCCAATGGAACGATGGCTCATGCCTTTGAGCTAGACAACGTGCGCCAACCGGGGGCCGGCGTCCATGCCGGCGCTACGGTTCTTCCTGCTGCGTTCGCTATAGCTGAGGAGCATAAAGCCGATGGCAGGGCATTTCTCACTGCCTTGGTGGCCGGTTGTGAGGTCATGTTCCGGATCGGGGTGGCCGCTGGAAACTCTCTAGAGAAACGGGGCTTCCACGCGCCCGCGCTGTGCGGGACTTTTGGCTCTGCAGTGGCGGCTGGGCGCCTACTCGGCCTGAATGAAAGGGAGGTGATGCATGCCCTGGGGATCGCCGGCTCCTATTCCGGCGGACTCCTTGAGTTCTCCCGCTGCCAGGAAGGAGCCATGATAAAGCGGCTCCACATGGGTAAGGCAGCAGAGGCAGGAGTCACAGCGGCGCTTCTGGCCCAGAGGGGATTTGCCGGGCCAGCAAGCGTGCTTGAGGGGAAATTTGGATTTTGCCGCGCATTTTCCGATTCCCCAAACCTTTCCTTCCTCACTCACCGTCTCGGTCGCGATTTTGAAACGATGCATATCTGCATCAAGCGCTATGCCTGCCACATCAATGCCCATGCTCCGATCGAGGCACTGCAAAAGCTTAGGGAAGAGCACGGATTTGCCGCAGCGGACGTTCAGGAGATCATCGTCGCCGGGATGGAAAAGCTGGTCACCCATCACGGAATTTACCAGCCGAGGGATCTAATGATGGCGCAGTACAGTATCCCCTTTTGCGTCGCCTTAAGTCTCTACTATGATCCGAGAGATCCAGATTCCTTCGATGAAAAGAGAATCCGGGATAAGAGAATCCTTGCCATGACTCGTTTGGTTCAAATCAAAGTAGATCGTGAGATTGAAAAGAGAGGGTGGGATCGGGCGGCGCGGGTCACCGTTAGCCTCAGAAACGGCAGTCGTTATACATCCCTAGTCGTCAACTTCAAAGGCACCCCGCAGAATCCTTTAAGCCCTGCGGAGTTAGAGGATAAGGCGAGGAGATTAACCCGTCCCCTTCTCTCCGGTAAGAGGCTTACGCGCCTGATCGAAGGTGTCAATTGTTTAGAGAAAGTGAATGATGTATCGAAACTTGGCTCTCTCTTGGGGAGAGATGGATGATGGGACTCAGGGTATCAAGCAGATGGGGCTTGACTTGAGCCAGTACAATGAAAGGGGCTATGCCCTATAAAATACAGTACGGGGGTAGCCCTAAACTAAAGAATATGATAACAGGGTCATTCGGTGAGATTTTATTTCATCAGGGAAAGAGAGGAATAAGGAGATGACACCGAAGGAAGTATTGGAGTTTGCCAAGAAGAACAAAGTGGAGATAGTGGATTTAAAGTTTGTCGATGTGCCAGGGCTGTGGCAGCACTTTTCGATTTCCACCAATGAGCTGACTGAAGATCTGTTC
>JAHFAO010000022.1 GCA_023250515.1 Deltaproteobacteria bacterium | reverse complement strand
GGTGGGACGAAGCCGTGGCGGAGGGTGTTCTCGCTGATGGTTCGCGGTTCGAGGAACTGGAGTAGATAATCCGGCCCTCCGGCCTTGGAGCCGATCCCAGAAAGCTTGAGCCCGCCAAAGGGTTGACGCTTAACTATGGCACCGGTGATCCCGCGGTTGATGTAAAGGTTACCCACGCGGAACTCGCGCCGCGCCTTTTCGATATTGGCTGGAGAGCGGGAGAACAATCCTCCGGTCAAGGCATAAGACGAACGGTTGGCAATCTCAAGGGCATCGTCGAAATCACGCGCCTTGATCACGGAGAGGACCGGCCCGAAAATCTCCTCCTGAGCTAAACGGTGACGCGGCCCAATCTCGCTAAAGATCGCCGGCCCTATGTAAAAACCATCTTTAGGCACATCCATCTCCAGCATACACTTTCCCTCCCGCTTGCCCAAATCAATGTAGCCAGTGATCCTTGCATGAGCTACCGCGTCAATTACAGGGCCAATGAAGTTTCGCGGGTCCTGTGGAGGGCCAATCTTTAAGCTCTTCACCGCCTCCACCAGCCGTTCCAACAAGCGATCATGCAATTCCTCAACTATGACAATGCGGGATGCAGCGGAACATTTTTGTCCCTGATACCCGAAGGCTGAATCTATGATATGCACCACCGCCTCATCAAGATCAGCATCTCCATCCACAATGATGGCGTTCTTTCCCCCCATCTCGCAAACCACGCGCTTGACATGCTCTTGGCCGGGTTGATGGGTATAGGCTTCGCGCAATATCTCCAGCCCCACCTCACGCGAGCCAGTAAAGGCAATAAGATGAATCGCTGGATGACGGACAAGGTAGGCCCCTAGATCTCCCCCTCCTTGCAAGAGCTGGCAGGCGACTGGAGGCAAACCAGCCTGGCGCAGTATCTCCAAAAGTCGCACCCCCATAATAGGCGACTGTTCCGCCGGCTTCACAATCGCGCAGTTTCCTGTAACCAATGCGGCTGCGGTCATCCCGGTAAGGATCGCCAATGGGAAATTCCACGGCGCGATCACCAGCGCAACTCCTCGGGGTTCGTAAAGGTAAAGATTGCTCTCACCAGGAACATGCTGCGTGGGTTGCGGTTCGGCCAAGCGCAGCATCTCACGGCCGTAGTACTCCAGATAGTCAATGGCCTCGGTCACATCCGCATCCGCCTCACGCCAGCCCTTTCCGACCTCAAAGAGTTCCCAAGCGGCAAGTTCCAAACGGTTTTCTCTCATGACGGAGGCAGCACGGAAAAGAACTGCGGCCCGCTCCTTGACAGGGGTGGCACGCCAGTCGGGAAAAAAGCTTTGTGCCGCTTCAATGGCCTCGTCGGCCTCGCCCCTGCCAGCCAGGGGAACCCGCCCAACGATCTCTTGAGAACAAGCTGGATTCACGGACTCCATCCAAGTCTCCGTATCTCTCTCTTCTCCTCTTATCCAAAGGGGATAGCTCTGCCCAAATTTGCCTTGCACGTTCCGAAGGGCTTGGGCGAAGCCTTCTCGACTTCCCCGGTGGGCAAAATCGAGTAGAGGCTCGTTGCAGAAATCTCCTGATGCCTCCGAAGCAGCCGAACCTATCACTGGCCGTGATTGGATCCACTCCTCCTTAGGCAAAGGGGCAACAATCAGGGTTTCTACATCTTTCTCCTCTGCGTAGGTCTGGCGCAAGAAGGAGGTATTGGAGGTGTTCTCCATAAGGCGGCGGATCAGGTATGCCATACCTGGAAGCAGTTCTCCCACGGGGACATAAACACGCACGCGCTGCCCGTTCTGGATGATCGCTTGCCGGATAGGCTCGGCCATGCCGTAAAGCATCTGGATCTCGTAATCATTTTCCGGAATACCTAGATGCTTAGCTGCAACGATGGCGTGGCAGAGACTCCGGATGTTGTGACTCCCGAAAGCGGCGTCCACAATGTCATGATTCTCCAATAGGAGACGGGTTAGCCGCTCATAGCTGGCGTCGGTCTCAATCTTTTGCAAAAAGACCGGAATAGGCCAGTTTTTCTGTTTGGCCCAGGCGATCTCACTATCCCAGTAAGCCCCTTTAACCAGCCGCACACCGATTCTGCGCTTGCGCTCTTTAGCCCATTGGATAAGCCCTTCCAAATCCTTCTCCGCATCGCGGAGATAGGCCTGAAGGGCGATGAAGGCTTGGGGTTCTTTCTCGAACTCATCTTCTTCCAAGAGTCTGCAAAAGATGGCAAGCGTAAGATCTTTGAAAGCGTACTGTTCCATGTCTAGGGTAAGCGCCGCTCCAAGGCGTGAGGCCTCTTTAAACAGGGATCGGAGTCTATCTCGAACCACGACCTCGGTATTTGGGTCCAGGGGATCAAAGCGAGCAGAAAGGGAGGAGACCTTGACGGAGAGATTGACTCTGGGAATGGGACCGCGGGAATCGGAGTCAATTTGAGGGATCGAAGGCCACTTCTCTGCCACCAGTGCCAGGCGCCGCAAAAGATCAAGGTAGCGTCTCTGCATGGCGCTCGCCTCTTTGTCGCTGACCGTGGCCTCCCCCACCGCATCTATAGTGAAAGCCACAGGCTCCTGCCTGAGTCTTTCCAAGACCGTGGTAAGGGCATCGGTTCCCTCCTCGACGATGAAACGGCGCGCAAGCCGTACCACATTGTGCCGCACTACTGGTGCCACCAGCCACCCCGCATGCAGTGCCTGGGCGAGGAAAACCAACCCTCCCAGGGCATGGTCCACCCGGGCAAAATACTCTCGGAGATGACGCCCGATCTCCGCTGCCGAATCTAGACTGGGGAGCACATCCACAAAACGGAAAAGGGCCACGCGCAGCGATTCATCTTCGAGAGACCAGTCAATCATCCGCCCCATCCAGTCTTGGGGCTCGAAGAGCGAGGGTTTGTGGTCGGCCGCCTTACGGTATAGCGCCCGCGCCACCCTTCTGATCTCCCTTTCCAGACTTCCCTTCGTCTCCATCTTAGCTGTCGAATATATGTATCATAATACGTTCTCGCGAAATTCTTAAGGGAAAAAACGATCTTGAGTGTTGATCCATACCAAGAATTCTCATAGGTTATGGAATCAGCGAGATGCCGAAGCTGCAAAATATTTCTATTGCCGGGATGAACTTCGACCGGGATCTCCTTTGGATCGCCGCACCTGGAGAGCGTCTCGTTGCTACTTACAATCCATCGACAGGAAAAGCGGAGAAGAAACTTACCTACTTCCATGAGATTTGGGATGTCTGTCCTCACGAGGATGGGTTGTGGATGGTAACCGCAGGAGGAAGGCTTGGACGGCAACTAGTCCTTTGGTCCCTAAGGGAGGGAAGAGAGATACGTAAGTTTAATTGCCCCGACGGGGCAGGATCTGGCATGACGCTGGTTGACGGTAAGCTCTGGGTAACCCACCGCCACAACCGCAAGCTCTTTTGCCTGGATACGCAAAGCGGGAAGGTCAATTGGGTTATTCGAACCGAAAACGAGACTTTTAGCCCCGCAGCTTATAGGAACGAGCTTTGGCTCATAGAATCCGATCCGGGCCCCTTAGGTCATTGGAGCGAGACACGGCAGGCAAAATATTATTTTTCCCGCTATGATCTGGCGCGTGAAAGAATCGTGGAACGTCTCGCTGTCCCCTTCATCCCTCACTGCATGGCCTTTGATGGCAAGCGGTTTTGGTACTCCGAGCTTGAGAAAAAAGGCTTTTCGTCAACGAAAAAGAACTTTAGCAAGCTCTGAGTGACAAGAATTTGTCTTAAAGATTTGCTTTTGTCTCAGTCGGTCACGTGCGTCGCTTGATGCCTAGATGGGTTTTGAATTCCTGCTCGACCGCCTCGAAATTACCGCTGGAGTTGTACAATACCAGTTTGCGCATATGATCGACGCTCTCCACCGGTATTTCGGTAATCTCGATGCCCATTCCCGCGTCATCGACGCGCGTTATTCTACCTCTGGTCCTGATGGCTAGCTGATTCTGGGACTCCCCGAGGAAGAGTATCACTCGACATGACGTGCCAGGCGGCAGCCGCTCGTCACAAATAACGTAGAGGCCGTTTAGGCTGATGTCTCTAGTTTGGCCAAAAATAACGATTTCGTCGCCCGAGGCAACCCGGGCTTCGATTTTTGCGCAGGCGCGCGTGAACTCACGCACTTCCGTTTTGCTGTCCATTATGCATATTGTAGCCAGATCACCTCTTCTTAGCAAGCTGAAGGTAAAGCAGTTCTCTCTTCAACGAAAAAGAATTTTGGCCAACTCTGAGCGGTATCTCCCCGTTAGCCCGCTCTCAGGTCCCAGGACGTCAAAGATCTGGAGCATCGCCTTGCGCGCCCCGTCGTCGCGGAAATCCCTGTCTCTTTTCACAATCGCCAAAAACTCCTCGAGCGCCTCTTCGTATCTTTCCTGCGCAGCCAGGGCCTGCCCCAATCCAAATTGCGCCTCTAAATCGGCCGGGTTTGCTACCAGCGTGGCGCGAAGGGTCGATTCGTCTTGGTCTTCCCCCTCCTTAAGCTTCTGCCAAGCTATGAGCTGATCGGCCTCCTTTCGTTCGGCACTACCCAGGGGCACCCTTTCAAGGTACTCCAGAGACCCTTTATCGCCAGCATCCATGAGGATTAGACCTAAACCCAGGAGCGCTCTTCCATGGCTAGCGTCCGCCTGCAAAATTTTCTCATAGATGGCCTTGGCTTCTTCCACCCGGCCATCCTCCTCCAACCTTTCCGCTTCCAAGACCTGCTGGTCGAACTCTGAGGGAAGGAAACGAGAGAGTAGCTCGCGGGCCGAACTCTCGGGAATGGCTCCGGTAAATTGCGCTACTACCTTCCCATCTTTGAACACTTTCACCGCAGGGATTCCTTGGATACGAAAAACGGCAGCTAGGGAGGGGTTCTCGTCCACATTCACCTTGGCCAGGATGAACATCCCCGCTTGTTCCTCGGCGAGCCGCTCCAACACCGGGCCCAAAACACGACAAGGACCGCACCAGGGCGCCCAGAAATCCACCATGACAGGGACCTCGTGGGAGCGGTCCAAAACTTCCGCCTGGAAATCGACCTCGCTGACCTCAACTGCCCACTGGTTCATGAAACCCTGCCTGACCTCCATCCTTGGCAGCGCTATGGAGCGATGATCGTCTTGGCGAAGTTACGCACCTGGGCGGCCACAGGGCGCATAGCATAAACCACAGTCTCCCAAACTTCGTCATCTGTGGCCCCGGACTTCCGGGCATTCTCGAGGTGGAGCTTCGCCCCGTGCTCATGCCCAATAGCCAGATTAACCGCAAAGCGAATCAACTCGGATACCTTGGGTTCCAGCGAACCCTCCTTATACTTAACACCAAAAAATTCCGCCTCCTTAGTCATCGTTTATTCTCCTTTCCCCAATCTCATAATGGAAGGCCTATTACTTCCTTTTAGGGAATCCCTCAGGATCAAACGCGGTGCCATTCAAAGCGAATCGGCGCTCGACCGGGACCGGATGGAGGATAGATTGCAGGACGTAACACCCGTTTTCAGCATTGCGGACAACTGCAGCAACCCGCTCCGGTGATTCCTTGGACTCAAGCTCTAGGCGAGTCTCAAAGCCCAGCCCTCTTGCCTGGACTGTTTCCGCCAGAACCGAACCCTCGCTTTTGAACTTGGCCTTCACAAACACGCGGGCCTTACTGATTTTGGTCTTCACCATTTCCCCGTACCGGGAAATTTGGGTGAGAAGTCAGAAAGCCAACGAGAGACCAAAATAAGCAAGGGGAGGTGGAGCTGTGTTGTCTCCGCCCGTGCGTTCTGCCTCATCACAGTAAACCGTAAAGCCCCTCGCGTGCCCCTCCTTACGCATCTTCTCCAAGGTCTCTGCGTCCGCCTCCAGCACGATCTCTCTTTTTATCTGAATATCCTCTGCCATGTTCGTTCCTCCTATTCTCACCGATAACTGTCGATACTATACTTAGGTTTATCCCGCTTTTCCACATCCTTCTGTCAATTGCACAGCGTTGGCATGAATGTTATAAACTCAGGGATTGAAAAGTCTATGGGTAGAGGCGGCCGCTTCGGTAGGTACGGCGAGCGCAAGCGCTGGAGCGACTGAGGGAAGTGAGGAGAGTGTCGCGCTCGTGGCGAAAAACACGCAGACTACCTAGCTTTTTTCAAAACGAAAGGAGCAGACTGGCTAGGAAAAAACGTGGACCGGATCCTCAAGATTGAGGAGCAGAACTTCTCCACCGCCTCCGCTACTATCACGATGGCACAGGATGTTCAGAAAGATCTCGCCAGGACCGCGGGTACTCACCTAATCCACATCAACGCCGGGCTCAGGGAGTTGGGTTCTTCCCTTTAGCAAACCGGTGAACAGAAAAAGCGACAGGGACAAAGATAGAAAAAAATTGTAACATTCTGTCTCTGTCCCAAATCTCTGTCTTTGGGATTCTAAAAGCCTGTTTAGGCCCTCGCGTACTCTTTCATGTAGAGATCCAAGAGAGCAGCCAGGAGAGCGAACAGAACAGGACCAAGAATCAATCCGAGAGCGCCAAAGAGAGCCAGCCCACCGAGGATGCTGAAGAAGAGAAAAAGAATGGGAAGGCGAAGGCGGGTGCCAATCAACAGGGGCTTAAGAACATTATCAACGGTCCCCACAATACCTAGGCTCCAGGCAAGAAGGATGACCCCTTTAAGGTAAGCCCCTTGAATAAATAAGTAGATGCAGGCGGGTATTGAAATAAGCGTAGAACCACCGATAGGGAGAAGGGCGGTGAAGGCAGTTGCCACTCCGAGAAGGATGGCAAAGGGTAGGCCTAAAAACCAGTAAGCCAAACCAGCGAGGAGCCCTTGAATAATCGCCACAATCAGACAACCATGAATCACTGCAAAAACGGAATTGACAATATTCTCAAAGAGGTGGGATTGGTGCTCCGGGTCCATTGGTAAGAGACGACGAATACTATCACAGAAATGCTTCCCATCCCGCAGGAAGAAGAAAAAACTAAAAAGGACAATGATAAAGTTCGCTACAAAAACAAAGACATCTTGGGCGATCCCTGTAGCCTGGGATACCAGGAATCCAGATCCAAGCTGGGCCCCTTGAACCATGACTTTCCTAAGATCGACGTCGAACGAGGCCAACTGAAAGGAGATCGTCTCCCAAAACCTCATAAAACCCTCAACCAAGGGTTTTCCCTTCCATAATTCTATCTCGCCACCATCCGCGAGGGCTCGCACTGTTCTGGCCAACTCCAGCGCCTCCTGCGAAAGAAACCCCGCAATCCTGAATGCAGGAAGAAGAATGAGCAGAGTAATCAGAATCGTGACAATGAGCGCCGAGGCAGTGGCCCTGCCGCGAAGAAGTTTAACCAGCCACACATAAACCGGGTAGACCACGATGGCAAGAATGGCTGCCCAAGCGATGGCCTTGAGAAACGGGCTGAGAATGAGAAAGGCGAGATAGAGGATGACAAGTAGGAGGACGAAAAAAAAGATCGTGACAAGCCAATTCTGGTTCACTCTTGTATGCTCCGAACCGTGATGATCCCAATATAAGCGGAACCCGGATAAGCTGCAAGATAGATCTCGATCGCTTTTCGTCGATTTTTGTCGTTCTTCGCCTACGTGACAATGTCACCGCGTTGTAGTCCCACGCTAGGAGCCCAAAAAGCCGTGAGCCTGTAGCTCCTAATGCGTTAGATCAGCGTTTGCTTCATAGATGGGAACGAAAAGTTTATAAAACAATTTGTTATTTTTTATTATGATCAACCCTCTGGGTCCAAAAGGATAATCTGTTAGAAAAGTGTTTACCTTTATGAAAACAAATCAATACAAAAATTTCTAAAATGTTATTTTTTTCTTGACATACAATTCGTAGTGTCGCTATAATCTAAATACCTACAAAATGTGGGAGGGTTTTAACGATAAGAATGTCTTTGCCTGAGAAATATATTTCTTCCTTTTGCTAGATACCCACCCCAGGGAATTCTAAAAGGAGGTGCCTATGGCAGCAACAAAAAAGGCTAAGAAGAAAAAGAAAAGATAACGTCATTGGGATGTGGAGTGGCGGAGGCGAGTTCAACCCTCCTTATCTCAGGCGCAGGGTAGCTGTTCTGGCTACCTGAAAGGATGAGGCCCTCCGGTGATCAAACCCGGAGGGCCTTGTTTTTTCCAGCCCTGTAGCTACGATGCGCTAAGGAAAAGGCAATGGAAAAGTGGATTGGTGGCCTGCTCGCAGATGCCTCACCTCCTGAGAAGCCAAAATTCAAATCTCCTCTCGTCTTGATTCACGGCTTGTGGAGCGGCAGTTGGTGCTGGCACCAATGGGCTACTCATTTCTCTAATCTTGGATGGGAATGTTGGGCAATCAACTTCAGAGGACGGTTCGAAGGGAGGCCACTTGAAGCCCTCAAGGCCTTGACCTTTCAGGATTGTGTGGAAGATCTCAGGCGGGTCATTCGCGCTGCCTCGTTCGCTCCGGTAGTCGTGGCCCATAGCATTGGAGGATTGATAGCACAGAAGGCGTCCGAGGAAGAAAAAGTATCCGCGTTGGTTCTACTCTCGAGCCTTCCGCCAGGTGAGGTAAAGAATGCCATGCCGCAAGCGCTACGGCTTCTCCGTCTTAAGTACCTGCCGCTGATTTTTCTGCACCGACCTTTTCGTCTTGAAGAAAGAGATTTCCGCCAAAGCTGGCTTGCCTCGTTGCCTGAAAGCCAGCATCCAGATATTCTCAAGCGTATGGTACCGGACTCTAGTCACCTTATCAGCGAGTTTTTTAACCGCCGTGTTGAGGTCGATTCTGGGCGAATCCGTTGTCCGGTTCTGCTAATCGGTGGGTGTAAGGATAGAGTCGTGGATATGGCAGCACTTCGGGAGATGGCGCAAAGACTTGGCGCCGATCTCAAAGAGTATCCCAACCGTGGTCACTGGATGATGGGTGAGCAAGGAGGGGAGGAGATGGTCAGGGATATCCACCGCTGGGTGATTCAAAGGCTGGGAGAGGAGATCCTTCTCGCGGAGTTCTCCGAACAGGAGTAAAAATCAGACGTAGCACACTGATGACCAGATTACGCAAGGAAGCCATGACGTGCGGCCCAGCTTTCTTGCGGACACGCGAACGGTCTTCATCGAAAGTCACATCGCGCACATAGTGGACTTTGTTTTCGATCCCCCATTGGTAGCGGTTGAGCGAAGGCAGCCGGGCTGGGTCCGCCTTCTCTGGGGTTAGACTGGTGATTCCATAGACCACCTCGGATTCTTGCTTCTTTCCGTTCAGATCAATTCTGTGGCGGTTAAGCCGCAAAACCTGGGCCGCATAGGGAAACTCCAGGTACCCGACAAGCTCGGTGCTGGTCCAGATCATGCGGGTTTCGATGCGACCGTGACCCTTGGTGATGTCAGTGTGCTGAGGGGGGAAAAGCCTTAACTCAGGACATTTCCCAATTCTTACCCTCAATCGGGACCCCGTCCACATACTTGTACCCCTCTTCATCTTCGGATCTTGTGTTGCCCTTGACGTCGACCCTGACAACTTTTGGTTTTGCCTTACGGGCACTGAATCGAAGCAATGCCAGAGGTTCCCCTCCGGTATTCTGAAACCAGTAGTACCACCCTTCTGGAAGCATAATTCCCTGTCCTTTTTTGAGGACAGTAGCCTTCTCATCCTTGTCGTAGAAGGTCGCCTCGCCATCTAAGACAATGAAGGTGTGGTCCTCGCCCGGATGGGTATGGAGAGTATTCTTACGTCCCGGGGCGTAGTAGTTGAGACCGACAGAGGCCAAGTCAGTCCGGGCAAGAGACGTATGACTCCTTCCTCCGGTTAAATGGGGGGTTTTTATCTCAAAGGTAAAAGCATCCATTTTTCTTTCCTCCTCTTGTTCAGAATAACGTGCTCACGGTTGAGAGGTCTAGATGAAAGCTATAGTTCTTGTCAAGTCATGGTCAGCTCAATGAGACGTTGTACGTAAAAAAGACCAAGCGCGGTTATTGGGATAGTAGGCAAACATTTTCTCCTCCTCAAAATTGATTTTGCATTAGTACCACATAATATGGTTTTATAACCAACACCTCAGCCAATTTTAGTCAGGGAAGGAGAACACAAATGGGCAAGATCGGCCTTTGCTTTGTGAACCCGGCTCCGCAGATTCAGCCCGGTTATGTGACAACGATGGCTAAGAGGTGTGAGGAGATAGGACTCCATTCAGTCTGGGTCATCGACCGGATCGCCTACGACAACCTGGAACCCCTTACCCTCCTGGCTACGGCAGCGGCGGTGACTAATAGAATTAGGCTCGGGACCTCGGTCCTACTAGCCGGCCTTAGACATCCGACCCTTCTGGCGAAGACAGTAGGCACTCTGGATTTCCTCTCAGGAGGACGCGTGACCCTAGGTATCGGTTTCGGCAGCCGGGAAAACGACTTTACGGCTGTTGAGGTTCCCTTTCAAGGTAGAGGGAGCCGCGCAGAAGAGGCGGTGAAATTAATGAAAAGACTATGGACCGAAGATGGAGTGACGCATCAAGGCAAATTCTTTAAAGTGGAGAATCTCACTATCGGTCCGCGTCCGGTCCAATCTCCCCATCCTCCTATCTGGACGGGCGGAGGCGCTGATGTCGCTCTCAGGCGTGCGGCGAGGCTGGCGGATGGTTATATCTGCGGCAGCACAGCCATCCAGGAATTTCCCTCGGTTTGGGAGAAGATCTCCGGTTTTGCTTCGGCGGCTGGACGCAACCCTGGAGAGATCGAAAAGGCCGGACTTACCTTCATGGCTATCGACGAAAATAGAGGAAAGGCCGTTGAAGCCTGCGCCGCCTATCTCAATCGTTATTACGGAGGGGTCAGGATCGATGTCGATAAGCACTTCCTCGTTGGCCCGCCTGGGGCGTGCGCGGAACGGCTCTCCTCATTTTTCTCGAAGGGTCTCGACACCCTGATTATTGGGACGGCGATGGCAGATCTCAAGCAGCTCGATCTCTTCGGTGAAAAGGTTCTGCCGCAATTAAAAACCTAATACGAATGTGATCAGACTTGTTACATCAATGCCTTTCCGAAACAATTCCTCACCAAAACCTAGGGAGTAACTCTTCGCTGATAAGGCGCAGCGTCTCTTCATATCTGTGGTACTGGAGCCGAAGGTCGAAGACCAGGTGTTCAACCCCCCTTTGGCGGAACTTTGCGATCTCTCTTGCGCAGTCATCCGGATTCCCCACGATCAGGAGACCTTCCAGATCCTCGATGGTCTCAAACTTTCCTGATGGTGGCTTAATCCAGTGGGGGGTTCCTTCGGAGCTCCTGGCCAGGGCTTCGACGTCTATATCAGCGCGCGCCTTTGCCCGATCTTTGTCGATACGCACTACCGGTATGTTTCCGAGAATAATCTTCCTGTTAGTGAGCTGGCGCAAAAGATTTAGGCGATCATCAAAGGTCGCCATGGGAACTCGACCAGGTATCCAGCCGTCGCAGTATTCTGCCACGCGCCGAATGGATGCCCTGGTGCTCCCGCCATAGAAGATCGGGATCGGCTCGACTGGCTTGGGTTCGATCGTCACGTTCTCGAAGAAAAAGATCTTGCCCTTATAGGAGGCGTTGTTCTCTCTCCAGATGAGCCGGGCAATCTCAACTGTCTCTCGCATAATTTGGGCCCGGTCCTCTGGCTTCAGGCCGGCGGCTGCCAACTCACCTGGAGTGCTCCCAAGCCCGATACCGGCGATAACACGCCCTCCTGCCATGTAGGAGAGACTCGCTAGGTTCTGGCTGAACTTGAGCGGCCAGCGAACCGGGATAAGAACTGCGGTTCCAAGGATCAGCTTTTTGGTGACGGCGGCGATAGCAGCAAGGGCAATGAAAGGCTCCACAAATTTAAGGCCCGCCTTTTCCATCCCGTGGGGATGCCAGAGGAGGTGATCCCTCACCCAGACTGAATCAAATCCCAGCTCCTCAGCCAACCTCGAGCCGTCGATGAGGCGGGTCGCTGAAACCTCCTTACCGAAGTGGGGAAGTAAAATTCCGAATTGCATTCTTGACACGGTATTACCTCCCCTTTGGGTGAGGAGACTGAAGGACTGCCAGCATACAATCGTTCAAGAAGTTTAAGCTGTTCAATCCCGTTTAACGCTTTGAACGATTTAAACGAGTTGAACGCCTTTACGTCAGAGATTCATTTCCTGCGGAACACCAGGGATAAACCTTCCATGAGCGGGCTCGCCGATGACTTTTCCACCTTCTGCAACGATCTTTCCCCTGACCATCGTTAGCTCGGGAACCCCTTTCACCTTCCAACCGGCATAGGGGCTCCACTGGACTTTGGTGTAGAGCCCGTCATTGCTCAGAACCCGCTCTCTTTCAAAGTCCACGACTACAAGATCGGCATCCGACCCCGGCAGCAAGCCCCCCTTGCGGGGAAAGATTCCAAGGATCCGAGCAGGATTCTCCGACAGACAGCGGACAAGGTTTGCAAACGAGATTTTTCCTTCATGCACGTCATTGAGCAACACGGAGAGGTAGTGGTCATACTGGGGATTCCCCATCGCCGCTGCCCAGGCGTCGCTTCGTTGCTTTTCAACTTCCTCTTTCGTATGAGGAGCATGATCAGAACCGATGTTGTCGATGGTCCCGTCGTGGAAGGAGCGCCAGATTTCCGCCATTCGTTCCCGGTCTTCAGGTATGAATCCGGCGGGGCAGACCTGCGGTCCCTTCTCCTCCAGATCCTTCCTTCCTAAATGAAAATATTTCGGGTCGATCTCTACGGTTACGCTCTGACCCCGGGCCTTTGCTTCGCGGAGTAACCTAAGGCTTCGGGCAGCGTGAGTATGGACCACGTGAAGGCGCACCCCTGATTCCCGCTGAAGAGCGAGCAAGCTGGCGATCGCGCTCTTCCAAACAACCTCCCTGGTATAAATCTCGGCAAACGTGACATGGTTTCGTGGTTTCCCTTGGGCGAATGCCTCTGCGGAAAAGAAATCGAAAAGCGATTGGTTGAACGGATGGACTAAACAGGGAAGCCCCGTTTTGGCGATCGCACGGAAGCATTGGAGAAGCTTTCCCTCATCGTTCAGGGCAAGCCTCGGGTCATGAGGGTAAGCGCCAGAGACCTGAAAAATCTTAAAACCCGTGACCCCGGCAGCTGCCAGTCTTGGGATCTCTTCCAGATTGACCCCTGATACAAAATGGCCGAAATCGACTAAGGAGAGCTTTTCGGCGCGAGCCTTTTTCTCTTGAAAGAGATCCACCGTGGTTGTCGGGGGCTCCACGTTGGGCATGTCCACCCACGTTGTCACCCCACCGACCGCGGCTGCCTGGGATACGGTGAAGAAATCCTCCTTATGGGTATAACCGGGATCGCGCGTATGCGCGTGAAGATCGATGACCCCCGGAAGGATAATTTTGCCCGCAACACTAATAACTTGCTTGGCACTGGGCCCTTCCCCCCTTCGACAAAGAAGGGCAATTTTTTCTTCCGCCACGTAGAGATCGATGTCCAGCAACTGACCCCAGAGGTAGACACGTCCTTCCCGAAAACAGATGTCGTAGTCTGCCATACGGCTCCCTTCCCTCTTGTTCCGGCTATCTGCCTCCCGGAAAGCTACTTCTTTTCTTCGTCATCAACGATGTGAAAGTCCTGCCCCGCAGGGGCATAGATCTCGATCACCCGCGCCACGGTATCCCCACAGTTCCCTGCAGCATGGCGGACACCCGGAGGAATGAACGCCACCTCGCCAGGACCAAGCCGGTATTTCTTATCCTCGACAATGGCCTCCACCGTCCCTTCTAGGACAATGTAAATATTTTCCGCCTTTGCGTGGTAGTGGGTCGGTCCCGGACCGGAATCGACGTTAATCAAGTTAATATGGACATCGACATTCTTGGCGCCATCCGCCTCATCGACTAGTCTCAGGGTCTTACCCCGATCCCAGCGCATGATCTTTACCGGCGCATCTTCAATTCGCATCACCTTCACTGGCATGATTCCCTCCAAAATCTTTAAACAGCGAGAGGCCTACAAATAGATCCAAAAGGTCGCGTTGGCGGAATACTTTAATTAATTAGGAAGCCAGCCCCAAGTAGTTCTACCGATGGTAGGGGTCCCTGGTAAGCCACAGGCCTATCGCAGAAAGATCTTTTCGAATTCCTTTCTCTTTTCCGCAAAACCCTTCTTATCAAGGTGAATCATCTCAATAAATTGGACCTTGTCCGCATCTGGCAACGGCGGATAGACCCCCTTCCGGTTCACGAACTCACCCACATTGGCCATAATCTTCATGCTTTCATCGTCCAAGAAGAAGTCAATGAAAGCCTTACCGACATTGGGACGGGAGGCCTTGTTGCCAAGGGCAACATAATGCCCGTCCCCCAAAAACTTCCCCAGCCTCACATAGTCCAAAGGGACGCCCTTTTGCCCATGGATCACCACATTCTTGAGGAAGGTGATCGCTATCGGCGTCTCTCCCGTAGTGACCCGCTCGCCAGAGGGTGTAAGGGACTCCACCAAGATAGGTTTCGTGGCGGCCAAGTCACGAATAAATTTGTCCGCCCTTTCCTTACCCATGATCTTCTCCAGGCTCACAAGCCACTCAATGGTAGTGGTGTGCTGGGTGGGGTCAGGCATGACCAGCTTGCCCTTGTATTGAGGCTTCGGGAGATCCTCAAGGGATTTTGGCGCGTCAGCTGCCTTGATCACGCCTTTGTGGTAAACGATACCAATGGGGGTACTGCGATATCTGGGGCCAAGGTTGGGGTCGATAGCATCTTTGGGAAAACCCTTGGCGGTTGGCGACTCATATTTGGCAAAGATTCCCTCTTTAAGCATGATTTGCATCGCGCTATCGGTGGTTAATACGACATCAAAGAGAGGCTTTCCGGCGCGGTACTCGCTTAGCGCCCTATCCATCACCTTGGTAGCCGATGCCCTCCAGTAGTTGACCTCTAGGCCCGTCTTTTTTTGGAAAGCCTTCCCGATCGCATCCACAGTATCGTTCTCAATCGAGCCGTAAACCACGGCCTTCCCGCCTTCCTTTTTCGCAGCCTCGATCAGCTTGGCATCCTGACCAAAGGCCGATGCCGCTGTCAAAACCAGTGCAGCGAGATAGACAAAAAAGAACTTATGACTCCAAAGCATAGTGTTTCCCTCCTTTTCCAATTCATCCTAAGGGACGAATTCGCGGATGATAATTTCACCTTCAGCGCTAGCCGTCAAGCCTGCCCTTCTACGACTGGCACTGACCGCGCCACACCGATTCGTTCGATCGCGACGTAGCTTAATATGCGCCCGAGACCAGGGGCAAAGATGCCGGCCACGATAAAGTACCAGACGGCAGAGGTGCGGAAGCTCGATAAGGGGATAAAGAAGGGAATCATGACCCACAGGGTGACGGCGGAAATGCTCAGAGAGATGAACGAGCCGGTGATGGCATTCGACGCTACCAGCCCGCGACGAATCAGGATATGGGAAACAGCAAAGCAGACAGAGGCCTGGATGGCAAAGTACTCAGCCATTTCCCATCGTCAGAAGAAAAGGGCCACCATTGGAACAAAAAGAGTTCATCACTACGGACTTAGAAGAGCAAAGAAATTGATACCCTTTTTTAGAGCTAGTGTAGTGCGTCCAACGCTTCTTTACATATTCCGTTCACCCTGAGCGCGTCGAAGGGTGAGTGTTTTCGCGGTTTTCCTCGACGTGGTTCGACAAGCTCACCACGAACGGCATGGAAAGGTTTTAATGACGCAGTACACTAGAGATAGCAAGAAGAGACGCTTTTTTCACAACGGCCTAGTAAAGCGGACCGATGAGAGCCTAGGGCCAAAAGAAGATGGTCCCAATGGGGTGAGTCTAGCTACGGAACTATTTGACGATCTATCCCAGGCAAACGGTGATCCGAGTAACGGTTACGAACTCTAATATTGATATTGCCAGTGAAAATATGAACCTTACTGCTTCCCCATGCCCTTAGACCACTCGTAGTCTCGATTCGAGTACGCCTCCCCAGGCATGAGAGATTTCACGCCCCTTTTGGCCAGCTCCTCCTCGAACTTTTTTCGAATCCAGGGATCCTCATCCGGATATTCGATCTGGTCTTTGGCCCGGTCCTCGATCTTTTCCGCATGCCCGTGAAACTGCATCGGCGGATGGAGGGCCAAGTACCTCGCCGTAGCCGCCCCGGCGTTGAAGTGCTGGTGAAACCACCGGTTGGGGGGGACAAGCATGCTGCACTCGTGCCAGGGGGCTACGATTTTTTCTTTTCCTTCTTCCCACATAATCGAGTAACCCTCGCCCGAGGGGATGACAATGGCCCGGCCGGGGCCGTGGCGGTGAGCCTTCTTGTAGGTCTGCGCTGTAAAAACCGACATGTGCGCCGACACCTCAGAGTTCGGGAACTGAATGAAGACGCTCCTTCCTCCCGCTCCTCGCCTCGCGTTGGCGTCAAGCTTGTCCCAGGCCCTCATGTCCGGGAAAAAATTCCCGTACCAATAGAAGCGCAGTCCTAGAGCCTCATCGCTCTCCGACGCTTGCACCATCTTGGCTTCGGAGTAGAAGTCCTCCTGGTCGCTCAGGCCATTGGGGACCTGGTATGGATTGTTGAAGAAGAAATCAGGATCGGCAACCGCCGACATCGCGAGTGGAAGATAGCTGTAGTGAAGCAGCCGCACAGGCTTGTCTCCCTGCATATTGCTAAGCTGATAGGTGCAGCCGTGAGGGATCAAAAACATGCTGTGCTGCTGCCACTCAAAGTTTTTTTTGGTACCGCTGTTATCGTACCAGATGGTGGCCAAACCCCTGCCGGCCACGACATAGACGATTTCATCAAGGCCAAACTTAAGCGACGGTAAGGTTTCGACCGCTGGAATCTCGCTGAGTCGGGCGGAGCTGACTCCCTCCTGCCCCATAAGCTGGATGAAGGCGGTCATGCACTGCCTTTCCTCCCACCATCCGAGTTCCAGGGTTCTGAGGTCCTCCACGTAGAAGCCTCTGTGGATGGGAACCCCCGTGGACTCCATCCAGTAGTCGTAGGTGAACAGCTTGCTCCACATCTCCCTTTGAGGTTTAAATGCAGCCTTTGCCATCGATTTGCCTCCTCCAGCTATAGAATTTCTTCGTTTAGCTCAACTTCGTTCCGGGAAACATCAAGGACTTCACAGTCACCGGAATGACCTCGGTGATCCCCATGGGTTCACCGATGTCGATATAATCGAGATCGCCCACCTCAATTCCATCCACTGCAATAACTTCCCGCTCCAGCTTGAGCTCCTCTTTCAGGATGCCTCCAAGGGACTTTGCCACATCCAGATCCAGTGCCAGGTAGAGCGGGCCTCTCCTATCCTCTGAGTTCGCGCACATCTCAGCGATCCCCTCGGCGACCTTCCTAATAGACTGATAATTCAGTTGCCCGTCAAGCGACAAGGAGAGGGCGAGTCCAGAGGTGAACGAGTTCAGGTCGAATTTTGCCAGCGACCGCTTCAAAGCTTCGACTACAGATTCACCCGACTTCAGCGATGCCCGGATGACTTTGAGCCCGAAGATAGGCAACACTTCAGGATTGGAGATGTAGCTTGTGTTGCCGCTCGCTTGTATTGTGTACTCCCCAGCCCCGATGACTGTGGCCCGGATTCCTTCGAGGGGCTCTCGAAGAGTGTTTTTTCTGGGAAGCCTTTCCAGGTAGGCTCTGACGTTTTTCCCCAAAAGCGGACCGACGTCACCATAGGCAGTTCGATCACGGTCGTAAACATGTTCGGACACCCCACCCGAAAAGACAAGATAGTCGATTTGGTTAAGCCCTTGGTAGTTGGTAAAGGGCTCAGTCACCATAAGTTGTCTTGCCAGGGAAGAGGATGGCCCCTGCTCTATTACTTCGAAAAGAATTTTGGCCATGAAGGCGGCAAAATCCTCTTTCTGCTTCTTGCTGATTTTTTTGCCCAGATCAATTGTATAACCCAGCTTGTCCATAAGGGTTCTTCCAGCATCTTCCACTCGCGTCACCACATTGGAGTCGTCAAAGGCGATCAACCGGGCTCCCACGTTAATCGCCGCTGTCTGGGTTACGACCCCATTCTCGATAAGGGAGAATTTGGTGGTTCCACCCCCCATGTCCACATTGAGGACCCTCTTGTGCTCGGATTTAGAGAGATCGACCGAGCCACATCCGTAAGCGGCAAGAAGCGCCTCGTGATTGTGTCCTGCTGCCGCGCAGATGAATTTCCCTGAGTACTTGGCAAAGAATTCTACGATGGGCTGCGCATTTTCTTTCTTGAGAGCCTCGCCGGTAATGATGACGGCTCCGGTGTCGACATCCTCTGGAGTCAAACCCGCGTCTTTGTATGCCTGCTCAATGAACCGCTTGACGTTGTCCGTATCGATCAGGGTTCCGGAGAGGTAAGGAGTCAGCATGATCTTGGAGCGGTAGAGGACTTTCCGTTCGGTGACCTTGAATTGGCCTGACAGCGAGGCCCCTTCTCTTCTCAGGGTTATATGAGAAAAGACCAGGTGAGAGGTCGAAGAGCCGATGTCGATGCCCACGCTCTTGAGCGTGAACATCTCCAGGCCCTCGATATCCTCGACGATGGCGTCGGGCCCGATCTCTAAAAAATCGGGATGGTCGTGGTCGTTATCGAGATCGTGCACGAAATTACCGCTTGTCCACAGAGCTGAAACTCGACGGTTTGAAGTTTATTGTTTTCCCATGGCCTTGGACCATTCATAGTCCCTATTGGCATAAGCCTCATCTGGCACAAGAGATTTCAGGCCTCTCTTGGCCAGCTCTTCCTCAAATTTCTTCCTGATCCAGGGATCCTCATCCGGGTACTCGATCTGGTCTTTGGCCCGGTCCTCGACCTTCTCTGCGTGTCCATAAAACTGCATAGGGGAATGGAGGGCCAGGTATCTCGCAGGGGCGGCTCCGACATTGAAGTGCTGGTGGAACCACCGATTGGGCGGCACAAAGACACTGCACTCGTGCCAGGGAACGACGACCTTTTCCTTGCCTTCTTCCCACATTATCGAATAGCCCTCCCCAGCCGGGATGACGATGACGCGCCCGGGCCCATGGCGGTGGGCCTTCTTGTAGGTACGGGCCGCAAAGACCGACATATGCGCAAATACCTCTGAGTTGGGGAACTGAATGTAGACGCTTTTTCCTCCAGCGCCTCTCCTCTCATTGGCATCGAGTTTGTCCCAGGCTCTCATGTCCGGAAAGAAATTCCCATACCAGTAGACTCCTCTTCCCCGGGGGTTAGCTCCCTCGGGAAGCTGCACCATTTTGGCCTCGGAGTAGTATGCTTCCTGTTCTGCCAGGTCATCCGGGCCCTGGTAAGAATTGTTGAAGAAGAAGTCGGGATCGGAAACGGCCGACATCGCTAGCGGAAGATAGCTGTAGTAAAGCAGCCGCACAGGCTTGTCTCCCTGCATGTTGGTGAGCTGATGGGTGCAGCCGTGAGGGATCAGGAACATGCTGTGCTGCTGCCACTCAAAGTTTTTTTTGGTACCGCTGTTATCGTACCAGATGCTGGTCAGACCCCTTCCGGCCACGACATAGACGATTTCATCGAGGGCAAACTTAAGCGGCGCTAAGGTTTGGCCTGCAGGAATCTCGGTGACCCGGGCGGAGCTGACTCCCTCCTGCCCCATAAGCTGGATGAAGGCGGTCATGCACTGGCGCTCTTCCCACCATCCAAGTTCCAGCGTTCTGAGGTCCTCCACGTAGAAGCCTTTGTGAATGGGAACCCCCGTGGACTCCATCCAGTAGTCGTAGGTGAACAACTTGCTCCACATCGCCCGCTGGGGTTTAAATGCAGCCTTCGCCATATCCAATCCTTCCTTCCAGGCTATCGCTTGGCTTCTTTGCCGCCGACCTGAAGCCGTACCGTGGCGCGCCGCAGCGCCGCTTCCACGGAATAGAACTCTTCATCATCACGGCTCATCTCTTCGATCGTCCTTTCCGCCCTTTCCTTGGCCATTCGAGCGCGCTCCACGTCAATCTCATCCGCATACTCGGCGGTATTGGCCAGAACCGTCATCACATTATCCAGTACTTCAGCGTAACCTCCGCTTAAGGCCAGGTGGTGCCTATCCGGCCCCTGCCTGTAGCTCATCTCCCCAATCTCTAAAATGGTCAAAAAAGAGATATGATTAGGCAGAACTGTAAACTCGCCCAAGGCGCCGGCTGCCGTTACCTCGCCTACTTCCTCATCGAGGAGGAGCCGGGTTGGCGTGACTACCCTGAGTGTGATTTTTTCTGCCATGGTCTCTACTGTGCCGCCAATCTCCTTGCCTTCTCCACTGCCTGCTCGATCGTGCCGACCATATAGAAGGCCTGTTCGGGAATCTCATCGTGCTTGCCCTCTACGATCTCTTTAAACCCTCTAATGGTATCTTTCAGTTCCACATAGACTCCTGGGGCGCCGGTAAATGCCTCAGCGACATGGAATGGCTGAGAAAGGAAGCGCTGTATCTTCCTCGCCCGGGCTACGGTGAGCTTATCCTCCTCTGAAAGCTCATCCATCCCGAGAATCGCAATGATGTCCTGGAGGTCCTTATAGCGCTGGAGAATCACCTGAACCTGACGTGCCACCTCGTAGTGCTCCTCACCAACCACGCGCGGATCCAAAATGCGGGAGGTAGAATCCAGCGGATCCACGGCCGGGTAGATCCCTAGCTCGGCGATCTGCCGCGAAAGCACCGTTGTGGCATCGAGATGGGCAAAGGTAGTGGCAGGGGCTGGGTCGGTCAAATCATCTGCCGGGACATAGATCGCTTGGACCGAGGTAATCGAGCCTTTCCGGGTTGATGTGATCCTTTCTTGAAGCTCACCCAAGTCGGTGGACAGGGTCGGCTGATAGCCGACAGCCGAAGGCATGCGACCCAGAAGCGTCGAGACCTCGGAGTTTGCCTGGGTGAAACGAAAGATATTATCGATAAAGAGAAGAACATCCTTCCCCTCCTCATCGCGGAAAAACTCCGCGAGGGTGAGGGCAGAGAGACCGACACGGGCCCGGGCGCCCGGCGGCTCGTTCATTTGACCGTAAACCAAAGCCGCTTTGCTGATAACCCCGGACTCCTTCATTTCCAACCAGAGATCGTTACCCTCGCGGGTTCTCTCTCCGACTCCGCCAAAGACTGAGTAGCCGCCGTGCTTCATCGCCACGTTATGAATCAACTCCATCAGGATAACAGTTTTACCCACACCGGCGCCACCGAAGAGACCGATCTTACCACCTCGCACGTAGGGGGCTAGGAGGTCCACCACCTTGATCCCCGTTTCAAAGGCCTGGACCTTGGTCTCCAGATCCACAAACTCAGGAGTGGGACGGTGGATCGGAAGGCGCTTCTTGGCATTGATCGGCGGCCCCTCATCCACCGGCTCTCCAATCACATTGAGAACCCGGCCCAAAGTCTCTGGACCAACGGGAACCGTAATCCCCTCCCCCGTATCCATGACCTCTATCCCCCGGATCAATCCCTCTGTGCTATCCATGGCGATGCAGCGAACCGTATTCTCTCCTAAATGTTGGGCTACCTCAACTACTAGGTTCCACTTGTCGTTGCTGATGGCAGGGTTAGTGATCTTCAGCGCGTTATAAATGGGTGGCAGAGAGCCATCAGAAAACTCCACATCCACCACTGCTCCCAGAACCTGAGTGATCTTTCCCAGACTCATAAGTCCATGACCTCCGTTCTATTCCTCACTTCAAGGCCTCGGCGGTCGAGACCACCTCCATAAGCTCCTTCGTGATCGACGCCTGGCGCGCCCGGTTCATCTGTAAAGTGAGACTGCTGATCATCTCCGCCGCATTCGTCGTGGCAGAATCCATGGCAGTCATCCTCGCGCCGTGCTCGCTTGCAGAGGCCTCCAGCAGGGCCCGATAAATCCCCACTTCCACGACCTTCGGCAGGAGGCTCGAAAGCAGCGCCTCCACACCTGGTTCAAAGAGATACTCCGTAGGCTGCCCTTCTCCTTCGCCCGCCGCTGTCACCGGGATGAGCCTTTCAACGGTCGGAACCTGAGAAAGGGCCGAGCGAAAGCGGCTGTAGAGAACATAGACCCCATCGGCCTCCTCCTGAAGAAAGCGGCTGGTCGCTTTTTCTGCGAGCCCGGCGGCTAGTTCCTGGGGAGGCTTATTCCAGACATTGAGATAGCGGTCGGCAATCTCCACTTTGCGGCGGCGGAAATAATCTACTCCCTTGCGCCCGACAATCGCGAGATGGATCTGCTTCTCTTGGCCATGGTTGCGCAAGAACCCCTCCGCAGCCCGAATCAGATTGGCATTGTAGCCACCACAGAGGCCACGATCTGCTGTTAACAGTAAGAGGACCACCCGTTTCTCCTCCCGTTCCATGAGCAATGGGTGAGCCTCTGCAGATACTCGACCGGAGAGGTTTTTGAGCAGAGCAGCCATCTTCTCAGCATAGGGGCGTGCCTGCAGCACCGCCTCTTGAGCGCGCCGGAGTTTGGCAGCCGAAACCATCTTCATCGCCTTGGTAATCTGCTGCGTATTGCGAATCGAGCCGATCCGCTTGCGTATTGCCTTAAGAGTGGCCATTACTCTTTAAAAAGCCTATCCGCAGTTCCGGGTTAACCCGAAACTCAAAACCCGAAACGCGAAACTCAGGCTTCAAAGACTGCGTTAAACTCTTCTAAGACCTTGTTGATCCCTTCCCTAAGCTCTTCGTTGATCTCGCGCCTTTTGAGAATCTCTGGAAGTAGATCTGGGTGTTTGGACTCGATGAAGGCATAGAGCTCTTGCTCGTACCTTTTGAGGGCAGAGACTGGCAAATGATCCACAACGCCGTTAGTGCCAGCGTAGATGATAAGGATCTGTCTCTCAACCGGAAGGGGCTCGTACTGGCCCTGCTTGAGAAGCTCCACGAGCCGGCTTCCACGATTGAGCTGGCGTTGCGTCGCCTGGTCTAGATCAGAGCCGAACTGGGCAAAGGCCGCCATCTCCCGGTATTGGGCGAGATCGAGCCTAAGGCTGCCAGCGACTTGCTTCATCGCTCTGATCTGCGCGGCTCCGCCGACTCGGGAGACCGAAAGGCCGACGTTAATGGCCGGACGCACGCCCGAGTAAAAAAGATCGCTTTCGAGATAGATCTGGCCGTCAGTGATCGAGATCACATTGGTTGGGATATAGGCAGAGACATCCCCAGCCTGGGTCTCGATGATAGGGAGAGCAGTAAGAGAGCCCCCGCCGCGGGCGTCGCTGAGCTTAGCCGCGCGCTCTAAGAGGCGCGAGTGGAGATAGAAGACATCTCCCGGAAAGGCCTCTCTACCGGGGGGGCGCCGCAAGAGAAGGGAAAGCTGACGGTAGGCCACGGCGTGCTTGGAGAGGTCATCGTAAATAACCAGGGCGTGGCCGCCATTGTCGCGTATGTGTTCCCCTATGGTACAACCGCTATAAGGGGCAATGTATTGGAGCGGAGCAGACTCGGAGGCTGTGGCAGCAACGATCACTGTGTAGTCCATAGATCCATACTGTCTTAGCCGATCCACCACCTGCGCCACGGTAGAACGCTTCTGGCCGATGGCGACATAGATGCAGGTGACGTTGTCACCTTTCTGGTTAATGATTGTATCGATAACCAGCGCCGTCTTCCCGGTTTGTCGATCTCCGATGATTAGCTCCCGCTGCCCCCGCCCGATCGGGATCATCGCATCAATCGCCTTAAGCCCTGTCTGAAGGGGCTCCTTGACAGGCTGACGGGCCACGATCCCAGGCGCCTTAAGCTCGATTCTCCTCCTCTCCTTAGTCTCGATGGGCCCCCGGCCATCAATGGGCTCCCCTAGGACGTTCACCACCCTACCGACTAGGGCCTTACCCACTGGGACCTCGGCGATCCGACCCGTGCGCTTGACCGTGTCGCCCTCTCCGATGTGGTGAGTTTCGCCAAAGATCGCCGCGCCGACATTATCCTCCTCGAGATTCAGCGCCACACCATAGATTCCGTGCGGAAACTCCAAGAGCTCCCCAGCGGCCACCCTATCGAGTCCGTAGATGCGGGCAATCCCATCACCGGTAGAAAGGACTGTGCCGATTTCCTGGATTTCTACAGCCTTATCGTAGTCCCGGATCTGCTCTTTTATAATCCGACTGATCTCTGCAGTGCCTATCTCCATCCTTATCCTCCTAAGAGCGTGCTCGTGCTCGATTGTCGTGCTCGTTCACGAGCCACGAACACGAATAACGAATTTCAGTATCCACGCTCGATGCGCTTCCTCATCCCCTCAAGTTGAGTGCGCACGCTACCGTCATAGACCTTGCCCTCCAATTGAATCACCACTCCCCCGATCAGCCTCGGATCGGTCTCCTCCTGGAGGACCACCTCTTTTCCGGAAATCTCTTGCAGCACCTCGCTCAATCTCTCGATCATGTCCTTCTCTAAAGAGCCAGAGGTCACTACCCGCGCCTCCACTCGGCCTTTCCTCTCATCCAGGAGGCGACGATAGCGAGAAGCGATGGAGGGAAGAAAGGTCAAACGGTCCCGCTCGAGCAAAAGTGACAAAAAATGAATGATAGGCGGAGAGACCTGTAAGCCCTTAGCGACCTCAAAAATAATACCCTTCCGACCCCGAACCGCTAAGGCGGGATTGTTAAGAACTTTCATTAGAGGAGAAGTGGTATAAGCAGTGACAAACCACTCAATCTCCTGGCCTATCTCCTCCTCTCGCTGCCCCTCCAGCGCCAACTCGAAAAGGGCCTTGGCGTATCTTCGACTTAGACTCCCCTCTATCATCGGGCCTCTCGTACGCCACTCAAGAATTCTTCTATCAAACGCTTCTGGTCGGCGGATGTAAGATGACTTTGAACTACCTTCTCCGCAGCCGCCTGGGCTATGCGGGCGATCTCCTCGCGCACCTGCTGCTTTGCCAACTTGACCTCTTGATCCGCAAGAAAATCGGCATCGCTATTGATCTTCGTAGCTAGCCCCTCTGCCTCTCTCAACAACTTGACCTTCTCTCTCTCCCCCTCCGCACTCAACGCCTCACGAATCCTTTTTATCTCTTCCTCCCGACGGGCCAAGCGGCTTCGGTAGTCCTGGACCATCGCCCCGGCGCGCTCCATGCCATCGTCTGCCTCCTTTACAGCGGCGACGATCTGCTCGCGTCGCGAACGGAGATGGGCTTTGACGAGAGGAAGAAGAAAGCGCTTAAGTAAGTAGAGAAAGATGAGAAAGTTGGCTAACGGAAAAATGACCTGGGTTACAGAGACTGCATGCTCCTCGACGCCGGCAGGTGGTGCTGCCCAGGCCTCGGCCAAAAAGAGCAGCATAAAGATCCTCATCCGACCTTCCTCCCCAGAATCTTCTCCGCCATCTGTTGGGCGATCACTTCAGCCTCTCGGGTCGCAAGCTCGTGTCCTCTCTGCATTTCCCTCTGAACCTCTCCCCGGACCACCTCGAGCCTCCTTGTCGCCTCCTCTCTTGCTTGAGCTAGGAGCCGCTCCCTTGCCTGACGGGCCTCCTGCAGAATAGCCTCCTTCGCTGCATTCCCTTCACCTCTGGCCCTGGCGATTTCATTCTCGTACTCAACCCGCAAGCGCTCCCCCTCTTCCAACAGCAATGCAGTCTCAGCCTTGACCCCTTCGGTTCTTCGCTCCCTCTCCTCCAGGAGCCCGATAAAGGGTCTAAATAGCAGCCTGGTCAAAAGAAACCAAAGGAAGAGAAAAGAGACAATTTGAACTATAACAGTGTAATCTAAAGCAATCATGAATTACCCACAAAACATTACCCTATTTTGTGCATACATCTCCTCAGATAGCAGATCATGCCAGGCTCAGGAAGATGAGCCTGCTTCCACACGCTATCTGGGAGTGAACCTAGAAGTATGTGGGATGAGACGAGCGGCGGACCGAAGTCTATTTCTCCAATTCGGTGACCTTCGGCGCTTCGCCATCAAAGGTCTTTTCACTGCTCGGTCTTAGCGGACTCGGGACTTCACCTTTCCCCCTCACAGCTCCCATGGAGCAATGACCGTCAAACGCCACACCCTCCGTGATGATCAGCCGAGGGGCAGCGATGTTTCCAAGGAGCCGTGCCGGGGCCTCTAGCTCTACCTTTTCTTTGGCTGTCACATCGCCCTCCACCTTGCCGCGAATAACAACCACGGCAGCAGAAAGCTTGGCCCGAACCTCTGCTTCTTCTCCAATGGTCAGCACCCCGTGGCACAGGACCTCTCCCTCCACAGTTCCATTAATCGTTGCCGGACCGTGAAAGGTCAGTTGTCCGGTCACCCGACTCCCTTTATAGAGATAGGCAACCGATTCTTCTCTTAAGGGTTCAGGTGAGGCTTTCTCTTCGGGCCCAACCAAACTGAAATCCGATCGATGTGGATCCTCAGTGGGTATCTTTCTTCCTCCGGGGCTGCGATCAAACCAAGCCATAACTACCCCCTACTTGAAAATAGATTTGTTCTATAACATTGGGGAAACCCGTTGTCAAAAGACAAAAAGAGCAGTTGGCGGACATCCCCGGGCCATCGTGATAACCGTGAGGTTCTCCCACATTAAATGACTTTTACCCGTAGCCACCGCCCTAACCAACTGTAAGGAACAAACAGGGCTACACGGACCACCATGGAAATCACGATCGCCCAGGCGATACCAAACTGACCCAGGCCCGTGATCCGGGGCAATAGCCATGCCAACGGAATCTGGAAGCCCCAGAAACCAATCAGCGTAATCACCAGTGGCCCGATGGTATCTCCAGCGATGTTGAACGATTGTTGATAGACAAAGCTTGGGCCCATGAAGATAAAGGCCAGCCCCACGATCTGCAACCATACGACACCTACATTTAGCAATTCCGCTTCCTGGTTGAAGAGCATGAGGATCGGTCGAGGAAAGCCAATGACCATTAAGCCTAAAACTGTGTTCAGCACGCTAGCATAAGTAAGCGCCCACGCCAGAGTCTGTTTTGCCCTATGCGGATGCCCCGCCCCCAGGTTCTGGCCAATGAGCGTCCCTGATGCCTGACCAAATCCCATGTTGCCAGCGTGAGCGAGAATCTCTATTCGCTTGGTCACCGAATAGGCAGCTAGCGCCGTATCCCCAAAGGGAGCTACAAAGCCGACTAATAAGAGCTGGGCAAATCCTCGTTCAGCCTGTGCTATACAGGCAGGCGTCCCCAACTTAAGCAACCGCCAGCACAGAGGAAGATCCAGCCGATACTCCTGTAGCCTCAGGTGCAGTCGGGAATCTCCCCGAAAAAGCGGGACATACGTCATCCAACACCCTAATAATTGGGCGAAAAGGTTGGCCAGAGCTAAACCCGCCAGGCCAAGAGAAGGGAGCCCCACCCAGCCAAATACCAGAAAAGGGCCCAACAGGATGTGGAGTAGCCGGGCGGCTACTACGCCTTTCATTGGAGTTACAGCATCCCCCGCAGACTGCAGCATCGCTGCACCAGTCATCCGAAGGCCCATCGCAGCTATTGCAGTATACTGCACTCTCATGTATAGGGAGCCCTCAGCCCGCACCGCCTCGCTAACGCCGATCAATCCCAGTAGCCTATCGGTCAGAACCACACCACCACTACATAGAACCAACAAATAGATAATGCTTAGCGTGAGACCCTGAAGAGCTGCATGATTGGCTAGCTGGATGTTGCCTGCTCCCACCGCGCGTGCAATCATTGCCCTCATGGCCAGGTCCAGGCCTCTGCGCACCATCTGGACCAATTGAGTATACGTTTGGGCTACGCCCAGCCCGGCTATCGCACGCGACCCCAGCCCTCCGGCCCATAGCAGATCTGCTAGTTGGTCAACCACGTTAAGACTCGCCTCGACGATCTGCGGCCAAGACAGGAACCACAGATTTCGCGGGATGCTTCCCTTAGTTAGGTCCCTTGTAACGTAGG
>JAHFAO010000021.1 GCA_023250515.1 Deltaproteobacteria bacterium | reverse complement strand
ATTTTCGTCGCCGATCGCGACCGATAGGTAAAGTAAGCAACTGCTTCTATTGGCTCGTTATAAGAGCGTGAAGGAAATTACGGAGTGTAGTAGAAAAATCAATAACTTGGGTAATTTCTTTTCCGTGCAGTAGGCAGCCTTTTAGCCGGTGGAGGTGGCGGATTGGCACACACGTTGCTTATCCGATTTGAACCTAAATCACACCGCGGAGGAGGAGTGCTGCATGGAGACTAAAACCATGGGCGTTGGAAGAAAGCAGATCAAACTTTATCGCTGTCCATCGTGCTTTTTAGTGCCAACCTGGGTTTCGGACCGGGCTGGCCACCACAATTGGCACAAGCTGCGAGCAGAGAAGGAACAGGAATTAGCAAAAATCATTAAGGCAGGAGAGGGCAGTGGCGGAACAGTGCAGCACCATAGAATTCCCGTGGAAAGAGCCACGGCTTACGAATTCGACATCCTATAACGAAAGGGCATGATCGGAACTTTCCGATCTTGTGCCCGACTCCCAAGTAGCAAACCGTAGCACCTACTAATACGTCCTTGTGAGAATGGCCGTATTTTGCTAGGTAGTTCTCGCTTTTTATCACCTGGTAACTTTGGGCTTTGGCCCTCCGTGTCCGGCGTTTTACCGTTCCCGGCCATTCTTCTGGTTTTCAGCTTCATTGCAGCCTTCTTGACTTGCCTATATTCAGGTTTAGTCAACGCCCTCGCTAGGAGTTGATTTTTCCTGAGGCGAGTTATAGGATTTCGACCGCTAGGCAAGAGAAAGGAGCGTGAAAGATGCCTCTAGTAGTCGCGTTGGCTGCCAGTCATGCGCCGAACATTCTTTTGGATCCCGGCGCAGAGTGGGAGGAGTTCATGAAGCTCCACTACCGCATGGCGCCCCAGGCCTCGGCATCCAAACCCTCTCTCGAGGCGCAGCAAAAACTCAGGAAGGATGCGGAGAAGGCCTACGCAGTCCTGCGCTCTGACCTCGAGGCGGCCAAGCCCGACGTCCTTATCGTCGTGGCTAACGATCAGTTTGTTAATTTCTTCTTCAATAACATTCCCACCTTTTTCGTCACCTTGGCCCACGAGGTTAAAGGGCAGTTCACCCGGCACAAGTTCCACTACCGAAACCACAAAGAGCTGGGCCGGACCATTTTAAAGGCGGGGATCGAAAAGGGCATCGATTTCTCCTTTGGGGAGTATGTTGAGTTGCAGCATACCCAGGTCGTACCGCTCTATTTTCTTTTGCCCGAGCCCAAGATTCCGATCTTGCCCATCTACGTGAATACTTGGGTGGACCCAATTCCAACGCCGCGCCGCTGCTACCATGTAGGGGAATTGATCCGAGAGGTCGCGGATGCCGAGAAAGAGCGGGTAGCCATTCTCGCAACAGGAGGACTCTCCCATTTTCCCGGCTCTCCGAGAATCGGCGAGATCGACACCCAATTCGATCATAGGCTCTTGGACATCATGCGTGAAGGCAAAGGCAGGACTTTGGCAGATTATTCATTGGAGGAGCTGCACCAGGCAGGGGATTCGGAATTCCTGAACTGGATGGTGGTCATAGGCGCCGTGGGTGATGCCAAGGCATCGGCCACCTTTTATATGCCTGACCACGTGGCGACCGGATGGGGGTTTGCAAGTTGGAAACTTTAAAACGTGATCGTGTTCGTGGCTCGTGTTCGTCGGCGAGTACCGAGCACGAGCACGACTCGAGGTGGAGATATGAGCAGTTATCATCTCAATCGATTTCTCTTTGATCTAAAGATGAACCAGCAGATTTACAAGCAAGCGCTGTCCGATCTAAAGGACGCGATCAGCCAATACGATCTTACCTCTGAGGAGAAGGAGGCGTTGAGTGCGGGGGACCCGAGGCAGCTACGCCGGCTCGGCGCTCACGGCATGCTCGCTCTCTACGTCATGCGATTGAACCCTGAGTTCCGCAGCAATATTTACTGGAGTCAGAAATGAATTCGAGGATAGAGAATAGAGGATTGAGGATCGCTATCTTCTATCCTCTATCTTCGATCTTCGATTGGCGTGAGGTAAGAAGATGGATCTAGGTTTGCGTGGAAAGGTAGCGCTGGTGGCTGGCGCCAGCCAGGGGATGGGGAGGGCCATCGCTTTGGGCTATGCCCGTGAGGGAGCCAAGGTGAGTATCTGTGCCAGAGGTGAGGCAAAACTTAAAGAGGCGGCAGAGATGATCCGGAGGGAGACTGGCGGCGATGTCTTGCCCCTAGTGGCCGACATGACTCGATTAGAGGACATTCAGAGGTTTGTCTCAAGGACTGTAGAGCAGTTCGGGCGTCTCGATATTGTGGTCACCAACGCTGGCGGACCGCCGCCGGGCGAGTTTATGAAATTTACAGATGAGGATTGGGAGAACGCTTTTCGCCTTAATTTCTTAAGCGCGCTGAGGCTTACGCGGGAGGCGATCCCGCATATGCGTAAGGTGGGCGGGGGGCGCATCATTAATCTCAGCTCCTATGCAGTCAAGGAGCCGATCCCCGGTCTTGTCCTTTCCAACGCTATCCGGAGCGGGGCGATTGGCCTGGCCAAGACCCTCTCCCGCGAGCTGGCCGGAGACAATATACTTATCAACAACGTTTGCCCGGGAAGGATCGATACCGAACGCCACCGCAAGCTCAACGAAGACCGGGCCAAACGGTGGAATCGTCCTTTGGAAGAGGTCCACAAAGAGATGAAAGGAGAGATCCCTTTGGGGCGTTATGGGACTGCTGAGGAGGCGGCGGATCTGGTGGTTTTCCTTGGATCTGACCGTGCGAGTTATATTACTGGAACCACCATTCAGATCGATGGGGGATTGGTGAGGGGGATTCAATAAAGGGGGTCCCCAGGCAACTTGTTGCCTGGGGTTTGAGTTATGGTGCTCTTTATCATTCAGTGGGACCTTCCCGACCAAAAGGCGAATCTCACAATTTATGCGAACAAGGCAAAAAACGATTGGTTGCCGACGACCCTTTCCCACCCAGGTGTTCTAGAGATTCGTAATTATCGTAACCCTCTTGAAGTTACCCCACAGGTGGCTATCACCGTCGATTTTGAATCCTTAGAGGCGTGGCGCGGCTTTGTTGACTCCCAGGATTACATCCGCATCATGCGTGAGCTTCGCATACTCGGCTGCCGCAACTTTACCGCCAATGTCTGGGCCCCCTCTCGCTATTTCCCCGACTCGCTTAGGCCGGTAGGGAAGTAAACACCGGAATCGAATTTCGAGCAAGTAACCGGAACACTATATCGGGATATAGACAAGTCATCAAACAAAAAGGTGGAGGCAAGAATGCGTAAGGTGATGAAGGCAGCAGCTGGCTTTCTCAGCGGGGTTTTCTCTTGTCTCCTTTAACGAGAGAAAGGCTTGCACCTTTTCTGCTCTTAGTTTCGTTCAAGAGACATTCCCAATCGATGAGGATGATGTACTCCTCAGGTGAGCTGGACTCACAATCGTAGCTCCTTAAAAACTTAACAAAACTACCATATCTCTTTTCGTAGCTCTTGATCTTTTTCTGGATTTCCTTAAGCGAGAGAGAGGAATAATCCACTTCTCTATCTCCCTCAGTCCCCCTTATAGCTAATATACGGCTCATTGAGTGATCTCCTTTAACTCTGGCAACGCTGTGTCAATGATCCGCTTGGGCTCCTGTTCGCCTTCTTTCGGATCTTTAAACGGGGTTGCCAGTTTGACATGGAGGTGGGGCGCAAGAATTTTTCTGCCCTTCAGGATTCCACGCACAATCAAACGGGCAATCGACAGACACTCATCGAATGGACGGCCCACGCTAAAGTGAAAATCGCCGCTTTTCTGAACGGCGCACTTAGTCTGCCTCACTCAAGGATCAGCCTCTTTGCATGATTTATTTATTGTCTGCCCTTAATGCCCATCTCCCTTTGCACTTCGCGCAAAATAGCAAGGTCAGCGACCTCGGTGAGTGGAATGTCTCGGTCGATCTTGGCAGCCTTCTTGGCTTGGTCGATCACAAGCCGAAACCCATCCTCAGGAATGCTTCCATCGAAGTTGAAGATATTCCGCAGCGCATCGTAGGAGGCGAAAGCATACTCCCGTTCCACCCTGCCCCATTCGACCAGGACTTGGACAGCCCCCTCTCTGTTCTCGCGGATGAAGCGGTTTGCTTTGATCGTGGCCTTAAGGACCCTTTTGACCTCATCCGGTCTTTCTTTGATCTTCTTAATATTGGCACTTAAGCCGAGGTAGGGAAAATTGAAAAGCTCATAGGCCCTGGCCAGGACATTAAAACCCAGCTTCTCCAATTGAGAATCTGCTGGCGGCGAAATCACAATGACATCCACTACCCTCTGCTTCAAGGCAGTAACCCGAGCGGCATCAGAGCCCAGGGCAAGGACTTTGATCTCTTTCTCCGGATCGATTCCGAAATATTTGAAGATCATACGTGCCGCAACATCCGGAGTGGCTCCATAGGAGCTGACGCCAAGGGTTTTCCCTTTGAGTTCCTTGACAGACTTGAATTCAGGCCGGGCAATCAGGGTTAAGGGCCAGTTGTCCAGAAAGCCTGCGACTATCCTTACAGGCAGACCCGCGATGGCAGCCCCCACCACAGCGGCAAAGATCTGTGAATAATCAACGTCCCCACTTGCCAGGGCTGTGACTGACACATTCGGGTTCATACGAATGATCTCGACCTCAATCCCCTCCTCTTTGAAGAAACCTCTTTTTTGAGCGACTCCGGCGGTGAGGTTGGGCATATTGAAATTCGAAACGGCGATCCTTACCTTATCCGCAGCATGGACAGATCCGTGTATCATAAAAATAGTGAGCAGAGTTGCAAAAATCTTTCTCATGGACATGCCTCTCCGTAGGGCCAGACCTGCTTCAGGCGGAGGATGTAGATCCCTTGATTCTTCTCGCTGATGTAGATGCATCCCCGCCGGTCGACCAGGACGTCCTCCGTCTGCGCAACCAGCCGGCTCGGCTTGGTCCCAATCCTCACTTTCGGATCAGGCGGGATAAAGTAGGCGATCTCTTTGGGGGTTCGTGGATCCCGGATGTCGTAGATCCGGAGTCCGGCATTGAAGTAGGTGAGATAGGCGATATCGTCCCTGTCCTCGAGGCAAGGCTGGTGGTTGGGATGGTATTGGTTGTGCGGACCGAAGCGTCCTCCCTTCTCAAAGAAATTTTTGAGCCCAGTTTCAGAAGGGGGAAGCGGTTGAGGAAAAAGCGATAGCAATCGTGGCGCTTTCTCGTCTCTAAGATCGACGATCCCCGCCAGGTTCAAATCTTCTTCCCCGTTCTCATTGATGGCCTCATCGTTGACCAGGGCCAGCTTCCGCCGCGGCAGGGGCAGGAAGGTGTGGATCCCGTGATGGTTGGAGATGCCTTGAAAGACAAGTTGGCTTACAAGTCGCGGGTGCAATCGGTCGGAAATGTCGAGGATGATCGCTCCGCCTGCGCCATAGGAGAGATAGGCCCGGTCACCCTCCACATGCGGGGGGCCATGGCACGAGAGGCGGGCTCCGGTCTTAGGTGCCCCCTCTGCCTGCTCGGGAAGCCAGAAGCGCGAGATCTCCCTTGGCTTTTCTGGATCCGAGATATCTACGATCTGGTAGATCTTCATGTCAAAACCCGGGGCGCCTCCCGCCGCATGGACTAACGAGCCACCGTCATAGAAGTTCCGGTGCGTGCCGGTGCTGTAGGTCCGGTAATGGCCCAGTTGCCGCGGCCTTCCAGGGTCGGAAACGTCCCAGATTACAAACCCTTCGGAGTATTCTTTTCCCTCTACGCCTCCCCAGCCTGGGGCGATGCGTTCGAGGGCAGTAATCATCTTTCCTTCGGCCACTTGGATCTGGATCGTCCAAGTGTTTTCTGGGCCGGGAATAAAGGCAATGTGCTCCGGGCAGGTGGGGTCGGTAACATCAAGGATGGTCCAACCCCGGTGCCAGAGGTTACCCATGTAGAGATACCAGCGGCCAGAAACCTCCTGCATTGCCAGCTTGAAGGCTGGTTTGCCGCCGAGGTCGTGATAACCTAAGACCTCAACGTTATGGGCGAAAAAAGGTGTCACGGTTATTTTCGGCGAACCCCTATTGGTTTAGGAGAAGAACATTCGCTAAAGGGTCGGAGGGGAAGATAGCTGCCAACAGATCCTGTGTCAATCCCGAATCGGTGAGGTGAATCCCTGAGTCAGCCCTAACGGGTCAAAGAGAGCTAAGGACCGTTACCTTGGCTCTTCTATACAACTTCGGTTCTTTGATGGTCCTCGGAACCATACGCAGGTCCACCTTCCTCTCCTTGCTCCCCTCGGTAAGACCCCGCCACAAATCTCAGAAGCTCAAAGGCAACCTGCCTACTACGCTGATTGTTCACTACGTAGGGTACACCCCTTTTGCCAGGCGCAAGCACACCTCGTTCCAGCCAGATCGGGTTCTGGAAGCTGAAAAGATCACAAGTTTGAGGCTGGCCTTTAAGCGCATAGGTGTAGGCTTTTGCTAAAACTTGCAGGCGGGCTTTCCAGTTCTCCTCTTTTTGCTCACGTAGCCACGTCGCAAGCCGCATCAGTGCTTGCCATGTGGCCGGGTGATGCGCCAGGCTAGATTCCCGCACTTTCTGTCTCTGGGCTACACTGAGCAGCGCAATCTCATTAGGTCGCACGCGGCTGAGTTCGCCGATAAACTCAACGAGGTAGTCCAAGGCCTCGGAATAAGACTCTTCGGTCAAATCAGGGAAGGCCATGCGGAGTGAATCCACCAGTGTTCCGAACGTGAGCATTTTGGCCGTGTGCTTCGAGAGCTGGTTGCTGAGGATCTCAACATTTGCAGTACCCAATACGCTCGACCGCTCCATCAATTCCCGCGCGAGCCTCGAATGAGTATTGGGGGACTGGGTCTTGGACTCGATGTAACGAGCGGTAGTAGATGCCATGCGCCACCCTAAGAAGTTGTAGACACAGAAGCGACGGGCTTCGCCCTGAAAGTCGTCCGTACAGATCACAAGGCCATAGGCGCGTTCGGGATTGTAGCTCCCCATTTTCTCTGATCCGGTCTCAGCTATCCAGCGGAGATAGCGTTGGTGCAACCGAATGATTGCGTGGTGGCGATGATTGGTATCCGGCCGTGTCGCGACACCCTCATAGAGGCGCAATTGTCTCAACTCCTGCACATACACCCAGATCGTCTCGCCCGCTCGTAGGTTCCACATCAGTTGTGGGCACTCGAAGCAGTTGGCCTCTATATCTTTCATCATCGCTTCGATTTGCTTCTCTCGCAGAAATTCCTTACGGGCTCCCTTAGTCTCCTTGACTCCCCTTTGGATCTGCGGATCGTACACACAACGGAACCGATGCGTGGCTCGCAATTCAGACCTGTAGAGCTCATTCGGGTCACACACATCTGTGAGAAGCCTTGCATTAATCTGAGTCTGAAAATCAATGGCCCCTGCCATGATAACCCGGCCATCCTCTGCCACGACGTCTGAAGGAGGGTAACGGAAAATCATGTCGGTGTTCTCTAAAAGAAATGGTTTGCGTTCGGTGAGATGGCGCGGGAGCTCATTATCCCAACGGACAACAAAGCTGGTAGCGTGAGTGTGAATGGAATGCATGGTACACCTCCCTAAACTTCAATCTTTTTTTGGATGCAGCAGCAACCACAGTCGGGCCACACCCTGGAGGTGGGTTGGAAGACTTTTCTAGGAGTTAACTCTTTAGGCCGCCTTCAGGGCTTCCTTTGCAGCTTCTATGTTTCCCTTTACCACGTCAGCTAGGGGCAGGCGGTATTGTCCAGACGGAACCTCTAGGTCAGGGTTTCCAGGACGATGAACGATTGCACCCCGCCACCCCTCTACTATCAACACGGCCTGGGTCTTAGCTCTCAAGACTTCGTGCAGTTCCCGGCTCAGGTAAGCCAGGACCGCCCGCGCCCTAGGCATCGAGAGGCCAGCCTTTCTTAGCCGGACCACCAAGCGAATCCGGGCCAAGTCGGCTAGGCTGTAGATCCTAGGATTATGGCGTCCCCGTCTGCGCTCCCACGCAACGGAAGGGACAGCGATCTCCATCTGAGCCCACGCGGAGAGGGTTCGCGGGTTTAACTCTTCCCCCTCTAATGCTTTCACTGCGGCGATCATCTGCCGCGTGTTCAGAGTGAGAGTCCTAGGCATAGAAGTTAAATAGCATACTTTTATGCCAATTGAAAGCCTACCCCAATCTTTTCAGCATGGCAAGGAGATCCGCTGGAAGCGGTCCGTCACCGGTGTTTCTTGACCCCCACCTTATCACAGTACCTCTCCACCGGACACTGGCTGCACATGGGCGAAATCGGTCGGCAGAGGTGTTGGCCGAAGGTGACCAGTAGGTCGTTGTATTCGATCCAATATTGCTTGGGTAACTTCCCTCTTAAGGTGAACTCGGTCTCTTTGGGGTTCTTGGTTCGAACGTATCCCCACCGGTTGGAGATCCGATGGACGTGGGTATCGACACAGATCCCGGGCTTGCGATAACCTAAGGTCACCACGAGATTGGCGGTTTTGCGCCCGACGCCCTTTAGCTTCATGAGTTCGTCTATTTCATCAGAGACTTTCCCGGAATATTCATCGATGAGGGTGCGACAGAGCGCGCGGATATTTTTTGCTTTGGTGCGGTAGAAACCGACCGGGAAGATGGCCTTTTCGATCCTCTTAGCTGAAAGCCTAACCATCTTTTCCGGCGTGTCGGCGAGGGCGAAGAGGCGGCGCGAGGCCTGGGCCGTGGTGGCATCCTGGGTACGCAGGCTTAAGATACAGGAGATGAGAATCTGAAATGGGCTATGCGACGACTCCGCCACCACGCCGACAATTGGTGTCTCCCATTGGGGGACGATGCGGCGCAGGATGCGGATGGTGTGGTGGATCTCTTTCTCTTTCACGGTGCTGGATTTTGGGCTATCGTTTAGGTAGATTGAAAGAGGACTTTTATCATAGAATTTGAGCGAGCGACACTTTTTTCCTTATGCTTGCCGACAAGATTTCCGAGCTCCTTCAAGCCCGCGCCCCAAGGACCCTGAGTGGGGACCAATTCAAGCTAGCTGCGGTCTTGGTCCCTATCCAGGAACGGGCAGACGGAGACTATCTAGTATTGACGCAAAGGGCAGAGATGCTCAACTCCCATAGGGGTCAAGTAGCCTTCCCTGGTGGCGGGATCGATTTGGGTGATTCAGGGGCCCTCGCAGCGGCCCTGCGCGAAAGCCACGAGGAGATCGGAATCGAGCCCCGCCATGTACGGATCTTGGGACAGCTCGACCAGGTCACTGCGGGTTTCAATTATGTGGTAACGCCATTCGTCGGCCTCATCCCTACGCCCTATGAGTTTCGTTTAAACCATGCAGAAACCGCCGCCATATTTTCTGTGCCTATATCAGCCCTTCTTGAACCCGATTGTTTCAAGATGGAGCAACGCCCGATTGGTTCACCAAGAAAAGACCCGATTTACCACTTCTACTATGGTGGCTGGGACATCTGGGGTGCGACAGCGCGGATTATCAAACAACTCCTAGAGCTTGCTTATGGCTTTGAGGTCCAAGAACGTTTGGATTAGCGCCTCGTTTTTCGCTCTTGCCTTTATCATCCTATCGTGTGCCCCAACACCACGTTTTTATCTTCAGTACGGGAGTCAGTTCACCCAGTCGGACCTCGATAGGATCTTGGCCGAGGACCCCCTCCCTGCTGGGGAGAACATTAAAGTTGTCACGCTGGGCAAAGGAGAGGAGATAAGCCACCATGTCGTGCAGATCCGTGACCGTGAGATTCCCCACATTCACAAGACCCACGATCTCACCGTGCTAGTTCTCAGAGGCAAGGGCTATCTCATGTTGGAGCAGAAAAGAATCGACCTTATGGTGGGGGATGTGCTTTTCATTCCGCGCAGCGTCGTCCACTACTTTGTCAATACGTTCAGCGAACCATCGGTTGCCCTGGCTATTTTTTCTCCATCTTTTGACGGGAAGGACACCCTCCCAGTAGAGAAACCATAGCTGGGCGATAGGCGTGTCGTAACGGTACTAGCGAGGCTGTAATCATGCTTGCATTAGTTCTTCGCCCTGTTGTATGCTCTGGCTCCGTGATTGTTAGGAAAACTCAGGGAACGGGAGAAAGAATCCTTTATGGCTAAAGCAAAAATTCCAAAGGCAAGAATTCCGAGACCCAGAGGTCAAGGAGCGAAAATTCCAGAAGGGATCACGGACGCACATCGTGAGAGGATAAAGGAGATTCTAGGTAAGCTCCTGAAAGAGATTTGGCAGATTACAAGACAACAAGAGATTTTAGTTAATTGCCGTCTCAACTTCTCAGGTACGACAACTCCTTCTCCCATTTTCGTTGGATGGATGGAGTCTCAGGGCTTAGAGACCAACAGGAAAAAGAAGCGTCTCGGAACCCCAATAGGCTCTACTCACCCTTCTCCGATTTACAGCGAATGCCTTGATAATCCAGGTGCTGTCAGGGAGCGAGATTTTTCAATCCCGGGTGTTATTGGTTTAGAGAAGAGCCCGGGTGCTCTAGGATATGATGTGCTGTTGGGCCTAAATTTCCGGAGGTATATTTGCATAAAGGCTGGCGGTCGTTGCACGGGGACACTAACGGTAGGATTGTGCAACAAACTTGGAGATAACACTGATATACGGGTTAGGGAGAAACTGAAAGAATGCGCCCAAGACGAGAAATCTGAGCTTGTCAAATATCTCCAAGAGACTTTTCAGTTAGGGGGGCCTCTTTTGTAGGGATGCCGCGGCTGAATGATGATTTTACACCCAGGTGTATCCTTTAGCATACGATTTTATCTTTCCATCGAAGTACTTACTCGATTCTCTTCCAAAAAACCTCTTTCAACACTGTAAGGTAAGTCGGCTTAGGTATTGGCACAGTGCTTGCTTTTCCAACTGGGGCAAATGCTGAAGACCATCGGTTGCCTTGGCCGTTTTCTCTCCAAACTTAGGCCCTGGGGCGGGGCTTTAGCAACGCTTGCATTGCTTTTTTGACTTGTTGTATGCTCGGCGCTGGTAAAGATATTAGAGAAGCTTAGGGAATGAGAGGAGTCCTATGGCTGCAAGAATTCCAGCGAGAATTCCCGAAGATATCACGGCGCCTACTCCGGCTTCCAGAGACCTCCGCGACGGAATAAGAGATATTTTAATTACGGTTCTAAACAATATGCTAGGATTCACCTCGAACAGGCACGAAATTTTTGTCAATTGTCGTCTCAACAGGTCAGATCAGCTGACAGGCCCGTCTCCTGTTTGCGTCGGATGGGTAGAGTCTCCAGCCTTGGCAGCCAGCAGAAGTGGGATGGGTCTTGCAGATCCAGGGGCAAGCCGCTTTGGGGATGATCACCTTTCTCCAGTATATGCAGAATGCCTTAATGATCGGAACATGAACGTTGTTGTGCGAGATTTTTCACAACCAGGTGTTGTCGTTAGGGAAAAGATAGGGGGTGCTCGAAGTTATGACGTAAATCTAGGTCTAGTGCATCGGCGGTACGTCTGTATAAGGGCTAGCGGCCGCCGCGCAGGCACCCTAACGGTGGGATTCTCCGCGCTTCCTGCCAATGATACTCAAGTTCAAAACGCACTGAGGTACTGGGCCCAAGATTCCAGCTCCCCTCTAGTCCAATATCTCGAAAATCATTTTCATTTGGGCGGACCTACGGTCTAAGCATGGCGCAGACGAAACGCCAACGAGCAGAAAAGAGGGTCTCCTCGTTGGAGAGCCCGAATACAAAAGAAGAGTTACTTGCTCGCACTCGGGAACTGTCAGCCCTTCTCACCATCGCAGAGACGGCCACTCAATCACTCGACACCGAGAAGATCCTGAAGGACACCCTAGATAAGTCTTTAGAGATCCTCGGCTTTGACTTGGCTTTTATTCGCATTCTAGACCCCGAAACCGGGAATCTGATCGTTCGCATCGCCCGAGGTCTCTACTCGCCCGAATTTCTAAACAGCATCGTTCGTATAGACCCTGCTCGGCGCAACGTAGCAAACATTGTCTTTGAGACTCGGGAGGCGTATATTTCTCCCGATATCCGGAAAGATCCAAGGTTCAAGAACCGAACCATGGTGCAAGCAGGGCTGATTTCCGCCGTCTGGGTTCCGGTCATGTCCAAGCAGCGGGTGATTGGGGTCTTGGTGGTGGGGAGCAAAAGGTTACATAAATTTTCCAAAAAACAGATTCATCTCATCATGGCCTTTGGCTCCCAGCTTGGAGTGGCGTTGGAACACGCCCAGCTCTACGAGAGGCTAAGGGAACTTGATCAGATGAAGTCAGACTTTGTTTCAAACGTCTCCCATGAGTTCAGGACACCGCTGACGGCAATTAAGGCCTCCGTGGACAATATGCTTGACGGCCTTACAGGCCCATTGAACGAAAAACAGATTCGTTATCTCACGCGGGTCAAGTCGAATACGGATCGGCTGGCGCGGCTCATCAACGACCTCCTGGATCTCTCAAGAATCGAGGCGGGGAGAATCGATCTTAAGCCTACCTATCTTGCTCTTGTGCCTCTCGCCAAAGAGGTTACAGAAAGCCTGTCGACAGTCGCACGGGAGAAGCTTATAAGTCTCGAGGTTGCCTCTCAGGACTCTAGCGTGACCGCCTGGGCGGATCGAGACAAGGTCGCGCAGGTGCTGATGAACCTTATCGGCAATGCGGTTAGGTTCACCCCGGCAGGCGGCAAAGTGACCGTAGCGGTCGAGAGCAACGGGGATGAGTGGGTGCAGATCTCTGTTGCAGACACGGGTCCGGGTATTCCCCCTGAAGAGGCAAATAAGATCTTCGATAAGTTCTATCAAGTCGATCAGGTGGACAAGCAGAAAACAAAAGGCACCGGGCTTGGCCTGGCTATTTCTAAGGGCCTTGTAGAGATGCATGGGGGAAAGATCTGGGTGGAAAGCGAAACAGGCAAAGGGAGTAATTTCTCCTTCACCCTACCTAGGAAGCAATCGTTTAAGCTTGAATTGCCTGCTAATTAACCCGCCTCGCGTCATCGGTTAAAGCTTGGCAGTGGTGAGCACATCCTCAGAAGCTCTGCTCTTTATTTACCGACTTAGATAAACAGGGCGTATCATTTTTCATACAGGGGCGTACACGGAAAGATACGCTTTCCACTCATACTACCATCACGGTTGAGATCGTTGGCAAAATTGTGCCTCAAATCCAGTAGGTTACGATAACAGAAGAATACATGTTGGATTTGGCACAGTTCTTGTGGATTAGGAGCAGGATGGCCTCACTACTCGAATTAAAAATGCAGTCAAGCAGCAAAAGCCAATCGGTAATTGGTTCACTATTTGCGATATGCGGTTTGGCTTTTTATTTGGTTTTATCCTTTTCGACGAGCACGCCTGCTGCGGGGGCAGACCTCAAGCCTGGTGACACTATTGGCCCTCACAATTGGGAGAGGGTAAAGGATATGGTGGGAGAAAATCTCCTTAACCGTATCAAGCAAGGTTACACGCTTAAGATCAAAGAGCCCCGTACCTACAGGCCTCCAAAGGAGTTTGCCGAAGCAACAGAAAAATATTCCGGCCGGGTCAAGCTGGGGCGCAACGGTGAGCTTCTCAATTACGTGGCTGGGCTCCCCTTCCCCAGCCTTGATCCTAAAGACCCTCAGGCAGGCCTAAAATTAGCCTGGAATTTTTATTGGCGTTGGTTGGGCGATGACTACAAAAATGGGGGTGCCATCAAAGAAGGAAAGATCATCCGGTATGCCCTCGAGAAGGATGGGTCGGAGCGTCGGGCAGACGTGATCAACCTTATGATTAGGACTCGTAATAGAGTAACGCTGGATCCAATGCCCGTTATTCCAGGTTATGAACATATCGATTGGATGCAGATTCGTGCCGACGAGTATCCCCGGGACACCTCTGGGACTACGACGCTTGAGATACGTTATGGAGATCCTAAAAGGGAAGACGATCTCTATGTCTATGTCCCGAGCATACGGCGTGTCCGCAGGGCCCCTCCGGTCCAAAGATGCGGCACCATAGCCCCAAGTGAATTCAACTTTGATGACATCAACAGCTTTAACGGTAAGGTCACCGACTTTAATTATCAGTTTCTAGGTGAAAAAAAGGTTCTAGGAAACTTTTCCCAGGAACACCTCCCTTTCCGTCGCAAGAATGGAGACTATCTGCCTTTGGATGAGAAGTGGGAGGTAATGGATACTTATGTCTTAGAGATCACGCCCAAAAATCCGAGTTATTGCTATCCGAAAAAGATTCTCTACATCGACAAAGTCAATTGGGAGGCCCTCTGGGTAATGATCTGGGATAAAGAAGGAAACTATTGGAAGGAGCAATTTGGTTTCCGCACCCCAGTGAAGCTTCCCGATGGCCGTGAGGTCCTATCCATAGGAACAGTTGTTATTATTAACGTGCAGAACGGCCGTTCCTCCCTTGTGACGGTATCAAGATTCTATAATCACGGTTATCAACCTACTCTTTTTACCCTTGCCACGCTTCAAACAGTAATGCGGGGCGGTATGATTAGATGAATGGGCACGGCATTCTTGCAACTTGGGAACATGGAAAATGAGTAGGGGGCGATGAAAAAGCTTTTCAGCCTTCTTCTAATTACGGTGGTGTCGTTTACAGAGTTGGCCTCCGCCCAGGCCCAGCAGTCCAAAGTGTATCGTGTGGGGGTCATTGTGGAGAGAGAGCTTAATCCTCCCCAAATAAAGGGCCTGCGCGACGGATTGGAGGAGGCAGGATATATTGAGGGAAAAAATCTTGTCTTGGACCTGCTACAAGAGGAAACCTACGACAGACTTCGCGCTTCAGTCAAGGTCTATACCGAACAGAAGATTGATGCGATTATTGCTATTAGTTCGGCGGAAACTGCGATTGCAAAGGAAGTAACAGATAAAATCCCGATTATCTTTATGCCTGCGGGGTACCCGGTTCAATCAGGATTCGTAAGATCGCTGGCAAGTCCCGGGACAAATCTCACAGGGTTAACCTTTTTCACGGATCCCGAAGATGTTGGCAAGCAACTAGAGGTTTTCAAGGAGGCAGTTCCATCTCTGCGGCGAGTCATCCTACTATTCGATGGCCGAAAGGAAAATCCGATAACTGCTATGAGTCTCGCAGTGGTTAGGAAAGTCGCAGCACACTTGGCGATCAAGCTGACCGAAAAGCCCGTTAAGTCGGCCGCAGAAGCGGAGCAGGTACTTTCCTCGCTGCCCAACAAAAATGCCCCTGGGGTATTTCTTATTTGCGGACCTCTATTCAAAGTGCTTAAAAAAATTGCTTCCATTGCAATACAGAAGAGAGTGCCCTTATTCGGATGTGGTGCCACTCAAGTAGCCGAGGAGATGGTTCTCTTAACCTATGCACCTGATCTGTACTACATAGGCTATAGAGGGGCTTGGTATGTGGATCGGATCCTTAAAGGAGCAAAGCCGCAAGATTTACCCGTTGAAACCCCAACCAAGTTTGAACTAGTGATCAATCTCAAGACGGCTAAGGAGATCGGCATTGTTATTCCGCCTGAGATGCTCATTCTAGTGGATAGAGTATTTCACTGAGGAAAGCCCCACAAGGTTCAGGGCATGGCGCTAAAAGAGAAATTGTCAAGAGGGCCCTTCATTCAAGAGTTGTTTCACCGGCGAGGCCGCCTTGTCCGTCATTATTTTTTCATCTTTGTGATAGTGATTCTATGCGGAATTCTTGCAGGCGGTCTTTTGGAGATTTATTTTCGCTACCGTGAGAGTCAAGAGCAGATCAGCCTCCTCCAGCGTGAAGTCGCACTTGGTGCTGTATTAAAAATTGGACAGCTTATTCTGGAGATCGAGAGCCAAATGAAGGCGGCAACTGTTAGCCGAGATATCGCCAACAAAGGGCTTTCACCGGAATACAAGTTTGAGCTGATGAAACTGCTCTACCTCGCCCCCGCCATAACCGAAGTGAGCGTACTCGGTGATCATGGGAATGTGCGGGTCCATGTCTCACGCTTCAAGACTATTCTTTCGGATGGCAAACAGGATCATTCTAGATCAGCGAGCTTTCTCCAGGCGAAGCAAGGCCTGACCTATTTCGGCTCGGTTTATTTCGTCCGGGGTTCTGAACCCTACATGACCATTGCCGTTCCCATCGAGCGCTTTCCTGGAAGTGTCATCGGCGTCCTTCAAGCCGAGGTGAATCTTAGACATATTTGGGAATCCATCGTAGCCATCAAAGCTGGAGAGACCGGCTATGCCTATATCGTCTCCCGCTCTGGCGATATCATAGCCCACCGGGACATTAGCCTTGTTTTACAACGACGTAACGCATCTCAACTAAAACAAGTGCAAGCAGCTTTTGAACCGACTCCAGTCGCACCCGAGCCGAAAACGATGGTGGCGCATGACCTAGAGGGAAGAAAGGTTTTCAGCTCCTATGTCTTTATCCCCAGTCTCGACTGGGCAGTCATCATTGAACGCCCGATGAAAGAGGCATATGGACCGCTCTATGCCTCAATGCTACGCACCTCCAGCCTGCTCTTGCTTGGATTCGGCATGGCCTTATTGGCGAGCATCTTTGTGGCACGACGGGTGGTTGTTCCCCTTCAAATGCTCCGCCAGGGCGTGGAGCGCATCGGAAAGGGTGACTTAGGTCTCCGTCTCAGAATCAAGACCGGTGACGAAATCGAGGTTCTCGCCGAAGAATTCAACAAGATGACAGCGGCTCTCCAGGAAGCCTATACGGGTATGGAGCGCAAGGTCGCGGAGAGGACCCAAGAACTTGTCATTGCCAATCGAAGGCTTCGAGAGCTCGATAGAATGAAGTCCGCCTTTGTTTCAAATGTCTCCCACGAACTAAGAACACCACTGACCTCAATAAAGGGCTCAGTGGACAACATGCTTGATGGTCTTACCGGCCAGTTAAATGAAAAACAGATTCGTTATGTCACCCGGATCAAGTCGAACACGGATCGTCTCGCACGGCTCATCAACGATCTTCTCGATCTCTCCATCATCGAAGCCGGGAGAATCGAGCTCAAGCCGACAAGCCTCCCTCTTGCCACCCTAATCCTTGAAGTTGCAGAAACACTGAGACAAGTGGCAGAGGAGAAGCTCATCAGTCTCAATATCGACTCTTCGGACGTGACCGTAACCGCTTGGGCAGATCGAGATAAGATAAGCCAGGTGCTGACCAATCTTATCAGCAATGCGGTCAAGTTTACCCCATCTCATGGCAAAGTGAAGGTAGCCATTCAGAAAAATGGCGATGAATGGCTACAGGTCTCTGTTACAGACACTGGTCCGGGTATTCCCCCGGAAGAGGCCAATAGAATCTTCGATGAGTTCTATCAAATTACTCAACCAGACAAGCAGAAAACCAAAGGGACAGGGCTTGGCCTGGCTATTTCAAAGAGCCTCGTGGAGATGCATGGGGGAAAGATCTGGGTGAAGAGCGAAATGGATAAAGGGAGCACCTTCTTCTTCACACTGCCTGCGAGGCGACCAGACGTATTTGCCAATTAACGGGGATGCACTATGGGACTCAAAGTTCTTGTCGTCGATGATGAGGAAGACATTGTTGAGGTGATTCAGGATCGCCTGGAGAATTATGGAGTCACGGTGGTGACCGCTAGGACCGGCGTGGAGGCCTTAAAAAAGCTGTCGCTGGGAAAATTCGACGGGATCCTCCTGGATATTAGGATGCCCGAGATGGACGGTCTTGAAGCCTTGCAGCGGATCCGTGAGATGGATAAGAAGATCCCCATCATTATTATCACCGCTTTTTCCAACAAAGATGCGGCCCTTGAAGCTTTGCTCAAAGAGGCAAATGATTATATCCTTAAGCCCTTCGAGTGGGATGAGCTAAAGACCAAAATTGAAAAGGTCTGTAACATTACTCTGTAACAATAGGCATGGAGACTTTCACCGGCACCATCCTTGTAGTTGACGATGACCCGGATATCCAGGAAGTCTTAAGGGACCGTCTGGAATTCGTAGGCTACCAGGTCTTAGTGGGCTCAAGCGGTAAAGAAGGCCTGGAGCTCCTGCAGAAGCACAGTCCCCAGATCGTCCTCCTCGACATCGAGATGCCCGATATAAACGGGCTCGAAGTTTTGAGAGAGATTCGGAAGAGGGGAGACGATGTCCCCGTAGTTATGATTACGGCCTACAGCACTATCGAACGGGCAGTCCAAGCGATGAAGGAAGGGGCCTATGACTTTATCCCCAAGCCCTTTGAGCCGGACCATATTAGCCTCATTGTGCAGAAGGCCATGGAGCGGCAAAGGCTCAAAAGAGATGTAGAGATCCTCTCCGAAGAGGTGGGCGAGCGCTATCACTTAATCGTGGGCAAGAGCGCCAAGATGAATCAGGCTGTGGAATCGGCGAAGAAGGCAGCAGGCAGTAAATCCACAGTTCTGCTTCTAGGTGAAAGCGGGACCGGCAAGGAGATCTTTGCCCGTGCCATCCACAACTGGAGCGAGAGAAAGTCCGAGGCATTTATTGCCATTAACTGTGTCGGTCTCTCCAAGGAACTCCTCGAGAGCGAGCTATTCGGACATGAAAAGGGGGCCTTCACGGGGGCTCACCAACTTAAAAAGGGAAAGATAGAACTAGCGCACGGTGGAACGGTCTTCCTGGATGAGGTTGGGGATATCTCTCCGGAGGTTCAAACCAAGCTCCTGAGGTTTCTCCAAGAGCGGGAGTTTGAGCGGGTAGGGGGGACCAAACCGATCCGTGTGGATGTAAGGATTATCGCCGCTACGAATCGTGACCTAGAGCGAGCGGTTAAAGAGGGCCGCTTCCGTGAAGATCTCTATTACCGTCTCAACGTTATTCCCATCATCCTTCCTCCTTTAAGAGAGAGAAAGGAAGATATCCATCCCCTGGCCCGCTTTTTCCTACAGCGGTTTTCTAAGGAGGCGAAGAAGAATTTCACTGAGATTGCCAAGGAGGCGGAGGAAAAACTCCTCGCTTATGATTGGCCGGGAAATGTGCGTGAGTTGGCCAATGAGATGGATCGCGCCGTGGTTCTTGGTCAGGGTTCAAGGGTCACTCTCCAGGACCTGTCTGCTAGAATCGTCTCGGCAGGGCGGGGGACACGATCTGAGAGATTGTCATATCGTGAAGCCATGGATACCTCCAGACGGATGTTAATCATAAGGGCCCTTGCCGAGGCAGAGGGAAACCGTGCCGCTGCGGCGAGGGCCCTAGGACTTCAAAGAACCTATCTATCGAAGTTGATAAAGTCCCTCCGAATTACCTGAATCAATTTGTGCACTCGGATGTATCCTAAAGGATACGTTCTTCCCTCTTCTTTATACGCCCGATCCAATCGGCGTTCCAAAATCTCCTAATAGTCTAGCACCTTACTTTAAATTGTCGTCGATCTTCCGGGATTGGCACAAAGCTTGCGTTATCCTGAGGAAGAGCTGAATAGAAAGGAGAAAGGATGATGGCAGGACAGATTCTGGTTCCGCTGAAGAAACATGATCGAATCGAGGAGATCCTTCCTTACCTTGAGAAGATTGCCCAATCGGGTATGAGGGTCGTTTTCCTTATGCATTATCCGATGACTGGAGGTTTTGACTGGTTGCAATATCAGGGAGGGATGGGAGAGCCTGTGGAAGGGGCCACGTTAGCGGCAAACAAGAGAGATTCCTCGGAGGAGGAGAGGGAAAGGCAATTAGCCGAACACAGGCTTTTTCTCGCCCAGGAGGCTTTGCGCAAGAAGGGTGTGGAGATAATCGTGGACGTTTATACGGGGAGTTTGAGAAGAGTTATCGAGGATTACAAGGCTGGCGGAGATGTACATTGGATCATGATGCGGACAGCAAGGGGAAATCCGATCATGAGGCTCCTGGGCCGGAAGGATCCTTTTTTCGGCATTTTCAAAAGGTCCAGTTTTTCTCCTGTACTTTTGCTCCATCCAGGTGTCTTTGCTTGAGTTGGAAGAGATTTCCTAAGGAGAGATACTATTCACGATAACAGGAGAGAGAGAATTATGGCAGGACAGATTTTGGTCCCTCTTAAGCGGCATGACCGGATCGAGGAGATTCTCCCTTACCTTGAGAAGATTGCCCAGCCGGGGATGCGGGTCGTTTTTCTTGTTCCTTATCCGATAGAGGCATGGCTGTGGTTGCAAGATCATTGGGTAACGACAGAGTCCACAAGAGAAGCCATGTCGGCGGGCAGAAAAATCATGGAGCGGCATTCCTGGGAGATGCAGAAGGGATTAGCCGAACAGAAGATTTCCCTTGGCTGTGACGCTTTACACAGGCAGGGGGTGCAGGTAGCCGTGGATATTTACACGGGCAACTTGAGAAGGGTTATCGAAGATTACGCTGCTAACGGAGATGTCGATTTGATCATGCTGCAGGCGGGAAGTCGCAATCGGGTTACCAGACTTATGCAGCGGACGATCCCTCTTTTTGGCTTGTTCAAACGACCCAGTTTTCCTCCCGTGCTCCTGCTTTATCCGGATCAAGGAGGTTAGAGGAGTGGAGGTAATGACCAACAACCCGTTAACGGCATCGCTGAGGGAGGCGACACCAGTGGTCTTGGCCAGGCTAGCCGTAGGCACGAAATCCTTCAGGGGGATCGGGAGCATTCTTATCGTTGATGATGACCTACATATCCTGGAGGTCCTGAGAGACCGCCAGACCCAGAAGCCTTGCGGCATTCTCACCTAGGATCTGGGTCTTAAAGTTATCGCTGACCGGAAGCCCCTGAACAGCCTCTATGGCCTCGTTGGGGGTCTGGCCCACCGGAAAATCGCTGCCCAAAAGGATCTTTCCTGGAACCGTTTCCTCGAACAGGGACCATGGGATCAGCGAGCGATAAGAAGGATGAAGGGGCCAAAACGAAAGGTCCGCATAGACATTAGGGTGACGCACAAGTAAACTATGAGCATCCATAAAGCCCTGCATGCCCATGTGCGCCAGTATCATCTTCATGTTTGGAAAGTCGAGAGCAACATCGTCTAACGTTATGAGGTCTCCGAATTTGGTCCTTGTTTGCAAAAAAGAAGGTCCGGTGTGAAAAAGTATCGGAACTCCCAGCTCCTGAACTTTCTCGTAGACCGGATAGTAGCGTGGATCGTTGTAAAAGACCTCAACGTTTTGGGCGATGGTCTTGACTCCGACAAGGCCCAGTCCTTTGATGGCGTACTCCACATCATCCACTGCTTCATGACCGGCATTAGGGTCGAAGCTGCCAAAACCTATGAAGCGCTCTGGATATCGGTGTATGAGCTCTGCTGTGGCCTCGTTCCGCTCGCGGACAGGCTGACCCTTCCAGGAACTCGTTAGAAAAACAACCTTATCCACTCCAGCGCGATCTAGTTCTTGAACAAAATCCGGCAACGTCAACTCCAAGGCCCTTCTGTTATAATACGCCTGGGAAAGTCGATGGACGCCTGGATGCACCGGCATCCCCGCGAAGACAGGATGGGCGTGGATATCGATGATCATGGGGCTTCCCTACTTACCCTTAGCCAATTCCCTCTGAACCTCCCTAAGAAAGGAGAAGTCTAAAACAGCTTCCGGCTGGAGCGTTGAAGTCTTTTGCCCCGTCTCCTGCATCATGTTGAGTATGTTGCGTACCTTCTCCCGACTAATCTCTCCGTCGGGAGTTAAGATTTCTAAGGCATACCCGTAAACCCTTTCCGCTGTCCTTCGTGGAAGATCAAACAGAGAAGCGAGAAGCTCCACGGCGGGTTCTTTTCTCTGCCGGTAAATTAAGAGGGATTTTAAACTAGCCCGTACCATACGCTTTACCTGATCAGGTTGGGATCTGATCTTCCGGTCGCTTGCGACGATTCCATTGGACGTGGTCGCGTCTGGGACGGCGGCGCCGAGAAAGGTAAGAATTCGGAGTCCCTTTTCTTCAGCCAGAACATTAAAGGGAGGTGCAAGAACTGCTCCATCCAAGACCCCGCTCATAAGACTCTGAAAAGCCGTGGGAGAAAATTGGCCGCCCACATAGGAGACTTCTCGGTCGGGATCTATTCCCTGCCGGCGCAGAAAGCGTTTTAACACCAATTGCGGGGTGTCTCCGGGAAAGCTGACCCCGATCTTCTTTCCTTTAAGCATATTGACATTCTCGATCTCCGGACGGGTAACCAGCCAGAAAGGGGCCTTATGGTCCAAGGCAAATACGAGTTTGAGAGGAAAGCCCTGCGCCGCAGCACGTAGGGCAGCACCACCATGGGCTATGTAGTCGGTTTCTCCTATTCCTAAGGCCGCAATAGCAAGGTCCGTGCGCATTGAGTGAATCTCCAAATCCAGACCCTCAGCGCTATAGAACCCCTGCTTGAGGCCAAAGTAGATGGGGGCATACTGCACAGCGACGGTCGGGATAGCCAGGCGAATTTTTTCTGCGGCTGAAATTTCAAAAGGCAGAAAGAGACCCAAACACAAAAACCATTTAGCGAGAGGCGTAAAACAAACGGCTATCGGTAAAAACGTGCAGCTCATAGCAGCGCTTTAAATATGAGATTCTTCGTCTCTTTGCTCCTCAGAATGACACCGCTTGTCACTCTGAACCACTCGTGTGGCACTCTGAATCCTTCGACTGTCATTCTGAACCCTTCGATGTCATTCTGAGCGAAGCGAAGAATCTCAGGGTAAACTCCGTGAAGAGTCTCACGGGGGTGGTTTTCCAGATTTTGCTGGGGCTCTTGGAGATCACCTTATTTCAATCCTTCAACAAACCGGGGCCTTATCAGGCAGATAAGAGCCGGGAGGAGAAGGAGCCCACCCAACATATTCATAGTGAGGATGATGAGCAGTTGATACCCCATCTCGGCCTGAAAGCGGAGAGGAGAAAAGGACCAGAAGGCGATTCCGGCGGAGATTAAAAAGGCAGTGTAAAGAACCGCCTTCCCGGCCGTGGCCACCCCTTCGATAAGCGCCGCCCCAAGGTCGCGTCGCCCGTGCCGGACATATTCCTCGATCGTTCGAGAGACGATGTAGATGCCGTAGTCCTCGCCAAAGCCAATCCCCAGGCTGATGACCGGCAGAGTATTCACGTTTAGTCCCACGTTCCAGTAAGCCATCAGCGCCATGCCGAACGTGTTGGAAAGGAGGACTACTCCTACAAAAAGGAGACCCGCGGCTATGGAACGGAAGCCCAGGGCGCAAAAGACAAGCTGGGCCAGAAGCATAAGCCCAAGGGTCAGCTTATCCGACCGGGCGATAACTTCATTGGCTGCGGCCAAGACACCAACAAGCCCGCTCGCGAGCCTGAACTCTGCCTCTGTCATAGGATGCGCGGCGATGAACTCCTTCGCCCGGCCAATCACTTCTCGGATGGTGTCGCCTTTGTGATCGTAGAGGAAGAGAGTCACATTGCCATTCTGAAAGTTGTAATTGACCCAGCGATCAAAGTCTCCTGGCTCACTACCGTGCTCCGCGATCATGAGGATCCCCCCGACATCGTCAGCCGAGCGAGGCAGAACCCCCCAGCGCGGATCGTTGTTGTGCAGGACCGTGTTAATCTGGCGCGTGAGATCGACGAGGGAGTCAGTCCCGCCCGCGTGAGGAGAGCGCTGCATGTGACGTTGAAATGCCTCTATGGTCCCCAGGACCTGGGGGGATTTCATCGCGTTCTCCGTTTTACCTTTGACAATCACGTAAAGGTGATCCGTGCCCTGGAACTTCTCGTTGATGTGCCGCACGCTCGCATTGTAATTGGAATTGGGCCAGAGTAGCGGCGAACCGGGCCTAGAATCTCCCACAGTAAGGAACTGATACCAGTAAAGACTCCAAAGGGAGATTCCGCCGAACGCGGCCAGCACTACCCATTTTCCGACAGGACTAATACAGAATTTGCCGAGGCCGCGTAGCGGGGAGTCCAGCCAGTGTCCCTCCCCTCCTTTGGGGAGTCGGTGCGGTGTGGGAAAGTAGCAGCAGAGAATTGGGTCCAGGATGAGTACACTCACGAGGTTGCTGATCACCCAGAAGCTTCCCGCTACAGCCAACTTGGTCAGAATCGGCATAGGGGCCACAAGGAGAACGGTCAAGCCGATTGCGTCGGTGACGATGGAAATACCCCCCGGCATGATGAGGCCTGTGGCAGCCTCTATGGCTGCTTTCTCCTTGTCCCCGTAGCGTTCCAGCTCTTCAAAGAATCGCTCTCGGAACTGGATCGAGTGGCTGATGGTTCGGGCGGTAATCAGGAAAGGTACCACTAAGATCAGAGGTTCGAAATTGTATCCCAGGAGCGCTGTGAACCCGGTGCCCCAAATGAAAGTCACGAGGGCAGAAAGGGTAGGAATCATGATCCCGTTGAGGTTGCGGTAGTAGAGCACCAGCAGGCCGAAGATGGTCAGGCAGGTAAGAGCGATAATCAGGCCAATTTCCCGCAGGTGATGATAAATCCAACCATAGAGGATCGGCTCTCCGGCCGCAGAGACCATAGTGTTTTCATCCTCTACCTGGCTGATGGCCTGGCGGATGCGGCGGAAAAGGGCCCCGTAGTCGAGACGCTCTTCGTGGAAGGAGGCGGTGATGAGGGCCGCCGTGCCGTCCTCGGAAACCAATCGTCCGACAATGGTAGGATTCGCGTAGACCACATGTCGGAGTTGCTCAATCGCTTCAGGAGTGTTCGGGACCTTCGGCCACATGACCGGTTGGACTTCAATACCCCAGGCTGTGGCTCGGATATCCTTAACCTTCTGGCGGGCGATGGAAAAGATTTGGTAGTTACTCGCTCCTGGGGTAAGCTCGAGCATCTCAGTGAGCCTCTTGATCTTCTCCAGGGTACGGGAATTAAAAATGTCCCCCTCTTTGACCTCTACCGAGAGCAGAACGAGGTTGGCCCCTCCAAAAACCTTGCTGAACTCGTTATGGACGCTGATGAAGGGATGAGCTTTCGGTAGGAGATCCGAGAAGGCTGTGTAAATCTCAATCCTGAGGGCATGGGTACCAAAGAAGACGGTAAGAAGAAAGATCGTGATCAAAACCGAGAAGCGGTTTTTAACGACCCATTCAGCCAAGCGCCTCATGGAAACTTACTGACTCCTTTCCCAGGAGCCTTAGGGACGATCGGGATTTGCTTCCACTGCTTCCCTCCATCTTCCGTGCGGAAGACCAGCCCCCTATTCCCTACAATGAGTCCGAAGCCGTCATGACCGAAGGCGATCCCGTTCAGGGTCACGGGGGGTATTCTTAGTCCTGCCGTTCTCCACTGGTCGTCTCCCACAGCGGCGACCAGGAGCGTCCCGCGCTCTCCCACTGCCCATTTTTTTCCACCAAAAACGGAGGCAGAGAAGAGATGGTGACGCTTCGTATAATTGAGGGATGCGCCATCTTGGTGGATGACATCCCACCGCTCCCCGTTCCGGGTTCTGAGGATCACCCCATCCAAACCGAACGCCCAGCCCGCTTCGGAGTTTGGAAAAAGGAGCCGGAAGAGATTGCGGCTTTGCCCGCTGACAAATGAGACCTCAATGGGGCTTTGCTGTTTCAGCCAAGTTCGGCCGCCATCTCTGCTGCGGTAGATGCGTCCAAATTCTCCCACGACCCATCCCTGCCTGGCATCAATAAACGAAACGTCGTTTAGGATGACGTCTTCAGTTACGGGGCGATTCACCCAAGAGGCGCCGCCGTCTTCCGTGTGGAGAACCGTACCCCGGCTCCCCACCGCCCACCCTAAACCCTCGCTTCCGAAGGTGAGACCAAAGAGGTGCTCCCGTGTCGGTGTCTGTTGGGTTTGCCAGTTCCTTCCTCCGCTACTGGTATGAAGGATCTTCCCGTAGCTGCCGGAAACCCAGCCTCGCTGCTCATCGACGAAAACAACACGGAAAAGGGCTTCTCGTGTCTCACTGTTTTGCACCTCCCAGCTAAGCCCTCGATCTCTCGAATGTAGAAGGGTTCCGTAGTAGCCGACAATCCAGGAGAGATGGCCACGGATTTCCACGCTGTAGAAGTTATCCCGAAAAGCGGGTTCCCGCTCTAAAGACGCAGCCATGATGTTGGGGGACCAGAGAAACGCTTCGAGAAGCGCGAACGCTAGCAGCAGTAGCAAACCAGAGGGCTTCGGTTGGCCCTTCGACATGCTCAGGGCGAACGGAGAAAGGCGTGAAACAGATAACAATTTTCCGTTCATGCTGATCCCTCGACAAGCCTGTCCTGAGTTTATCGAAGGGCTCGGGACTAAAGGCTCAGTCGAGGGAGCCGGCCCTGAGCCAAGTCGAAGGGTCGAAGCATGCCCCCTTATTCGACGCTTCCGCCGCGCATAATAGTCTGAAGAGTTGCAAGGCTCCACAGGCTGGCTGGATAACCTTGGTTATAGAGCCGGTTAGCGGTTACGATGGTGGATCGCCCATTCTGGACGTTCACAATGACCACGCTTCCGACCGACCAGACCTCGCGGCCATCGGGAAGTTTGATCGGCGTAAAAAAGCCAAACTGCTCCTTCCAGTACTCCCCTTTTTTGTCCCACATTAGAGTCCAATGCGTATCATAGGTCACCTTGTTGAGGTGAAGGACCTTTCTCGGATAGCAGTAATCGGGGTCTTTGGGTGTAATCTCTAATACATAGGTATCCACCACCTGCCACTTTTCATCCAGGGGCAGATAGTCCCCCTTTTTACGGTTGAAGGGAAATTTTTCCTGAGAAAGGTTTGCGAGGATTTTCTTTTCACCCAGAAACTTGTAGCTAAAGTCTGTGACCTTGCCGTTAAAGCTGTTGATGTCATCGAGGTTGAATTCACTTGGGGCCAGGGTCTGGCACCTCAGAGTTGTGGTAGCACGGCGAATGCGCCGAATGCTGGGGATATAGAGATACAGATCGTCCGCCCTCTTGGGATCGTCATAGCGCATCTCAAGGGTTGTGGTTCCGGCAGAATCCCGCGGATAACTGTCAACCCGGAGCTGCATATAGTCGATATGTTCATATCCGGGAATGGCAGGTCTAGGACTCAACGTGTACCGAGTGCGGGGAAATATAAAATAGGAGACGAGATCTGCCCGGCGCTCCGATCCATCTTTTTCTATGGCGGTGCGGATGATTTTTCCTCCTTCAACGGCGCCCCCGGTCTTGTAATCATCGCCCAGCCAGCGCCAAAAAAAATTCCAGGCAAGCTTTTGGCCGACCTGCGGGTCACTGGGATCGATCTTCGGGAAGGGCTGACCGGCAACGTAATCCTGGAGTTCTCCGTTTGGGCCGAGACGGACCTTGCCGGAATATTTCTCGGTGGCTTCAACGTACTCCTTCAAAGGTCTAAAGACCTTGGGTTCCTTGATCTGAATCGTATGGCCTGCCTTGATCCGGCTCAAGAAATTCTCTCCCACCATCCCCTGAACCCTCTGCCAGTTTTGAGGACCGATTGTGTCGCCGGGTTTTAATTCAGCCTCTGCAGCGTTGATTTCCAACGGTAAAAGTAGCAGTAGAGCAAGAAATAGTCGCAGATAATTACGAGGCTTATTCTTTGCCTGACCCTCACCCTTCCCTCTCCCTAGCAGGGAGAGGATTAAGGTGAGGGTTGAGAGGCAGTAAATCGGAAACCGTGAAACAATTGACGATTGACATTTGACTATTGACTTCATTTTAACCTCCTGTTCGCCATCAGAACTGATAGCGCAGTTTCAGAAAGACGGAATCCTTTTCATCAAAGAAACCAAAAGATTTAAACTTGTTGTGGCCCCCGTATATAGCCCCGACAAGACTTATCTTGATCTTTTCATTCCAAGACGGGGCGTAAGTTATAGCAGGGTTCGCGACCCAATAGCCGTCTGGATCATAGCCAAGAAAGATGTCGGGCAGAATGGTATCGCCGAAATAGCCAGTGGATAGTCTGAAGGTGAGAGTTGTGGAAACCTTTTTGATCTTCTCGGCCGTGGAGAAAGGGCGGATTCCGTCTTCATGGTCAAGTATGATTCGCTGAAAGATCTGA
>JAHFAO010000137.1:1301-9201 GCA_023250515.1 Deltaproteobacteria bacterium | reverse complement strand
GATCCAAGGAAAGATACTGCTGGGCAAATTTAAGGATATCGGCAGCGCCGACCTTTTCGATTCCCTCCTGGTAGCGTTGGCCAAAGTCGCTACCGAAGCCGAAGAGCTCGTTGGAGGTTAGGTCTGCGGCCTTTGATGCGTTGGTCTGTCGGGCGATGAGGTAATTTCCGACGAGGTACTTCTTGGCTCGGTCTAATTCATGGGTTGGGACTTCCTCCTCCCACAGCCTCCTGATCTCAGCGAGTATCGCTTCTCTCATCTTCTCTACAGTCGTAGGGTCTGTTGCCGCATAAATCCCGAAGGCCCCCTGAAACGGATCATCCAAAGAAAAGGCGCCTACCGAATAAGCCAGACCCTGCTTATCCCTGAGTTCGACAAATAATCTCCCCCCGATGCGGGAGAGGATCGTCTCCAGGACCTTCATGGTGAAATAATCGGCCTGTCCTTTTACCGGGGCTGGAAAACCGAGGAGGACGTGAGCTTGTTTTGTCTTGGTAGTTTTCTTCTCCATGCGCGCCTCGCCGATTCCATCCTCTGCTGGAGGCAAGGGGAAGCTGGAGGGATTTCTGGGCAGGGAGGAAAGCTTACTTTGGAGATGTCTTAAGATCTTCTCTCCATCGACATCGCCCATGATGGTAAGGACGATTCTGTCAGGGGAGACAAGCCTCTGATAGTGAGTGATCAGATCTTCTCTTGAGAGGCGAAGGACCTGCTCTCTTTCCCCCGAGAGATGGAGACGGTAAGGGTGATTCCGGAAAAGGGTCTGATAGAAAAGGCGGAAGGCTTGGTTGCGGACGCGCTCTTCGCGATTTCTAATCCCAATCAGGATCTCTTGCCTTTTTTTCTCCAACTCTTCCTGAGAAAAGGCGGGATGAAGTAGAACATCAAGAAATATTTCCATTCCTCTTTCTGCCTGTTGACTGGGGAAGGTTCCCGTCAGGCTGAGGCTGCTATTGCCCGAGGAGCCACTAAGACTCCCTCCGAGACGTTCCACCTCCTGAACCAATTGAGTGGCGGACAAACGCGGTGTCCCTTGAGTCAACATCGCCGCAATAAAGTTATGAATCCCGTTGTTCGAGTCATCTTCGAGGAGGAGCCCCCCAATGACTGCTGCGTGGGCGGTGAAAACCGGGAGACGATGGTTTTCCTGAATTAGGATCGTTAGGCCGTTCTCTAGAGCCGCCTTTAAGATCCCGCCCTCACGCTTAGCCAAAGAAGAGCTCTGCAAGGAAAGACTCAGGTTTGCGATCTCCTCCGTATTGGGCAGGTGAGTTGTTTCCTCAGGGACGAGTAAGGATAGGGAGAGAGTTTCTGTCCTAAAAAAAGTTTGGGCCACAGATTTTAGTTTCTCTGCGCCTAGCTGGCGGATCCCTTCCAAATAGGTCTCCTCGTAGTCCGGGTTGCCGTAAAAGGATTGGAAGCTGCCCATCTGGCGGGCTTGTCCTTGCACGGTTTCTTTGGTCTCAACAAAGGTGCGTAGAAAGTTTACGTGGGCCCGGTTCAGCTCCAAAGGGCTAACGGGCTCTTCCCGCAGCCGATAGACCTCTTTGAAGATCGCTCTAAGGGCCTCCGTGATTTTGCCTGTCTCGAGTTGGGCTTGAATGAGAAAGAGCCCAGGCTCTTTGGGGTTGAATGTGGAGGCTGAAATCGAGTTTACAAGTCCTGCGGCAGTCTTGACCCTCTCGGCAAGGCGAGAGCTTTCCCCGCGGCCAAGGACAAAAGCGAGGAGGTCAAGGGCAGGCACCTCTCTTTCCGTTGCCTTGGGTATGGGAAAGCCAATCATCAGATAGGCTTGCCGGACCGGTGCTTTAAGGACACTGAAGCGGGGTTGCTCTTGGAGGGATTCCGGGGGCCGATTGCGGATAGATAAATCCCGTGCGGGCAACGGCCCGAAAAGCTCGGCTATATCCCTTTTCACCAGCTCATTATCAAAATCTCCAACCGCCACTAAAATCATATTGTTTGCTGTGTACCAGCGGTGGTAGAAACTGCTTAACACCTCCCACGTTATGCCCTTGAGCGTCTCCGGGGTTCCGATCACCGGACGACCGTAAGGGTGGACCTGGTAAGCGGTTCTGAAAAGATCGCTGCTAACTCGAGAACGGGGATTGTCCTGCCCCTGTTTCCATTCCTCCAGAACCACTTGGATCTCTTTTTGCAATTGCGCCTCGTCCGGAGACGGCAACTGCATCATTTGGGCTAGGATCCTGAGTCCGTTTTTCGACTGCATTGCCGGTAGAACTATGTGGTAAACCGTATGATCGTGAGACGTGAAGCCGTTAATCCTTCCTCCCAGGTTTTCGGCCTCCCCGGCGAGCTTGCCTGTTCCCGTTTCAGATGATCCCCGGAAGAGAATGTGTTCTAGGACATGGGCTAGGCCTGCTTCCTCACTCTTTTCATCTGCGGCACCCGTCTTGACCCAGAGTTGAAGGGCCGCCAGAGGAGAAGAAGGATCCTTCTTGACGATTACCCTAAGGCCGTTAGAGAGCAGAAGGGACTCTGCCCTATGGGAAGAGGCGAGCGTTTGACTCGGAGAAACAGGGAAAAGGAGCAGAAAAAGGAGCCCAATCAAATGCGATAAGAGGGCTCGTTGTGGGATCAGTGCATTCACAGGGGTAATGGATGGTCTCATCGTACACATCCCGTCTGTTGGCGTCAAGTTTTTCCACGGGTAGCTTGACTTGATGCATAAATGGGATAAAATAAAAAACTTGAAGGATATGAGTGTCTTAGGTGATATTAGTGGAGCGGGGGAGGTGATACAAAGCTATGACTGGAGTCAGGGTCAGAGAAAACGAGTCCATTGAGAGCGCGATCCGACGCTTCAAAAAGCTTTGCGAGAAGGCAGGGATATTGGCAGAGCTGCGCAAACGGGAACATTACGAAAAACCGAGTGTCAAAAGGAAGAAGAAGGCGATAGCCGCAAAGAAGAGGGCCTTGAGACGATCCCGAAACCATTACTTTTAGAATGCACGGCTCATTCGAATGAAGGCCGTCGCGGAGGGAATGGAACTGAAGACTGAAATCCAGGATGCCGTGAAAGCGGCCATGAAGAGCGGAGATCGATTAACCCTTTCCACCCTGCGGCTACTTTTATCGGCCTTACACAACGAAGAGATCAAGGGGCGCAGAGAACTAACGCCGGACGAAATCTTAAGAACTATATCCTCCCTTTGCAAGCAGGGGCAGGAGTCGATCGAGTATTTTCGGAAGGGGGGCAGGACCGATTTGGTGGAGAAGGAAGAGGCCGAGTTGGGGGTCCTGCACCGGTTCCTTCCTGAGGCCTTGAGCGAGGAGGAGGTTCGCGCCCTGATCCGGAGTTCCATTGAGGAAGTGGGTGCGAAAGGGGTGCAGGACTTGGGAAAGGTGATGAGACAGGTTATGCCCAAGGTCACTGGTCGCACCGAAGGTAAGCGGGTGAGCGAACTTGCCAAGGAAATCCTGAGCGGATAAAAAGGGTTGAGGGATGTAACCCGTTGGTGAACATCATTGATCCGATCCTGCTTGTCCTTCTATCCCTTTTTACCCTGAGGGGTTATTTTAAAGGGCTCTTTCGGGAGAGCTTCTCTCTGCTTGGACTTATTATCGGTTTCATGGTGGCAGTCCGTTATGATGAACCAGCGGCAGCTCTCTTGGCAAACTATTGGAAGTTCTCGTTCATCATTCTCCGGGCCATAGCCTTTGTCGGTCTTTTCTTTGCCGTTTACTTTGTCCTCAGCCTGGTCGGCTGGCTCCTCCATCGTTCGGCAGAATTCCTTTTCCTACAAGCAGTCAATCGGGTTGGGGGGCTGGTGCTGGGGATGGGAAAGGGAGCAGCCATCTTATCTCTCATCATTTTCTTCCTGGGTTCTTCTCCCTTGATTCCCGATAAGACGAGGCAAAGAATCGATGAGTCCTACCTCGCTCCTCCTCTCTATCAGCTTGCCCAAGGACTCATCCGGATTGGAAAGGCAAATCTCCTCCCACGGGGGGAGGCACGCGAGAGGGGAGTCTTTGCTTCTTTTACGTGGTCAGGATGATTGCGGAAGGAAAGATTTTAGAAGTTCGCGAGCGCTGCTCCATTGTGGAGGTGATATCGGATCACTTGACCCTAAAAAAGATGGGGCGCAATTACCTTGGGCTTTGTCCGTTTCATGCGGAAAAGACCCCCTCCTTCACGGTGAACGAGGAAAAGGGCATCTTTCATTGTTTCGGTTGTGGCGTCGGAGGAAATGTCTTTCATTTTTTGATGCGGTACGATCATCTGACTTTTCCAGAGGCTGTGGAGCAGGTGGCAAAGCGGTATGGAATCGCGGTGGAGCGCTCGGACAGACCCGGGGCAAGGAGAGACACGGAAGAGAAAGAGTCCTTATATCAGCTCAATGAAAGGGCGGCGGCTTATTTTCATGAGGTGCTGTTCGGCCATCCTGAGGGGAAGAGGGCTCTTGCCTATCTCAAAGCCAGAGGGGTCGAGGAACAGGTAGCACGGCGCTTTTATCTCGGTTATGCCCCACATGCGGGCCAAGGTTTGGTCGCTTTTCTCAAAAGAGAGGGGCTCTCTTTAAAGCACGCAGTGCGCTTGGGACTTATCAGCGAGAGAGGGTCGCAGCATTACGGGGAAAAGTTTTTTGGTCGCCTCATCTTCCCTATTGTGAGTCCAGCAGGGAAGGTTGTAGGGTTCGGCGGCCGGGTGCTTGAGGAAGGTCTCCCTAAGTATCTCAATTCGGCCGAGACCCCTCTCTTTCGCAAGGGAGCCAACCTCTATGGCCTCTTTCAAGCCAAGGAAACTATTCGGGGAGTGGATCGGGTGGTTGTGGTGGAGGGGTATCTGGACGTGCTCGCCTTATTTCAATTTGGTATCTCCTATGCCGTTGCGACCTTGGGCACCGCCCTCACTCCGGATCACGTGCGCATCTTGGTACGATATACAAAAAACATTATTGCCCTATTTGATGGGGATGAGGCTGGAAGAAAAGCAGCCGCCCGGAGCTTTGAGATCTTTATCGATGGAGGACTACTTGGGCGGGCTGCCTTCTTGCCCAAGGGAGAGGATCCGGACACCTTCGTCAGGTCTAAAGGGAAAGAGGCGTTGGAAGGCATTATAGACCAGGCGGTTCCCATGGCCGATTACTATTTTTCTTGGCTGGAGGGGCAGTTTGGAAAGAGCCTCGAGGGCAAGAGTCAGATTGCCAAGGAGATCAGTCGAATCATGGGCAAGATCCGCAATCCGTTTGAAGTCGATCTGCTGGCCCGCCGCGCCGTTGATTCCTTAGGAATTAGAGAAGAACTCTTGCGCCCTCCTTTGCGTCCTTCAGGAGAACAGCGCCGTTCGGTTTCCCCAGGGGCTTCTCTAAAGCCTGTTCAAGAAGGGGCAAGGGAAGAGCTCGTGGAGCGTTCGCTGGTAAGCCTCATGCTTAGCTTTCCTTCCATGATCCAGCATGTGGAGCGGGAGAAGGATGTAGAAAGTCTCGTCAGTCCAAACTGGAGGGAGGTTGTGCGAGGGGTTCTCTCAGAATGGAGGGTGGGGGGCAAGGTGGATGTGGCACGCCTGGTACAGGGGTTCGCGACGGACCGGGCATCTCAAATCGCTGCCCTTATGCTGGCGGGGGAGAGCATACCGCAGGAGGAGGCCGAGAAGATGATGGAGGATTGCCTCTCGCATCTTCGTAGGAGATACTTGAGAGGCCTGGAGAAAGATCTTCGCCAAGCGATCCGGGTTGCGGAAGAAAAAAAAGATGAGGAGACCAAAAAAGAAAGGATGTTGGAATGGCAAGAGGTCGTCCGAAGAAGATTCGCATCCAAGACAGGGATACGGTAGAGACCGCGAACGAAGCCCTTGGCCCCGATCAGGTAGCCCAGAAGAAAAACATCAAAGAGGTCAGGAAACTCATCGACCTCGGCAAGGAGAAGGGCTACCTGACCTACGATGAGGTCAACGACATGCTCCCGGCCGATATTGTATCGCCGGATCAGATCGATGATGTCATGTCCATTTTTGGTGAAATGGACATCGAGGTTATCGATTCCAATCAGAGAGTCACCCTGGCTGGTCAGGCCGAGGAGCTCGTGGAGGAGGAAGAGGAGGAGAAAGACCTCGATGCGGAAACGGAAGGGGAGATCGCGGGCAGAACCGGGGATCCGGTGCGGATGTACCTTCGAGAGATGGGGACTGTTTCCCTTCTAAGTCGCGAGGGTGAGGTTGAGATCGCCAAGAAGATCGAGGAAGGGGAAAAACAGGTCATTGACGAGGTCCTCTCCAGCCCTTTAGCCCTACGCCATGTCCTGGACCTGGAGGAGAGACTTTCGCGTCACGAGATTCGGGTGCGGGAGATTATCCAAGACGGGGATGATGATCCGGATTACCTGGAGGAGGAAGAGATCTATGAGAAGAAGCTCCTGGACCAGATAGGCAAATTGCGCCGATTGGCTAACAAAAGGGAAAAAATCAAAAAGAAACTAGAACGGAAGCACCTCTCAGCCCGAAAGCAGAAGCTTCTTCAAGAGGCGCTCTCCAAGCAACAGGAAAAGATCTCCAACGCTCTTGTGGCCATGCAACTGAGTCGGAGACAAACAGAGGCTATCGTCGAAGGGTTAAAAAAGGCCATGGATCAGATACGGGGGTGGGACAGGAGGGTGTTGGAGTTTGAGCGTAAGACTGGAAAACCCTATCAGGAGATCCTCAAGGTTGTTCCGAGTAGCAACGGACGCAAGAAGCATTGGCAGCGAGCTATAGGATCTCTCCGCATGGGGCATGATGCCATTCAGAGAATGGTCGAAGAGATCCGGGCCGCGAGGCGAGACGTCAGACGGATCGAGAGAGATCTAGAGATGCCGGCGGAGGAGATCAGGCGTCGAGTAAAGTCCTTCATCGAAGGGGAGACCAAGGCGAACTTTGCCAAGAAGGAATTGATCGAGGCCAATCTCCGTTTGGTCGTCAGCATCGCCAAAAAATACACGAACCGGGGACTCCAGTTTCTGGATCTCATTCAGGAAGGAAACATCGGTCTCATGAAGGCGGTGGACAAGTTTGAGTATCAGCGCGGCTATAAGTTTTCCACTTATGCTACCTGGTGGATCCGCCAGGCGATTACCCGGGCCATCGCTGACCAGGCCCGGACCATTCGGATCCCAGTCCATATGATCGAGACTATCAACAAACTGATCCGCACTTCCCGCTATCTGGTCCAGGAGATCGGCCGGGAACCGACTCCGGAGGAGATCGCCGCCAAGATGGAGATCCCTTTAGATAAGGTGCGCAAGGTCTTGAAGATCGCCAAGGAGCCGATCTCCCTCGAAACCCCTGTGGGGGAGGAAGAGGACAGCCATTTAGGCGACTTCATCGAGGATAAGCGGATCATCACGCCTTCCGATGCCGTGGTCAACATCAACCTTCAGGAGCAGACCAAGAAGGTGTTGGCGACTCTGACTCCGCGCGAGGAGCAGGTCCTGCGGATGCGTTTTGGGATTGGGGAAAAATCGGATCATACCCTCGAGGAGGTAGGACAGAAGTTCACTGTGACCCGCGAGCGTATACGCCAGATCGAGGCCAAGGCCCTGCGCAAGCTCAGGCATCCCAGCCGGAGCAAACGGCTTAAAAGTTTCATGGAGAGTTAAACGGCGATTGGGATGACACTCTTGCAAAAGGCGTGCGAAACTGCGAGCCTCTAAAAATCGAAAATCTAAAATCCAAAATTTGAGTACGGGCCCATAGCTCAGCTGGTTAGAGCCACCGGCTCATAACCGGTAGGTCCCTGGTTCGAATCCAGGTGGGCCCACCACCTTCCTTCCCTTGAGTTTTCCGATACTTCATCCCCGTCTGTCCCTGTCGCTTCTGCTTGGGTTTCGGTTAAGGTTTCGGTTTTTGCCCCCAAAAGCCTCTGAAGCTGCTCAGCTACGTCGCCCCGGATATACTTCCCGTAGT
>JAHFAO010000137.1:0-1291 GCA_023250515.1 Deltaproteobacteria bacterium | reverse complement strand
GGTTAGAGCCACCGGCTCATAACCGGTAGGTCCCTGGTTCGAATCCAGGTGGGCCCACCAAATTTTTGCTCCGCAAAAATTTAGCGCATTCGAGCATTAGAAAAATGGAACAATAGGGGGCTAAAAGCGGCGAGAATGCGTTCCACTGATCTATTGTTCTATTGTTCTATTGCTCTGTTTGATTCGAAGCAAAAGTTTAGCCTTTGCTCTATTGCTCCCTTTTGTCCGTCCCCTTTATTAGAGCGGTAACCATTTTCGAAAGGACCTCCAACTCCGCCTTCAGTTCCGCACAGGTCTCTTCCGTCATTAACTTCTGTCGTCTACAGAGTTCCACCAGCGGCACGCACTCGAAATCAGAGCCTCTGGCAATCCAGAAGAAATTCTTTCTTTCTTTTGCGTGCCATCTTCCATTACCCTCCGCGATGTTTAGCGAGATCGACCCCGTTCCCCATAAGAAAGCCTGTTCGTAATTCATCTCACCGTATGCCAATTCGAAAAATGTTGCGGTTCTCTCTGTGATTGCGCGAAGCTGCCTCGCTCTTTAAGCTCAAAGAGAGCTTCCGCTTCATCGACCGGGGTTAAGTTCTTCCCGGACAAGGTTTTCAATTCCCATTATTCCCAGTTCGACGTTTCGGAAATTCTGGAAACGTCGAAGTCTCCGCCCTTTCCCACGCGGCGAGTAGTTTGAGATTCCACATTGGAAGGTCAAAACTGTTCTCTGCAGTTTCTTGACGGTTCTTGAATTCTGGTATATTCATGAAAACGGTTAAAGACGCTACTATTCTGCTAAGCATATAGCGTTATTGATCTTGAAAAGCTGAGGTCGGGATCCCGAGGGGTGTCGCAGAGCAGTGAGCTCTGGCTAAAGACAAAGGAGGCAGAACATGAAGCAAAAAATCGGCACTCTTATTGAAGAAGACATCATGCGGCTGGCCAAACGGCGAGCCGCTGAGGAGGGACGGCCCCTCAGCGATCTGATCCAAGACGCGCTAGTGCGATATCTCCGGAAAGACGCGGCGACGCCCAAGGACCGGAAGATGGCGTATCACCTTTTTTGCGAGCGACCAATGAAAATCCCTGCGAAACAACTTCGCCACGTGCTTGAAGAAGATATGTGGGACCTATGAACCTCGATGATATCCCCAGCGGAAGCCTTTGCGTGCTCGACACGAATGTTCTGATCTACGCGGAGCAAGGGGTCTCTCTACAAGCGCAGCGTCTCCTGCGCCGCATTGAAGAACTCGACGTGACCGGAGTGTTGCCCCAACCCGTGTGGCAGGAAGCCATGCAC
>JAHFAO010000136.1 GCA_023250515.1 Deltaproteobacteria bacterium | reverse complement strand
CAGGCAGCCTAGGGTAAGAAAGGATCAAACGAGCTGGGAGTAAGAGGGATCAAAAGTGATCTTTTTTTCATTTTGGCTTCTACCCGGCGGGGCGTGCGACTCTTCCCATAAGCCCAAGTGAGAGTAAGGATGCGACCCCAATCCTGGTTCAGAAATAAAGGCTAGATCTCACAACTCGTTGGTGGAGGGCACACTTTGGTCAATAACGTATCAACCACCTAACCGCGTGTTCCAATGCTCGCTCTCTCCTAGCAACATCTGAACTCTTGAGACCATCAATGTACTTTCGCTTGCCGTCAATCGTAGCATAGCCGTTTGCCTGCGCCCTGCGGCGATAACTTTCCAGCCACTGAAACATGATCTGATACCTCTTTCCCAAATCATGCCGTATCATTTCAACCTTCAGGCGATCAACGAGGAACGCTCTACTAAGCATTGAATCGGGCTGGCCCGTTGCGAGAGAAAGCAGCAATTCATCGTGGTCGATGTCTTTCATCACAGCGTGTTCCGCCATGAAAACGTCGACTTTGGACTTGCTCGCCCGGACTTCCTGTAGGACGGGATCCTGAGTCACTTGCGACAACGTGTCCAATGATCGTTGTCTATCCTTGAAGTAATCGATTACGCTGCTGTCGAAGCAAGACTTGAGTTCGGGCGATGTATCACTCTCGAACAAACTTGGTTTGACCGTGTTCAGGAGACCGGCACGAGATTTAATCTGATTGAACAACGGATAGATCTTTCCGTCAGTCACCGCAGCGGAGGTGGATTCCAGCCTAACTATGTAACTCCGGAGTCTCTTATACTGAACGACTAATCGCACAATCGGTTCACTTATGGCAACCTGCTCCAAAATTGCCATCGTGATCTTCCTTGGTGCAAGGTAACCCCTCACAACCAACGCTTCCTTGAATACTGCCGAAAGATCCTTCTCTGAGTCCAAGTCAAAGACTTCGCCCACTTTCTTGCATATGTCGTCCTTTAAGCGAGAAGCCTTTTTGATCAGAGATCGCCTGATCGCATCAATTTTATCCCGATCTACTGTAATCCCTTGAAACTCTAGGTTTGCTAGATGCATCATCAGTCGCATGGTGTGTTCGTAATATTGTTTTATTATGTTTCTCTCGCTCAACTCAGCCAAGAAAATGGGATAAAGTCGAATGGTCACGTCAACGTCTTGGCAAGCGTGGTTAACCAACTCCGTGAAGGGTAAGTCGAAAAAGGTTCCGTCTTCATCGACCAAATCCGAGTAGGATTTGATTTTCTCGCGCAGGAATCTCCACGCCAAATCACGAAGATTGAAAAAGTCCCAGTCACCATGACAGTCATACGCTGCCAACATCGTATCGAACTGAATCGACTTCATCCTTATGCCATTCCGCCGGAGGAGTAAGTAATCGTACTTTATGTTATGTCCAATGAAATTTATGTCGCTATCGAATATCCGCTTTAGAAACTTCAGCACATCATCCCTGCTCAAATCCTTGAGGTCGTTCTCGATCAGAGGAACGAAGTAAGCTTTTCCGCCCTTTACCGAGAACGCCACTCCAAGCAAGGTCCCCTCTCTAGGATCTTTGTCATCAGATTCCGTGTCTATCGAACATAGCTTCGATGACAGGAGCAGGGATTCGAGTTCTTGGATACCCTTTACGTCAACCACGGCATGATAGGAGTCGGGTCCGGCTGTAGTCTCATTCAAATCCAGGCGGACATCCGAAGGATTTGCTAATAGTGGCGCCAGTGAGTGGAAACCGTATGTGCTCAGAAGCTGCCGGTTTCTCTCCGTGTCCAAATTGGTCAAAGAACACTCCTGAACATTGCGGGATACCGGCTCCTCAGATCGGTCACTTTTACTCTGGGCATAGTAATCCCGAACTCGGATTTCGTTTTTAACAAGCTTCTTTCGGAGCTGGCCTGATGCCAACCTTTGCCAGGTTCTCGTAAATTGAATCAAGGTCTCCATACAACTCGATGAGCCGGACCGCTTGTCTGCTAGTCAGTGCTTGCGCGTTCGATGCTTCCGTTAGCGCTAGGTAAGTGGGCACATCTCCCGGAGCGATCCCCATCATTGTTCTGACGGTGTCGGAGGACACCCAGTCACATTGGTCACGGCTACTATGCCGAACGAGGACAACGGTAAGGTCATCGCGGGGTAGCTGTAGAAATCGCTTGTCCCCCGTAACGATATGCGAGAATTGAGAAAGAAGAGAACCGACCATTTTTAAACCGGCATTCGCAGGATCGTGAATGTAGGAAATCTTGAGTTCCTGAAGGAAAGTAATAACGTTCTCAATGTTCTGATCGGTGGTAAGTGAGTGAGCTTCCCTTCCAATGACCAGCGTGCCCGCCCTAATACCCAACTTGCGTCGCAGCCTTAGAAAATCTCTGGCAAAGCCGAACGTGAACGTATGGTCACGTCCCTCTGGTGTCAGAAGTGGAGTCCCAAGGAACGTCTTGTGTGTCCTTTCGACGATAAATGCTGTGTCGACCAAGAACCGATTCTCATGCCTCGCTATTCTCGATAGTTCCCTGACCTGATGTGGTTTTGGTCTTCGAAGAAGTCTATTTGCCATATCCTCTTGCCGGCGCGTTTAGGGTTGTGTTTAAAGAACTCGTTCCGTTCACAAAAATGCACGGATATCGCAGTCTTCATTTCTTGCTCCGACTGATAGTCAGAATTGTGGATCACAGCCCTTTTCATAGCACTGAAAACTGCCTCGATGACATCCAAGAACTGTGCGCTCGATGGGAGCGGCACGAACTCGATAATCGGGCCAGAGCTGTTTGCGCTGTTCCAAGTGTTGAAGTTGTCGGCCCACTCTACCAACTCATTCGATCCGTGCCAGGAGGCAGCATCCCAGGTCAGATAGATTTTCGCTTTGTCGTGATAGTGGTTGTAAAGTATCTCAACCAAGTCGATCATTCCCGTTGAGTCTTTCGTATTCCCATAGAACCAAGTTACTTGGTTGGTGGTAGCGCTCAAGGCCCCGTACAGGGTGATAGACCCCTTCGCACGCTGGTTCTGCGGGTGGGTGGGCGTCACTCCCTTCGGGGTGTAGCATCTGCCTCCGTACCTTCTGACCTGTAGTGGCCCTAGTTCATCTATAAAGAACAAATCCTCATCAGCTTTCAGAGACTGGAGTGTTCTCAATAACAACTCGACCTTTTCCCGGTAATTCGGATCTGGACTTGTCAGGACTTTTCTCGACTTCTTCCAACTGAGACCGGCTTGCTTCAATAGCCGGGACACCGTACTTTTTGATGGTCTTTGGCCATATAGTTTCTCATAAGCCTCTGCGAGGCTTCGTTGGGTCCAGTTACTTCTGTTGATCCCGTAGACCTTTGGCATGTGATGAAGAATTTCGATTAGCGCTTTAGTCGCCGGTCGCAATTCATCGCTCTCAGTTGGCTTCTCTCGGTTGGCCGTTCCTGTTTTGGCGATGCCCGCAGGAGCGGCCAGTGTCGTCTCGACAGATGGTTCCTCGTTTAGAGTCTGACAAATGAGTGAAAAGAACTTGGTGATCTCCTTGGTGACTCTCTCCTCCGCCGCAGCAACACGTGGGAATGATGACAGCCAGCGATGACGCAGAAGCTTGACGGTTTCCTCACCGATGTCGAGTTCCCTGGCTGTTGTCGATTGTGAGATTCCGTCGCTCCACATTAAAATAACCCGTGCAGGTTGGTCTAAGGCATGAAGACTCGTTTGTTCTTCAACGATCACATCGAGCGCCTCTCGTTGCGGGGGTGACAGCGCTATCGAAGACGGCAAGGGGTCAATCATATGGATCGCGTGGGCCGAGCTGTGCAGAACCTTGGCTATGGCCGCTAATTCGCAATTCGCTTGCCCTTTGGGGAGAGGCTGTTCCAGAGCCGCCAAATCATGCTGGCGAACGTCTTGCCCGTACCGGGGACTGGCGCCTGCTCGTGGAGCATCTTTTTCAATCCCCACCAACCGATGCTTGGCAAACCGTTGGCGCCAGCGGGCCACTTGCCGTCTATCAATACCCAGCGTCTCCGCAATCGCTTTATTCTGATGTCCCTCCGCGGCCAAAAGCACAATCTTCGCGCGTTTCATCTGCCGAGTCGGGGTCCGGCGGCCTCGGGACCATCTCGTCAGTATCTCTTTTTCGTCTTTGGTCAGTTCAACCAACTGCGCTATTCTCATGGAACTGTAGGAGGGAACCTTGAAATCAAATGATAAGAAGTTGCTTTTTTAAGCTCAGCCGCTGAGAACCCAAAAGTTGCCTCGTCGAGCCAGCTCCCGACAGCCTTAGTGACCTCGGGAGGGCTCCCCCGGGTATGAGCCGGTTCCGGATGGCCATTTTAAGCCGGACAGTATCCGACAGCGTGGTCTTACGTCAACCAAAAGCCTGGTTCTTTAAGAATATCTCCGCATCTCCACGGCTAAAGAAAACCAGTCTGACTTCCTGAATAGAAGAGTCAGAGTTGAGAAATTTTTCAATCGCCTGAGAAGAGACCTGAGCTGCTTCGTCGAGCGGATAACCGTAGATGCCTGTAGAGATGGCGGGGAAGGCGATGACCTTTAACCCCTTCTCTGCAGCGAGGTCTAAGGAATTGCGATAACAGTCTGCGAGTAGCTCCGCCTTCTCTCTCCCTCCCCGGCCGTAAACCGGACCAACCGTGTGAATCACATGCTTCGCTGTCATCTTGCCTGCGGTCGTGATGACCGCCTGGCCGGTTGGGAGACCGTCGGGATACTGGGCGCGGCGAATCTCTCTGCACTCTTTTATAATCTCAGGCCCGCCGGCACGATGAATCGCGCCGTCCACTCCCCCACCACCCATCAACGAGCTGTTGGCCGCATTCACGAGCGCATCCGCATCTTCCTTGGTGATGTCCCCCACCTTCACCACCACCCGCCCCTTCATAAATCTCTTCAGCTCTTCCATGGCTACTCTCCTTCTGGAAAAGTCCAAGGCGTTCCAGCCGTTCAATAGGTTCAAAACGTTTTGAACACCTTGAACGATTTGAACGATTCCTGCGAGCGGAGACCTTCAACCCTCACCTTTAATCCTCTCCCTTCCAGGGAGAGGGAAGGGTGAGGGTTCCCTTTAACTTTTGGTGTAGTTGTCCCATTCCATAAGCAACTTATGTTTCTTAGCGGTGTTGCACTCCCTACATGAAGGAACCACGTTGCCTTTCGTGCTTCTACCACCACGAGCTAGCGGGACAATGTGATCCATGGTCAGCGATCGGGCAGGAACCTTTTTGCCGCAATAGTGGCAGATTCCTGAGGAGCAACGTCTCTTCCACCACTGACTTGAACGCAACTCCTTAGCTTTTCGGCGCTCGCGCCGGATCTCCTCCTCGCTGACGGAGACAAGGGAAAAGGATGAGGGGTGAGGGGTGAGGGATGAATTCGTCCCTCGGCATTCAGCCTTTATTCTCTTAACCCTCCGATTTACTTTAGCCAATTCTTGAGCCTTTTCAGATAGAACGCAAAACCTACCGAGATAAAGAAATAAATAAGGCTACGAAAGAGGGCCCATGAGTTTCCTGTGTTGGAATAGTTGCTCAGCTCCCACAGTGCGAAGCCAAAAAAGAAGACCACGGCGGTGGAGATTAAAATCCTATGGGCCGTTAGAAGAGTCACACCGTATCTCGTACCCTCACCTCTTTCCTCTCCCGCGAAAGGGAGAGGATGAAGGTGAGGGTGGATTCAGCTGGCTGTTGCGGGCTGAAGAGCAGGCTGGCGGACATCGATGCGCACGAAATACAGGTAGTACAGAATAAAGCCCACGCTAAAGATAGCCCCACCGATCAGGTAAGGAGTCTGCCAGTCTCCAACCACCATAAACTGGCCCGCAATGGCAGCGCCAACCCCCATTGGGAACTCTGAAAAGGCGTGCATCACTCCGTTGGTCGTCCCGCGCTCCCTCTCCTTTACGACCTCCATGGCAAAGAGGCTGTAGACCGGATCGGATATTCCCCGATTCGGGAAAGGCCCGCCGATAAAGAGAATGGTTAAGATGTAGAACGCGCCTGCCCAAAGGACGCTGTCCGACATGCCCAGGAGGATAAGAGACGGAACGCCCATCAGTTTGACGAGCGTTACCGTACGAACGCGCCCCAAACGCGCCACAAGCATCGGAACAAAGAGCATAACCACTGCTGTACAGACCGAGGCGAGGGCAAAGATGAGACCAATCTGGTCAGTGGATGCTCTGAGCTTCTGCTCAAAAAAGATATTGAAAAAGGGAGCTGAAAAGCCCATACCGAAGGCAATCAACGCCTCAGTCAGCGCGAGCATCCCGATCCTGCCATAGCTCTCGAGGCTTCGCCACCAGCGGCCAATATCTATGGGCCTCCATTCCTCGCGAATAAGATAGATAGGGATCATCGAGAAGACCATAATCGGCAGCGCGCACATCAACGCGGCCCTACGTGCCCAGGCGCTTTCCGGTCCAATATCAAACAAGGCAGCAAAAACAATTGGGAGGAAGCCGGCTGAGAGGTTTCCCAGGCTGGCGGCGCCAACCTGGATCCCACCGTTCAGGCTAAAGAGGTGTACGCGCTCGTCTGCCCGGCTCTGCTCGACCATAAAGGGCGGGCCTACAATAGCATGGCCACCCTCAAAGAGACCGCTGAGCGCCGCAAGGACGAGGAGCCAGCTCTGATCGGTCACAAAGATGATGGCGGTTGTAGCCAGAAGGTTTCCGCTATAAGAAACAAGAAAGACACGGCGGCGGCCGAAAAGGTCCGAGAGTATTCCGGATGGGATGACCGACAGACCATGAAAGATCCAGTTGATGGCCGCAAACCTGGCAACGAAGAGCATGTCAAAACCAACAGCAAGGAGGTAAAGGTTGAAAAGGAGCCGGATCAGACTGACCGAGAGGCCGCTGAAGGGGCTGCGCAACAGAAGCAGGCGGGCATTGTGGCTAAAGCCTCTAAATCGCTCGCTCATGAGAGTGCCACGCCGCGCCTGACGAAAGAGAATCAACACAACAAGGGCTAAGACCCCAAGACCAACTGCCCACACCCAGAGCGGCGCAGCATCCTTGGCTGCGGGACCGTGGTCATGGCCAACATCCGCCCAGGCCAGCGAAGCGAATAGGACGGTAAACAGACTAGAAACTATTACCCATTTCTTCATCCTTCCTCCGTGACCATGCCCAATCTCACCTATCATAAGACGAAGGTCCCAAGGAGTTCAAGGGAGAATGGCTATCAGCGGTCAGCTTTCAGCGCTCAGCTTAAATTCTCGCCTCTCTCTTATTACTGATGGCTGATTGCTGAAAGCCGCATTATACTATTTGCGAGGCTTGACTCTCCTATTGTAGGATTCTGCCCAACTATCATTAAATAGAGGAGAAACAAAGATGAAGCGTGAAGCGATACGGACCGATGCTGCCCCCAAGGCAATCGGTCCCTACGAACAGGCGATCCGGGTAAACGGTCTTGTCTACACGGCCGGCCAGATTCCTCTCGATCCGAAAACGGGCAACCTCGTCGACGGAGGAATCACATTACAGACCCGACAGGTATTGGAGAATCTCAAAGGCGTACTAGAGGCCTCGGGCTCATCCTTAGATCGCGTGGTTAAGGCAACCGTCTTTCTGAAAAATATGGCTGACTTTCCGCCCATGAATGAGGTCTACGCAGAATATTTAGGAGATTCCAAGCCGGCGCGCTCCACTGTAGCCGTGGCCGAGCTTCCGAGAGGGGCTCTGATCGAGATCGACCTTGTCGCAGTCGCGTAAATTTTAGATTTGCATCATTGCTGTCCGAATTAACTTCGAGTTTCTCATTGGGTGCTGATTTTGATATATGGTTTTGGAGCTTTCGCACTTTTCAAAACGAGACTCTCTATGCTCACCTCCCTCTCCCTTGAGAGACTGTGTCGTAATTCGCCGTTCGCCCTTCGACTCGCTCAGGACGAACGGCTAAGTAGTTGTTTTACTATGACTCAACTCCGTTCGTGGTGAGCCCGTCGAACCATGAACGGACTTATGACACAGTCTCTTGCGGGAGAAGGTTAGGATGAGGGGTGAGGGGATTTCTGCAAGCTAATTTGGACAGTTCGGTCAAATGATTTTTAATTGCTCGGAGGAGGTCAGCCATGAGATTGAAGAATAAGGTAACCGTGATCACCGGAGCGGGCCACGGGATCGGCAAGGCCTATGCCCGTAGATTTGCCGAAGAGGGGGCGCACGTGGTCATCGCCGAGATCGACGAAAAGGCAGGTCAATCTGTAGCCGCAGCATTGATCGATTCAGGGTTTTCGGCTTGGGCACGCGCCACCGACGTCAGAAGCTACCAGAGCGTCGAAGGACTGGTGCACGAGACACTGGATCGGTTCGGACAAATCGACGTCCTGCTGAACAATGCTGCCATCTACGTTACGCAGCAACTGTGGAAGGGCCTGGTTGAGGAACTGCCCATAGACGAGTGGGACAGAGTGCTGGAAGTGAATCTCAAGGGAGTCTTCCTGTGCTGCCGGGCGGTAATCCCGGTCATGAAGCGTCAAAAGAGCGGCAAGATCATCAACATCGCCTCGGGCACGTTTTTCAGCGGTTCGAGCAATATGCCCCATTACACAACATCTAAGGGCGGAGTGGTTGCGCTAACGCGAGTTATGGCCAGACAACTCGGTCCCTGGGGCATCAACGTAAACTGCATGACTCCGGGCTCAACCATGAGTGAAGAGCTGGTTACCGACGAGATCCGACGCCGGCGCGAATCTGGCATAGAACGGCGAGCTTTCAGTCGTATCGAAGTGCCTGAGGACATTGTCGGCACTGCCCTCTTCTTGGCTAGCTCTGATAGCGACTTTATGACCGGTCAGTTACTAGTCGTGGAGGGCGGCGGAATCATGCACTAGACCTCTCCATTTTTTATGCTGCCGACCGTTGTGACAAAAATTGTCATCAGCCCAAAATATCTTTTGCTGGACTTTCGCGCTTTCCTTGGCGTCCTTTGCGCCTTTGCGCGAGATCGTGTTTTTTCTCGCGCCAAGACGCCAAGATCGCAAAGAGCTTGCTGCGCCGAAATGTCATCAGCCCAAAATATCAAATATCTTTGGCTAGATTTTGGATTTTAGATTTTCGATTGAAGACCAGTCATGTACCTCCGGCAAAGCCGGAGGCTTGATTTGTGAACCGCTCAAAGCGGTCTGGCCAGCTTGCGCTGGCTTTAACATTCACAATCCGCTTTACTTCCTCTCCCTCGATGGGAGAG
>JAHFAO010000281.1 GCA_023250515.1 Deltaproteobacteria bacterium | reverse complement strand
TCTCTGGAGCTAATTCCTACAATCAAATTTCCTAAGGAGAGCACATGGATATTGCTAAATACGTCGCAAAAGCGAGACCGGGAGTCGTAGGCGGGCCTGCTGAGGAAAAAAGGCCTCTGCGAGAGCGGATCGTGCTGCCCGTTAAAAGGCACATCTTTATCAATAAGGACTCGCACCCCGAAGCCGACGTGTATATAGCCATCCACGAAGCCAAAGACCTGCCGGAAACAGTTCCGGACTATCAGGTGCCGCATTTTCATAATACCGATGAATTTTATTTCTTCCTGGGAAACGAGCCGGATCTGAGCGGCCTTGAAGGCCAGATCAAGTTCGAAGGAAAAGTCCACAAGATCGTTGCACCGGCAACCGTCTACATTCCAACGGGAGCGGTCCATGAGTACAAGGTCACACGAGGGTTCGGGAGCGTCGTCGTCTTGTTCAGAAACCGAGGCTATAACCATGTCGACAAGCAACCAGACATCGATAAAGGGAACAGAGAAGCCGATAAATTTGCCGGCTATATTCTAAGAGCCGAGGTGCGTCCAACGACCGAAATAAAGTATCATCGGGATACTGCGCCCGGAGTGCGTTATGTCTTCATCGATGGGAAGACGAAGCCTGAGGCGGACTTCTATACCGTCGTCCGAACCGTATCCAACATCAAGCCAACGCAGGCCGACTATGTGGACAAGCATACGCATAACTGCGACACCTATCACATTGTGATCGGAACCGGTGAGAATCTCACCGGCCTCAAGGCCGAGTTTGTCATCGGCGGCGAGCAAGTTGTGGTAGAAAGCCCCGTCGGAGTGCATGTTCCTGCAAGAGTTCCGCACTCCCAAAGGCTTATTGGGGGATCAGGACACTTTTTCAATATTGTTCCCAAAGGCAATTACAATGAAAGTTTGATGTGATTCTGATGTGATTGGCGGATGGGAGACCATAAATTCCGTGGCTGGGGAGTGGAAAGTAGCAGATCCGTTACCAACATTGAAATGTCACGATTAGAAAAGTCGTAACCCTGAACGTATAAAAAATCAAGATTCAACGGCTCAAGACGCGAGCCAACTCTTTGAGGTTAAAGCATGATGAATAAGACTTATGAGAGGAAGACTTTTGAAGCTGTAGCATCGCTAGTCTGTGGAGTATTGCTACTACTTGTAAGTGTTTCAGTAGTCGGTTGCAGCTCGAGTAGTAGTAGTCGGGAGCCAAAAGATAAGTCCAACAGCTTTCTTGGAAGGCTCATGGACCAGGTAACGGAGAGAGAGTGTAGAGTCTACAGGTTTACATGTCCTTATGGCTTGGGGCCGGCAGATGAGCCGTGTGAGTGTACGGATCCATCGGGAAGAGTTTGGCATGGTAGGACCATAAAATAGGATGTATTGGAGTTAGTCACTCCAAACGTAAGGTCATGAAGCGGGTTGGAAACACTGGGGTCTGAAGGCCTCGCGATTTACAGCCAGAGGCTGAAGCAGAAAAATCCTAAGGTCATGGAGGAGACCTATCAGTATTATGCTACAGCTTTCTCCTTCCCTCCACGAGTGTCGCACGAAGGCTTGCGCCACGCCATGGAGATGATTGGCAAGGGAAGCGCAGGAGCCAAGGTGGAAGGGAGTGTGGACAAATTTCTCGACGAAAGCCTGCTCGACGAGTTGGAGAGAGAAGGTTTCTTTAAAAGGCTGACCGGAGGAGGCTGACAGGGCTTCCATCAAAGTGACGGGAGGGTAAAATGTCGGATTTCATACTATGTGAGCGACACGGCGATGTCAGCATGATCACACTGAACCGGCCCGAAATTGGCAACCGTGTGAGTGACCCGATGGCAGTTCAGTTGGCAGAGATGATCGATACCGCCGCGAAAGGGTCTCGGCTTATCCTATTCAAAGGGGCGGGCGAGGAGTTTTGCCTGGGCCGCGAGGGCATGGGGCAGCGGGGACCTCTCCCAGAAGCCTATGAGTTGCGCGGAAAAACCGAGGTTATATTTAATTGCTATGATGCCTTTCGGCGGTCGAAGGTACCAGTCATCGGTGTCGTTCAGGGAAGAGCCATCGGATTTGGTTGTGCGCTGGCCGCACTTTGCGATATTACCATCGCGAGTGAGAAGGCTCGGTTTCAACTGCCGGAGATGGCACACAATATCATGCCGACCATCGCCATGTCCGCCCTTGTCGATCGCGTGCCGCGCAAGGCGCTCATGTATCTTGTTTATTCGACTGATGAAATCGCCGCGCACCAAGCGCTTTCCTTCGGCTTGGTCAGCAACGTCGTTCCATCGAATAATCTGGGGTCTGCCGTCGATCGTCTTGTCGACACGTTGAAAAAGTTCCCGTTGCCAGCCCTTATGGCAGTCAAGGAGTACGCCAGGTTTGCTTATGTCATGGACACCCAGGCTGCGAACGATTTTGCGAAGAATTTGCACGCGACGATCAATAGCTCTTCGGCCATGCGCCCGTAGTCGCGAAGTTTCCGTTTCGAATGAATCTCAGAGCTGGAAAGGTAGCCTTATGAGACTATCAAATCTTGGGTTAGCAGCGATTTGTGCTGCGCTTGGACTTTCGCTGGTCTTGACGCACTCGGCGCAAAGCGTCTGGGCTGCTGAGCAGCCGTTCTACGCGGGAAAGACCATTCGAATCATTGCCGGCTTTGCACCAGGCGGCACGATCGACATCAGGGCTCGGCTCTTTGCCCGTCACCTGCCCAAATGGATTCCCGGCAATCCCGCTATCATCGTCCAGAATATGACCGGGGCCGGAGGGCTGGTAGCAGCCAACTACGCCTTCAGTATAGCCAAGCCTGACGGGCTGACGCTTCTTCACTTTCCGTCCAGCACGGTTATGAATACCTTTCTGACGACCACAAACCTCCAGTATGACATTCGGCAAGTACCCATCCTTTGGCTCGGATCCGACAGCTGGCTGACCGTCATCAATCCTAGAACGACCCAGGTAAGAAAGGCAGAGGACATTCTGCGAACTTCAGTTAAGTTAGCAGTTGGCGGCTCTGGAGTCACGAGCTTGAGGAGTCTCAGGCCCAAGCTGGCCTTGGAACTATTTGGCCTGGGCCACACGTGGGTGACGGGGTACCAGGGATCCTCGGATTTGATTTTGGCCTTTGAACGAGGCGAAATCCACCTATTCGAGGACCCCCAGGATGGCTACAAGTCCAATATTCAGCCTAAAGAAAAGGAAGGGATCGCAGTAGTTCT
>JAHFAO010000020.1 GCA_023250515.1 Deltaproteobacteria bacterium | reverse complement strand
TCCTTGTACTAATAGCGCTCGGATTCTCATCCGAGGCTTGAAAAGTTCAACAAACTGTTTCGACGGGCTCAGGGTGACCGGCTAAAGTGTGCACAATTCCAAACAGGAACCGTTCGTGCTGAGTCCTTCATCTTCGCTCAGGACAGGCTAGTCCTCACAGGCCCGAAAAGCCTTCTAATTTCTCTTGCCATTGTTGCCTGCTCCCTATTTTTCTGATAAAAACATCCTTGTTTACATTTCCAGGAGGTGGTGATGGAGACGTTCAACAGCAAGACGGTTAACCGCATTGTCGGGGTGAGCTTGCGGCAGATCCAGTATTGGGATGAGCAGGGGTTTATTCGCCCTTCGGTGAGGCTGGCTGAGGGGCGGGGGAGCAAGCGCCTCTACTCCTTTTCTGACTTGGTTCAGCTTAAAGTAGTCAAGGATCTAACGGATTATGGTCTTAGCCTGCAGAAGATCCGCCGTTGTCTGCGCCATCTCAGACGCTATTCTCCGGAGGCGGTGCAGCCGCTCAACTCACTGAAGTATCTCACGGATGGTGACAAACTTTTCGTTCTCACCAGTGACCGAAACAAGATCCTCGACGTGATGGACCGCCAATTTGTTTTTTCTCTGGGGATTGGCACTCTCGTTCGTGAGTTGAATGGAGAGGTGCGTCGGCTCAGAGGGTCCCTGGGTAGGCGAGTGGCTAGGGATGGGCGTAGAGTCGAGGGAAAGAGGGTAGCATCGGCATAGTTTTTTATGGAGGAGGCTAAAATTACCCCCGTGATCCGGCAGTACCTCCAAATCAAGGAGAGGTACCGGGATGCCATTCTATTTTTTCGCCTTGGTGATTTCTACGAGATGTTCTTCGAGGATGCGGAAAAGGCCTCCAAGATTCTAGACATTGCTCTTACCTCACGTAATCGGAACGATGAATCGCCTATTCCTCTGTGCGGAGTCCCCTATCACGCGGCGACACCTTACATCGGGAGGCTGCTGGATGCTGGTTATAAAGTGGCGATCTGCGAGCAAGTAGAGGATCCCAGGCTAGCCAAAGGGGTTGTCCAGCGAGAGGTGGTGCGGGTCATTACTCCAGGGACGATTACCGAGGGAGAAGCCCTGGATGCCCACGACAACAATTTTCTTGTAGCCGTATCCCGAGGGAGAGGAGATTACGGCTTAGCGCTCACCGATGTAACCACAGGAGAGTTCCGCTTCACTCAAATCGGGGATTACCCCGCCCTTATTGATGAGATCGGGCGCATCCATCCACGCGAGATTCTCCTTGCCGAAGGAGAGCCGGCCCTTTTAGAGCAACTGCGGAGTGATTTTCCTAGTGTCCACCTGAGTCCCATAGCCGGACTCTGCTTTTCTCGTTCAGCCCAAGAACGCCTCAGGTCGCTTAAGCTGTGGTCCGGACAGGAGGACCAGGAGTGGGAGCAGGGTATCCAGGCGGCTTCGGCTATTGTCTCCTTTTTGGAGGAGAATTTGCATGAGGTCCTGAAGGCTTTAAGAGATCTCCAACCCTACTCAGCCTCTCAGTACCTCATGCTCGACGAGACGACGAGGCGTAACCTTGAGCTTCTCCGTGATTTTCAAGGGAATACAAAAGGCTCCCTGTTAGGAGTTTTGGATTACACCTTAACCCCCATGGGTGCCAGGCGGCTGCGTCAGTGGCTCCTCTACCCGCTCCTCAACGAGAAGCTCATCCGTCAGCGGCACGAGGGGATCGAGGAGCTAGTGGAGAACTATAAAGGACGTCAGGACCTTAGGACGGGACTCAAGGGTGTCCAGGACCTCGAGCGCTTGGGTGGAAGAACTGTTGCCGGCAGCGCCCATGCCAGGGACCTAGGGGCTGTGAAGGATAGCTTACGTGCGCTCAGCCCGATCAAAGAGAGACTGCGGGATTGGCGCGCAGAGATTTTTAGTTCTCTCAGGGACGAGCTGTGGGATCTTCCTGAGGTTGTGGAGCTTGTGGCCCGGGCCATTGTGGATGGCCCTCCTCCGACCTTGGGAGAGGGAGGGTTTATTCGTCCGGGCTTTCACGGGGAGCTGGACGAAATACGGGCGATACGGAGCAATGCCAAAGATTGGATCGCCCGGTTCGAGAGCAGCGAACGAAAGCGCACCGGAATTCAATCCCTTAAAGTAAGATACAATAGGGTCTTTGGCTACTACATCGAGGTCACTAAGGCTAATCTCAAGTCGGTCCCAACGGATTACATCCGAAAGCAGACCCTGGTCAACGGAGAGCGCTACATCACCCCCGATCTCAAGGAGTATGAGGCCAAGGTTTTGAGCTCAGAGGAGGAGATCGTTAAGCTGGAGCTGTCTCTCTTTGCCCAGGTACGGGAGAAGGTTGCCTCCTATTACGAGAAAATGAAGCAGACAAGTCATGCCTTAGCAACTCTCGATGTCCTGCTCTCCCTCGCCGAGGCGGCTGAGTCTCATCACTTCATCCGTCCTAAGATGGACGGCGGGCTTGTCATCTCCATCCGCGAGGGGCGTCACCCTGTGGTGGAGGCGGCTCTAGGCCGTGGGGCCTTTGTCCCCAATGATTGTCATTTGGATCCTGAATCGCAGCAGATCATGATACTGACCGGACCGAATATGGCGGGGAAATCCACATACATGCGACAAGTAGCCCTGATCGTGATCATGGCTCAGATGGGGGGCTTTGTTCCTGCGGCTGAGGCACGCATCGGATTGGTGGACCGTATTTTTACCCGAATCGGTGCGGCGGATTCCCTTGCCCGTGGAGAGTCGACTTTCATGGTGGAGATGAAAGAGACGTCCCACATCTTGCGGCATGCCTCTGCCAGAAGCTTAATTCTTTTGGACGAGGTGGGTCGTGGGACCAGTACCTTTGACGGCATCTCGATTGCTTGGTCTGTGGCCGAGCATTTACATGACGCGCAGCATCGTCCCCGGACACTGTTTGCGACTCATTACCACGAGCTCACCGATTTGGCCCTCGCCAAAGAGCGCGTGAAAAACTTTAATTTCGCCGTTAAGGAGTGGAAGGGGGAAGTCATCTTTTTGCGCAGCCTTGTGGGGGGGGCGTCGAGTCGCAGTTACGGCATCCACGTCGCTCGCCTAGCAGGGCTTCCACCTTTGATCGTACAAAGGGCCAAAGAGATTCTTAAGAACCTCGAGGGAGGGGAGCTTGACGATCGGGGTCAGCCCAGACTCGCTCGCGGGTCCTGGGGCGACGAGCAGGCGCAGATGGGGCTCTTTGGCGGCACGGATCATAAACTCCGCGAGGAGCTCGAGAAAATCGACGTGTCGGTCCTCACTCCTATTGAGGCCCTGAATCTTCTCCATCGGTTGGCGGAGCAGGCGAAGAAGGAGGGCAGGTAGTTCGCATGCGTCGTTCCATCGTCGTTTGCACTGCGTTTATCCTGACCGTTAGTGTCCTGCTCATAAAGGATGTGAGTGAGGCGGCTAGGCGGGACAAGGATCTCTATCTTTCAGCCAAAAAGGAATACGATCTTTTGAAGAAGGCAAAGATCACGGTGGAAAACCGCCACCGGTGGGAGACTCTGGCTGAGCGCTTCCAGAAAATCCCCCAAGAGATCCCCCGTAGCCCCTATGCGGACGATGGGCTTTTTTTTGCAGGGAAGATCTATCAAGAGCTGCATCGGTTCGACAAGAAAGAGCGCACGCTGGATCTGGCAATCAAAAATTGGCGTGCCCTGTGGCAGAGGTATCCCAAGAGCCCTCGGGCTCAAGAGGCCGGATATTGGTTGGCTTTGAGTTATGAGGAAGAAAAGGGAGATGCAGGTGAGGCACGGAAGCAATATCAAGCGCTCATCGAGAGATATCCCCAAGGAGAGCTGGCGGCAAAGGCTCGAAGGAGAGTTGACGCTATCAAGAAGAACGAGGCCCCCTCCTTAGTCCTCCCCCGCAAGGGGGAGGGAGATCAGCCCGGCAAGGCCCTTCTTACACAGATCCGCCATACCTCCTCCCAGAGCTACACTAGAGTGATTATGGAGCTGTCGGGAGAGGCTCGCTATGAGACCCATGTCCTTAAGGAGGAGTCGTCCAAAGGTCTTCCTCCGAGGATTTATGTGGACCTCTTGGGAGCTCGTCTGGCTATGGACGCGACCAACCCTATCCCAGTCCAGGACGGGTTGTTGCGTCAAGTACGTGTGGGTCAGTTTAGTCCCGATGTGGTGCGAGTGGTCTTGGATATGAGCAGCCTGAGGGGACATAGCGCCTTCTTGCTTCCTGACCCGTTTCGTTTGGTGGTCGATATCCAGGGGCAGCGTAACGGACAAGAGTTGGCCGCGCTCGAAAAGGAAAAAGACTTATCCCCGTCGCTTAAGGGCACGAAGCCCCTGAGCGGGGGTCTCCACAAGATCGTTTTGGATCCGGGTCATGGGGGAAAAGACCCGGGAGCGATGGGAGTGGGGGGCATTGCGGAGAAGGACATCGTCCTCAGCATTGCCAAGAAGTTGGCCAAAAAACTTAAGAGGGAGATGGGGATCGAGGTGGTCCTCACTCGCCAAACTGATTCCTTTATTCCCCTAGAGGACAGAACAGCTATTGCCAATGCAGAGGACGCTGACCTTTTTATCTCTCTTCATGTGAATTCAAGCCCGAACCCCCACGCGAGAGGGATTGAAACCTACTATCTTAACAATACAGATGATGAGGCCGCAATCCGCCTGGCTGCAAGAGAGAACGGGACTTCACGCAGGGGCATCTCGGATCTCCAGTTCATCTTGAGTGACCTGACTCAGAACTCAAAGCTTGAGGACTCAATCACTCTCGCCCATCGCATCCACTCCTCCATTGTTTCTCAGATAGGGCAGAAGCACGGTGAGGTGAAAGATCTCGGCGTCAAAAAGGCGCTGTTTTATGTCCTGGTAGGAGCCCATATGCCCAGTGTTCTCGTCGAGTTGCTTTTCATCACGAACAAAACAGAAGCGCGGGCGCTGACCCGGCAAGCTTACCAAGACACTATTGTCGACGCCCTCTATGATGGGATCAAGAAGTATCACCAGAGTACCCTTGTAGTAAAAAACCTTTAGAAAGAAACATTCATGGATGCCATAGCCCTCTGCCGGTCGCTCTTAGAGGAGACCTGGATCGAATCCGATGTCGCGCGCGCGGCACGTGCCTATCTCCAAAGAGGTCGGAGTCTTCTTCTGGAGCGGCACCGGGCCGGTGCCGGGGGTTATGAGATTGTTTATGCCTATACGATGATGGTGGATCATCTGATCCGTCACCTCTTTGAGATAGCCAGCCAGGATTATATTTGCCGCTACCCCAGCTTAAACCCGCGCTGCACGCTTATCGCCCAAGGGGGATTCGGTCGCGGCGAATTGAACCCACAGTCGGACATTGATCTGCTCTTTCTCCACACCTGGAAGGTAACTCCCTATGTGGAGTCTGTAGCGGAGAAGCTGCTGTATACTCTTTGGGATGCCGGTCTTCAGGTCGGCCATGCCACTCGAAGCATTGCAGAGTCCATCCGTTTGGCCGGCAAGGACGTGAAGGTCAAAACAGCCTTGCTCGACGCCCGCTATCTCTGCGGGGATTACAACCTTTATAGTGATTTCGAAAAGGCCGTTGAGGAGCATCTCCTCAGGAAAAATGAGGATCGCTTCATCCGTGAAAAGTTAGCAGAGAATCGCCTCCGCCACGAGCGCTATGGGGGATCGGTATATCTTTTGGAACCAGATATCAAGGAGGGCGAGGGCGGATTGAGAGATATCCATACAGCCCTGTGGATCGCCAAGATAAAGCACCAAATAAGAAAGCTCGACGAGCTGGTGCCTCTAGGATTAATCCATGCAAGAGACCTGTCCGAGCTAAAGGCGGCGCAAGACTTTCTCTGGCGCGTCAGGAACGAGCTTCACTTTTCCTCTGGGAAGCACCAGGATCAGCTTACCTTTGAAGAACAGGAGAGAGTCGGGCTCGATCTTGGTTTTGAAGGCGAGAGAAAACTGAAAGGGGTAGAGGTGTTTATGCGAAGCTACTACCTCCATGCCTATCAGGTCAGCCGTGTTACCTCTTTGATCATCCATAGATTAACGCAGTCATCCGGCGCTTCGGATGGAAAGGTTCATGTCTCGGGCAGAGAGATCCGAGAGGGGGTTCGCATTTCAGGAGGCAATCTGTGGGTTTCAAATCCAGCGCTTTTGACTTCGCACCCGGAAAATCTGATTGGCATTTTCGCTGAAATCCAAAGGCATAAGGTGGAAATGAGTCAAGAAACCCGGGAGTTGCTTCGCGAGTCTCTAGGTTTGATCGATGAGCGTCATCGACGCTCTGCCTCTGCCAATCGGCCCTTTTTTGAGATTCTCAAATGGAAAGACCGAGTTTACGAGACCCTTTTGGAGATGCACCGCTGTGGTGTATTGGGGGCTTTTATTCCTGAATTCGGACGACTTCTCTGCATGGTGCTCCATGATCTCTACCACATCTATACGGTGGACCAGCATTCACTACGGTTGATTAAGGAGCTGGAGCGTCTCAAGGCGGGAGAGTTTCGGGAATCCCTGCCGTTGCTGACGCAGTTAGCCAGGGAAGTAGAGAAAATTGAGATCCTCTACCTGGGCCTCCTCTTTCATGACATCGGGAAAGGGTATGGGGGAGGTCACTCAGAGATTGGAAGCCGGATGGCGAGAAGGGTAGCCCGTAGGATGAGGCTCAATGTCGATGATACGGCTCAACTTGAATTCCTGGTCCGGCGCCACCTGCTGATGGCCCACACGGCTTTCCGACGAGATCTCGAGGACGAAAAAACGATTATCGATTTCGCTCGGACTATGGGCACTATCCATAGCCTTAAGATGCTGTACCTGCTCACCTACGCCGATATGCAGGCGGTGGGTCCCAAGGTATGGAACAACTGGAAAGGTTCGTTATTAGAGGACCTCTATCTCCACGCCTTGACGGCCTTGGAGGGCTTGGAGAAAGGCGAGTTTCAGAGAGAGGATCGCCGTTCGAAGATCCGGCGGATTCAGGCCCGACTGCGGCGCCGTCTCTCGCGGCAACACGACCCAGAAGAAATCCGCACCTTCTTGCAGTCCATGCCTGAAAGGTATTTCCTCGCTACGCCTGAGGAGGACATGCCCTCCAACTTTGAGCTGATGAGGCAGTTTGGAGATCAAGTCTATCTCAGCACGGTTCGTCATCTACCAGAGAGGGAATACAGCGAAATGGTCATCTGCGCTCGAGACCGCCCCGGTCTTTTTTCACGCATCACTGGGGTCTTTGCTGCTATGGGGCTGGATATTCTGAGTGCCCGTATTACGACCCGAAAAGACGGCTTGATCCTGGATGTCTTTCGTATCTCACACTCGGGACAACCAGAGGTTGTGATGGAGCCCCAGAGATGGGCCAGGGTTCGGAGCCTGTTGGAGCAAGTCCTGACGGGATCTATTGATGTCGCACGCCTGGTAGAGGAGTCGGGACGCCCCTCGCTGTTTAGGAAGCGAGGGCCCAAAGTTCCCACAATTATTCAGATCGACAATGAGGCATCTGAAGACTTTACCGTTGTCGAGATCTACACGCAGGACCGCATCGGAGTCCTCTTCACCATCACCTACGGAATACATCAACTTGGGATCTCCATACACTTGGCCAAGATTTCGACCAATGTGGACCAGGTGGCAGACATCTTTTATGTGAGCGACAGGGAAGGCGGAAAGATTCAAGACAAGGAGCGGTTGGAGATCATCCGTCGGACCCTTTATCAAAGCTTGGTATCAGAGGATGATGAAAGAATCGCTCAGCCCTCACATTGACTCTTTTCTCAACATGCTTACCGTCGAGAAAGGGTTGGCCCGAAATACCCTTGAGGCCTATAGCCGAGACCTCAACCGGCTGGCTAATTTTTTGAAGGGTAGGGGAGTTAAGACTTGGGAAGAGAGCCAGAGTGTCCATTTGCGCTCCTACCTCTCCTGGTTGCGGGGGCGCGGGCTGAGCGTCCGCTCGATTGCCCGCCACATCGTAGCATTGCGCCAGCTCTACCGGTTCTTGGAAAAGGAAGAGGTTATCGCGGAGAATCCTGTTCCTTCTTTCTTCTTGCACAGCACCTCTAGGAGACTGCCCCGTACTTTAGGTCGGGACGAGGTAAAGAGTCTGCTAACCCAGCCAGATGCTAGAACACCATTGGGATTACGGGATCAGACGATGATAGAGCTGCTTTACGCTACAGGAGTCCGAGTCTCAGAGCTGGTCTCCTTGCAGACGCACGAGATCAATCTTCAGGGAGATTACCTGACTGTCCGAGGAAAGGGGGCGAAGGTTCGCATGATCCCTTTCGGAAAATGGGCCAGAGAGGGGCTTTTGCGCTATCTCAAAGAGGTTAGACCCAAATTGCTTCAAGGGCGTACGAGTCCCTTCCTCTTTCTTACCCGTTCGGGAAGACCCTTGACGCGGCAAGGCTTTTGGAAGTTGATCCGGCGCTATGCCCTGGCCGCCGGGATTGATAAGAGAGTGACTCCGCATACCTTGCGCCATTCCTTTGCCACGCACCTCCTGGAAGGCGGCGCCGATCTCCGCTCGGTTCAATCCATGCTGGGCCATTCCGATATCTCCACCACGCAGATCTATACCCATGTGAATAGCTCCCGGCTCAAGGAGATTCATCGCCGCTACCATCCGCGGGAGCGGGCTCCGAGTAAATAGCAAATCGCTGCGTGGGCAATGAGGAGAAATCTACGGCTTGCAGTGGAGTATCACCTCTCCAGGCCAACCCGATCTTCACTGCAATGAGCCACATTCATGATCTTTTCTTACTATAACCGGCTGACACGAGCCCAGCAGCGGATTTACCGGCTCAGTGATGAGGTCGGCAGCATTCGCCTGCCCACAATCGCCCCTCTAAGTCTATTGGTGGAGGCAATGGCGGAAGCATTGCAGCGTGAGGATCATCGAAAAACAGAAGCAGTCTGCCAAAGGCTCTCGTCTGTTCTAACTACCAGTCTCAAGGTTTCTCCTGTCCGAGTCGAAGTGCTTGCGGTCCGCCCGTCGCGGAGTTGGGGTGAGCTTCACGGTCTATACAACCCGACACAGGGAAGAAGACCGCCCAAGATCACCGTTTGGATGCGCACGGCGCAACGCCGTAAAGTCGTTGCCTTCCGCACCTTCCTCAGGACCTTAATCCATGAGCTTTGCCACCACTTGGACTATGAGCTTCTCAGGCTCCAAGATTCCTTCCACACCGAAGGCTTTTACAAGCGCGAGTCCAGTGTTTTCCATCAACTCATTGGCGGTCACCTGCCATAACGTCAGAATTTTCCTTGCTTCGCCGTGTTGACATAGATAAGGAACGGGCCGGTCACTGCGAATAACCAAGCCGTAAGCCCGTAGCCGACGGCGTTAAAAACTTGGGTATGTCTCTTATACTGGATGAGAAACCTGGTCCTTTTTCAAGCACGCGCATCCTCCACTGCGGCGATGACAGTTTTCTTCAGTGGCCACGCAGTTTCATTATCTTTGAAAGTTGTACGTTTAACCGTTTCAAGCTTGGGAATGCGAGGACAGCGCTATAATATAATTGCTATTTGCTCCGTTCAATTTATGCTATAAAGTCAATGAGACGGGGGATCCAGTGATTGGAGAGACCATAAGGCAGATCTCGATCTGGGCCTTGCCTGTTTTGATCGCGATTGTATTCCACGAGGTGGCCCATGGGTGGGTGGCTTTTCGGTTGGGAGATCCGACGGCTGCTCGCATGGGGAGATTAACCCTTAACCCGATCTCTCATATCGATCTTTTCGGCACCATCCTCCTTCCGCTGCTCTTGATCATCGTCCGTGCCCCATTCCTCTTCGGTTATGCCAAGCCGGTTCCAGTGAACTTTTACAACCTGAATCACCCTAAGAGGGACATGGTCTGGGTAGCCTTGGCAGGCCCTATGACCAATATCATCTTGGCTTTTGGGAGCGTGCTGGTTTTAAAGTTTCTTCTCTCAATAAATTTTACACCCCAAGATTCACTCTCATCCTTCTTATTGGCTGTTTTGACTCCCCTTGTCATGATGGCGAAAAACAGCGTGGTCATCAACGTAGTCCTGGCAGTGTTCAATGCCTTTCCAATTCCCCCTTTAGATGGGGGTAGGGTGCTGGTGGGACTCTTGCCGGAGCCCCATTCTTCAACCGTGGCTCGAATAGAACCTTACGGGTTTCTAATCATCCTGCTCTTGCTCATGAGCCACGTGTTGGACGCATTTATGGGCCCGGCCGTTCGTTTTCTTCTTGGGCTATTCATTGACATGTTGTAAAATGAAAATTTATGGAAACTATCGTTAGCGGCGCCCGCCCAACAGGGCGTCTTCATCTCGGTCATCTCCACGGTGCGTTGAAAAACTGGGTTCGGCTTCAAAATAACTACCGGTGCTTTTTTTTTGTCGCTGATTGGCATGCGCTCACGACCGATTATGCTTCTCCGCATGGAATCGAGCAGAGCACCCGGGAGATGGTGATGGATTGGTTGAGCGTTGGCCTGGATCCGCAGCGCTGCGTCCTATTCCGCCAGTCTAGGATCAAAGAGCATGCGGAGCTCCACCTACTCCTCTCTATGATCACGCCGGTTCCCTGGTTGGAGCGAAACCCCACCTATAAGGAGCAGATGCGCGAACTGGAGGGCAGAGACCTTTCCACTTACGGCTTCCTAGGATACCCGGTCCTCCAGGCGGCGGATATCATCATATACAAGGCGCACAAGGTCCCTGTAGGGGTAGATCAGGCCCCTCATGTCGAGCTGACAAGAGAGATCGTGCGCCGTTTTAATCAGGTCTATCGCCCGATCTTCCCAGAGCCGGAGGTCCTTTTGACGGAGACGCAAAAGCTTCCAGGTTTGGATGGGAGGAAGATGAGCAAAAGCTACAATAACGCGGTCTTTCTTTCGGACTCTCCCAAGGAGATCGAGCAAAAACTGAGCCGGATGATGACCGATCCGGCTCGGGTGAGACGGCAGGACCCAGGCGAGCCGGAGAAATGTCCTGCCTTTCAGCTCCATAAGATCTACTGCACGCCCGAGGAGATCGAAGAGGTCTCTAAGGGATGCCGTACCGCCTCGATCGGCTGTCTGGATTGCAAGAAGGTCATGATCAAGCACGTGATCGCGGATTTGTCGCCTTTCCGAGAGAAAAGGGCGGCGTATGAAAAGCGGCCCGCTGATGTGGAGGATGTGCTCGTGGCAGGAAACCGCATCGCCCAAGGGAAGGCCGCGGAAACCATGGGTGAGGTTCGCAGCGCCGTAGGGCTTGGAACTTGAAGGCCCAAGTTGCCGGCTCTCCGTCAAAAAGTGTGGTCTTTCCTCGGGGAGAAAGCCTTCCGGCCTGAGTCAATAGGCATGTGCTTTGAGAGCCTCCACCCCGTCCTCCCTTGGGGTGGTTTCTCCCTATGTCAGGGCCTGCTCCACCCTCCTCGCTCCTGTGCCTCAGGCCTCCAGGCTTCTCCCCTCGGAGACCCTACAAAACCCCAGGCGGAGGGGACCTGTTCCGAAGCAAGGGAGACGTCCGACAACTGAACCAACTCAGAGGGGACCAGCAGATTAGGTTAGGTAGTTCGGTGCAGAGAAGCAGAGGTCCATCGGCTCCCGCTGAGGGGCAGGTTTCCTCCGCTTATTGCAGCCACAATTTTCGCGCTAGAGCCCAAATTGCCTTGACGCTGTTTTTTCGCCGTGGTAAAGCCCGATTAATTTGGAATGAAAGAAGAGAGGGGGCTCCAATATGTGGAAAGCTTATCGGAGAAGGGGAAAAAGCTTTGGCCCGGGGGCGCTCGGAACATTCCTTACTGTCCTCCTATCGTGTGTAGCGCCCGTCCACGGGGCTGAGTATCCCGCCAAGACCATTCAGATTATAAATCCCTTTCCAGCTGGAGCCAGCACGGATATTATTGCACGTATCCTCACGGACAAACTGGCTTCCCTTTTGGGGCAGCCGGTAGTAGTGATCAATAAGACCGGTGCAGGTGGCGCGCTCGGCATAAAAGCCGTGAAGGATGCGCCGGCGGATGGTTATACTGTCATGGTTGCCCCGCCACCTCTGGTGTTGATCCCTATAGCCCGCAAAGGAATCGGCTTCAGCCTTGGTGACTTCACCCCAATCAACTTGGCGGGGAGCAGTCCGTATGTGATGGTGGTAAAAAAAGATGCTCCCTGGAAGAGTCTAGAGGAGATCGTAGCTGACGCGAAAAAGAATCCCGGCAAACTCATCTGGGCCATCCCACTTACCGGGAGCGCCGGCCACTTCACCTATGAGCTTTTTAAAATGGCCACCGGGACCGATATTACGAATGTCCCAATGGGAGGGGAGACGCCTGTCGCCACTGCGATCTTGGGAGGCCATGCCAATACGACCTTTATAAGCCTCGGCACGGTCCAAAGCCACCTTGAGGCCGGGACCTTAAGGGCCCTGGCGGTCACCCATCCAAAGCGCCTGAAGGAGTTCCCAGAGATTCCGACCACGGCCGAAACGGGCTACCCAACGGTTAACACCATACCCTGGTTTGTATTTGCTGTTCACGCCAAGACGTCCCGAGCGATTGTCAACAGGCTGGATCAGGTCTTCAAGGAGGCTTTAAAAGACAAAGAAATTATAGCAAAGATTGAGAAGGCGGGAATGATCGTGGAGAATCTTGGCGCAGAGGGGACAGCAAAATTCTTGGCCGAGGAACATAGAAAGTGGTCTGAGGTGGCAAGGGTAGGCAAGATTACCCCACAATGAGGTTTCTCACAACAACCTTCCCAGCGAGCTATAAAAATCCATGGGGAGAAGCGGTGTTATCAGTGCGTTGACGTTATTGGCGCTAGCCTTAGCCGCTCTCCTCGAGGCCAGCAAACTCCCGTTTGGCACGTTCAGCTCCCCGCAACCTGGCTTCTTCCCGCTCATTCTGGCCATTTTCCTAGCGTTCTTTTCCGTCCTCTTGCTAGCGCAGGAGATCCCACAAACAGACGGAGAAACCGGGGCCTTCCTGGGAGGCGTGGCGCTCTGGAAAAGAATCGGCCTGGCCATAGGAGCGCTCGTCGCCTTCGGACTTCTGTTTGAGACCATAGGTTATCTCCTGAGCACGTTTCTCTTCATTGCTTTCTTATTGCGAGCTGTTGAACGACAGAAATGGTGGTTGGTTTTTGTCGTGGCGTTTTTGACTTCCCTAACTATCTATCTCCTATTCGGATTGTTGTTAAATACCCCTTTGCCAGCGGGCATTCTACGCGTCTAAAAGACATGGATGTTTTAACTAATTTAGCCCTTGGCTTTTCCGTTGCCCTAGAGCCCATCAATTTACTGTCATGCTTCATCGGAGTGCTTTTGGGGACCCTGATAGGAGTATTGCCAGGCATTGGACCGGTCGCGACCATCGCCCTTCTACTCCCGCTAACGTTCAAGATGGCGCCAGCGACGGCAATCATTATGCTTGCAGGGATCTATTATGGCGCTATGTATGGGGGTTCGACAACTTCCATCCTGGTTAACATTCCAGGGGAGGCAGCCTCAGTTGTTACCTGTTTGGATGGCTATCAGATGGCGCGACAGGGGAGGGCCGGGCCGGCCTTAGGGATCGCTGCCTTCGGTTCCTTCATTGCCGGCACGATTGGAGTGGTAGCTCTCATGTTTTTCGCCCCTATTTTGGGTGCAGCCGCATTAAGCTTTGGACCTCCAGAATACTTTGCCCTAACCTTTTTGGGATTGACCCTGGTATCCTACCTTGCGCAGGGTTCGATGACTAAGGCTTTGATCATGGCGATCTTGGGCCTGTTGGCTGGTAGCGTGGGTATGGACCCGGTTGCCGGAGCAGAGCGCTTCACCTACGGCAGCCTTACCTTAGGGGATGGTCTAGGGCTTGTTCCTGTAGCTATGGGTCTATTCGGGATCGCCGAGGTTTTAGACAATTTAGGAACGACTGTGGGTAGAGACATCTATGAGAGAAAGTTAAAGGGGCTGCTCCCCAATCTCAAAGACTGGAAAGATAGTTTTTGGCCCATTATACGGGGTTCGGTGATGGGCTTTTTCATCGGTATTCTTCCCGGGCCCAGTGCCTCAATATCCTCTTTTGCCTCCTATGCTGTAGAGAAACGTCTCTCGCGCTATCCGGAGAAGTTTGGGACCGGAGTTATCGAAGGAGTAGCCGGGCCTGAATCTGCCAACAACGCCGCAACCGCTGGTGCCTTTATACCGCTGCTTTCGCTTGGTATTCCTGCAAATATTGTCATGGCCCTTTTTGTGGGAGCATTGATGATTCACGGCATTCAGCCTGGCCCGCTATTCATTAGCAAATACCCAGAGCTCTTTTGGGGGCTAGTGGTAAGCATGTATGTTGGAAACGCCATGCTTCTAGTACTCAATCTTCCTTTGATTGGGATCTGGGTGAGGGTTCTCAAGATTCCCTATAGTATTCTCTTCCCTCTCATCTTTCTATTTTGTCTTATTGGGGTCTATAGTCTGAATAATAACGTGGTAGAGATATTTATCATGGTGATATTTGGAATCATCGGATTCTTCATGCGGAGGTTTGGCTTTGAGGGGGCACCCTTCTTGCTGGCCCTAGTACTCGGGCCAATTATGGAGACCTCGCTCCGTCAGTCACTGCTAATTTCCCGTGGCAGTTTTGGCATTTTTTTTATCCGTCCAATCTCTGGCCTCTTGATAGCCCTGGCGTTAGTTTTTTTGCTAACGCCTCTCATTCCTGCTCTTAGAAAAAGGAGAGAGGCCGCGAGCGGAGCGCTTGAAGAGCGCTAGTCTAACAGGACTGCAAACCGAGACGGGGACTGCCCCTCTGGGCGGGAGGCAATAAGTCTGAGTTCGTCTGCCCTTGAGGTGCTTAATCTGATCTGTCGTCTTCTCTGAGAGCGTTTGTGGTTGGTGTCTCCCCTGCTTCGGGACAGCCCCCGTCTCGGTCGAAAGAAACACACAGCTGTCGCAGAGTTCTTTGTAGGCGAGCATCCTGGAAAGTTTATTTGACAAGGCAGCGAGAAGCCTGTATTCAATCGTTTAATACGCAGGCGGATGTACAGTTACCAGAACTGAAAGAGGACAGCTGTGTTATGCGGATTTCCATCTACGATGCCGATGCTCAGTCCTAGATAGGGAAATGAGCACTAAAGTACAGCTCGATATCTTCGAGGGTCCCCTGGACCTCCTTCTCCATCTGATCAAGAAGAACGAAGTCAGTATTACCGATATCCCCATTGCGACGATTACGGAACAATACCTATCCACTTTGGAGCTGATGCAGAGTTTGAACCTCGACGTCGCGGGTGAATTTTTGGTCATGGCCGCAACCCTCATCCACATCAAGTCGAGAATGCTGCTCCCCCTGGGGGAAGAGGGCGAAGAAGAGGAGGAGGAAGAGGGAGATCCTCGAGAGGAACTCGTTCGCCAATTGTTGGAGTATCAGAGATTTAAAGAGGCTGCCGAAGAGTTAGAGAGGCGAGAGATCCTCAACCGCGATGTCTTTGTCCGTCCCATTGAGGCTCCGGAGGAGGTCGAAACCGTGGAATTCGAGGGGCTCTCCCTCTTTGACCTGATCTCGGCCTTGCGCAATGTTTTGGAGCGGTTGCCGGAACAAGGGGTCCACGAGGTTACTCTAGAGACGGTATCTGTGCGGGAGAAAATGAACTTTCTCCTGGATGATCTGCGTCGGAGAGGGAAGGTGATTTTTCAGTCGCTCTTCGAGGGTGCAACCTCGAGGATGGAGGTTGTGGTCACTTTTCTTGCCATGTTGGAGCTTGTCAGGATTCATGCCATTCGAGTCCGGCAGGAAGAGCGCGTGGGACCTATCGTTATCGAGCTAGCCGCTCCCGTAGGAGATATCCAGGAGAGGATGGCAAAGGAGCAGGTCGAGGGAGATGGACATGGAGCGTGATCAATTAAGGTCTATCCTTGAGAGTCTACTCTTTGCGGCTGAAGGCCCTCTGACTGTCCATCGCATGGGTGAACTCCTTGAGGGCGTCGAGAGGAAGGAGATTATCTCTGTTCTTCAGGAGCTCCAATCGGAATATGAGGCCGCCGGGCGGGGCTTCCGCCTCGTCGAGGTGGCAGGGGGCTATCAGATGAGAACCCCCAAGGAGAACGCTGATTGGGTTAAGAGCCTTTATCGGGGTAGACCGGCGCGCATCACTCGCGCCACCTTGGAGACTTTGGCCATTATCGCATACAAGCAGCCCATCACCCGCGCCGAGATCGAAGCCATTCGAGGGGTTGATGTCGATGGAGTTCTCTCCACTCTCCTGGAACGGCGGGTGGTGCGGATCGTTGCACGTAAGGACGTCCCAGGGAGGCCTTTTCTTTACGGCACCACGACCGAGTTTTTGCAAATGTTTAATCTCAAGGACCTGAGCAATCTCCCTACACTCAAAGAGATGGAAGAGATGGCTGTACCCGAAATCCCCGGGAAGGAGAACTTAGAAGAGACAAGTAACGAGTGAAAGGGGATGGAGCGCCTTCAGAAGATTCTGGCCCGCGCTGGTTTGGCCTCCCGGAGGGAAGCGGAGAGATGGATTCAGGAAGGACGGGTCGCGGTGAACGGGGTGGTGGTCAAAAGGCTGGGTTCTCAGGCCGACCCGAGTAAGGACAAGATAAAGGTCGACGGTAAACTCATCCCTCAGCCCGCAAAACGCTATTTTTTGTTGCATAAGCCTCCAGGCCTCATCACATCTATGCGCGACCCCCAAGGGCGCCCCAATCTGGGTGAGTGGTTAGAATCTCTCGGGAAGAGAGGCCGTCTCTTTCCCGTCGGGAGATTGGACTATAACTCCTCAGGTCTCCTTATTCTGACTAACGATGGAGAACTCAGTCAGCGGCTGACCCATCCGCGCTACGTGATTAAAAAGTGCTACCGGGTTAAGCTCAGCGGCTGCCCCTCTGAGATCGAACTGGAGCGTTTGCGCAAGGGCGTTCAACTGGAGGACGGAATGACAGCCCCTTCCAGAGTTAGGGTCGTCCAGCTTCTAAAAAAGAATGCCTGGCTTGAAGTGGAGATTCGTGAGGGACGATACCGTGAAGTGCGCCGGATGTTCGAGGCGCTTGGCTACTTCGTTGAGAAGCTGATCCGCGTTCGCCTGGGACCTATCCCCCTCGGTTCCCTTAGCCAGGGTGAAATTCGTCCCCTTTCTCCGAAGGAAGTTAGCGCTTTGAAAAAGGCCGTCGGGCTGTAGCTAGCAATGGTTCAAGTCGTTCAAATAGTTCAAATGGTTTAAAACGTTTTGAACGGATTGAACGACTTGTTGGTTCCTAAGCCGCAAGGGGACGGTCACCATCGGGTGGAGGCTGTATTCTCCGAAAGTTACAGAACTCCTCGTAATCCACAAGCTCGTGAATGGTAGGCTTTTCGCCGCACATGGGGCAGGAGGGATCAGCCTTGAGATTGAGCGTGGTGATCTCCATAGTAAGCGTGTTGAAGCAAAGAAGTTGTCCTACGAGCGTATCTCCTTTTCCCAGGATCAGCTTGATGGTCTCCAAGGCCTGAATCACTCCTATGAGTCCTGGAAGGACTCCCAGAACCCCGGCCTCTTGGCAGCTCGGCGCCATCTCAGCGGGAGGCGGCTCCGGGTAGAGGCAGCGATAACAGGGCCCCTTGCCAGGATAAAAGACCGAGGCCTGACCCTCAAATTGGAAGATGCTTCCATGAACATTGGGCTTCTTGGCTAATACACAGGCGTCGTTGACCAAATAGCGAGTGGGAAAATTATCGCACCCATCCACAACAATGTCATAGTCCTTGATAATCTCCATGATGTTCTGAGAGGTGAGTTTTTCCTGATAGGGTATGACTCGGACATCAGGGTTTAAGGCCTGAATCGTCAGCTTGGCAGATTCGGTCTTGGGCATTCCGACCCGATCGTTGGTGTGAAGGATCTGTCTTTGCAGGTTCGACAGATCCACTACATCGTTATCAATGATTCCCAAAGTCCCTACTCCGGCCGCCGCCAGGTAGTAGGCGGACGGAGAGCCCAGTCCCCCGGCTCCGACCATGAGGACCTTGGCATTTAGGAGCTTGGCCTGACCCTCTTCGCCCACCTCTGGGAGGAGAAAGTGACGGCTATACCGGGTTGCCTGTTCAGGCGTGAATTGATGATCCTGAGCCCACTTATATCCTGCTGTTTTCCAAGCTGTGTATCCGCCGGACATGGAAATGACATCCTGGTATCCCATCTCCTTAAGTGCCTGAGCGGCCAAGAGTGAACGCACTCCCCCGGCGCAATAAGCAAGGATGGGGGTCGATTTTTCGGGGACCGTGGTCTCGATCTTGATCTCGAGAAAGCCACGGGGTAACGACACGGCCCCTTCTAAATGTCCTTCCCGGTACTCGTCCTTCTCGCGCACGTCCAAGAGGAGGTATTTCCCGTTATTACTGAGGAGATCCTGAGCCTCTTGAACCGAGATCTCTTTAACCTCTTTCCGCGCCTCATCCATAAGCTGCTTGAAGGTCTTGGCCATTTTTGCCTCCTTGACGGTTCTTCCTTGGTTCTTAGACCTTATAGGTCTAAATTACATTTATTTGCCCAAAAGTCAACGTTATCAGGCTCGTCACAATGCCCCTTTTATTGTGGTTACCAGCGTTATTCTAAGTCTCACTTCGCATGCTCCTTTCTTTGGGCATGCATCAGGAGCCGCAAATAAAAAAACCGCCCTGGCATCAGGGCGGTTAAATCCTCGGAGACCTTTTTTCGGATTTTTTATTCCGCACATCGAGCGGTATTCCCGCTCAAGGCACCGTGGCGTCTCCTGCCCGGTTGCTGAACCCTTTCGGGTCACTCCTGATGCTGACAAATAGATACCAAACAAAAGAACGCTTTGCAAGACGTTTCGCACAGTTTAATTTCCACATTGGCATTTATCAGCCCTGACCCCGAATTCTCGAATTCTTTTCTTTACAAAACCCCCGGCCTCAAAATGACAGCTTGCGGTTGTGCTGCTAGCGAAGAAGCCGCTCCGCCGTGCCGTGAAAGATCATCTCCTTCTGCTCGGGCCGTGAGGTCGAGTGAGTTGTTCTAGCTGCCAGCGCTTGCTCGGCCTGATGTTCGGGGACCCTAGGCGCTTCCCGCAGGTTACAAAACCGATTCGCCATTTAGTCATCGTATGAAGAAAAGGGGATAAGTCCAATTACCTCACAGTTCACTGTCCGCAGGTGAGAAAGGGGCAGGGGGGTCAGCCTGTCCCCTTTATTATTTTAGTACTTGACAGGAGGGAGGGTTCCTATCGTTCAAAACGTTCAAACGGTTCAAGACGGTTCGAATGCACGAGTAACGAGTAAACGAATCATCTCCCCTTCGGGTCCAAGATATCTCTTAGCCCATTGCCCAGGAAGTTGAAGGCGAGGATCGTAAGACATATACCTAGCGCCGGGAAGAGAATGATATGCGGGTAGGCCCGCATTCCGCGCCAACCATCTTGCGCCAGCGTCCCCCAACTGGTTCCCCACTCGCTATAGGGGTCGTTGATACCGAGACCGATGAAGCTCAAGGTCGATTCAGCCAAGATCGCTGCCGGGATGCTGAAAGTCAACGTTACCAAGACAGGTCCCAAAATATTGGGGAGGATATGGCGCAGGACGATTCTCCCGTGGGAAGCTCCTATGGCTCTGGCTCCATCGACATAGATAAATTCTTTGGCCTGGAGTACCTGTCCCCGAGTGATCCGAGCAAAACGGACCCAGGTGACGAACCCAAGGGCTATGAGGACACCTCCGATGTTGCGCCCAAGTACCAGTGAGAGAAGAATAAAAATGAGAAGATCGGGAAGGGCGTAAAAGATGTCTACAATGCGCATAAGCACGTCGTCCAATCTTCCTCCGACATAGCCGGAGATAAGGCCGTAGATCATCCCTATCACTAAGGCAACCAAAGCAGTCCCGACGCCCACAGTGATGGAGACCCGTGCCCCATACAGGATTCGTGTAAAGAGGTCCCTTCCCAACACATCAGTCCCCATCCAGTGATTCCAACTGGGTCCTTCGAGGATGTGTTTCTCTTCGAACCCCCCCGGAGCGTAGGGGGAGAGCAGCGGAGCGAGAAAGCCACCGAGGCTGACTAGAAGAATAAAGGCCAGGCTCCATAGAGCTGTTCGGTTCTGGCATAGCCCGCTCCAAAGTCCTCTGAGTTTTTGGCTTTCTTCCAAGGGCTAAAACTCAATGAATCTTTATTCTCGGATCGACCAATGTATAGAACAGGTCCACCAAGAAATTGGCACACACCAAGATCGTTGTGTATATCAGCGTCACCCCCATGATCAGCGGATAATCACGGTCCGTCACTGCAGTGATAAAAAACCTTCCCATGCCAGGGATGGCGAAAACATATTCAACGACAAAAGAGCCAGTGAGCAGGGCTGCCGTCAGCGGACCCAGCACGGTCAGGATCGGGACTAAGGAATTGCGCAAGGCATGCTTAAAAAGGACGACGGTTTCCTTGAGCCCTTTGGCGCGGGCCGTTCTTATGAAGTCTTCACCGAGAGTTTCCAGCACGGTAGAGCGCAGAAGATAAGATAAATAGGAAGCGGGAGCTGCCCCGAGGGTGACGGTCGGTAGGACCATGTTATTTATCTCGCCCCACCTTCCCGCCTGAAACCAGCCGAGTTGAAGAGAAAAAATCCAGATGAGCAAGGCCCCCAGGATGAAGTGGGGGAGCGAAATACCGAGGGTAACCAACAACATGCACCAGCGATCCGTCCATGAGTTATGGTAATAGGCCGCGCAAAGACCCGCGGGGAAGGAAAAGATTATGGCAAAAGCCAGAGCGAGAAGACCCAGTGCCGCGGAGATCGGGAAGGTCTCCATGACGATCACGTTGACGCTGCGGTCGATATACTTATACGAAGGTCCAAGATCTCCCTGGATGAGTTCTTTCAGGTAACGGGCATATTGAATGGCTAGGGGCTCATCGAGGTGGTATTTGGCCGCAATATTTGCCAGCACCTCGGGGGGAAGGCGGCGCTCACGGTCAAAGGGGCCACCCGGGGTGATATGCATGAGAACAAATGTCAAAGTGGCAACCACCCACAGGACTGCGAGGCCGTGAAGGAAGCGTCTTAAGAGGAAGCGGGCCATGTTTCGTTATTGGTTAATCGTTATTCGTATATTCGATCACGAGTAAACGAGTAACAAATACACGAGTAACCTACTTATCTTTCCCCTGTTCCTTTTGGTCGCACATGGCGCAGCACCAGGCGTCCCATCGAGTTGAATTCCAGCCCGGTGAAGCGCGGGTTCAAAACCGTGGTCTCCACGGCAGTGAAAAGAGGCATGATAGGGAGGTCGTTCTCGCACAGGATCTTTTGCGCTTCGTCGTAAAGACGCGTTCGTTTTCGTGCGTCGAATTCCTTCGCGGCTGAATCCAGCAGTTGATCGTAGCGGGGATTTTTCCAGCGGGTGTTGTTGTTGCCGCTGAGCGAGGTGAAGAGCTTCATGAAGTTATCCGGGTCCGGGTAGTCGGCCCCCCAGCCCAGGCGGAAGATGTGAGGCGGGTCGGTATTGAGTTTCTTGAGATAGACCTTCCATTCCTGGTTGTCCAAGCGCACCAAAACGCCCAAGTTCCGTTTCCACATCCCCTGGATCGCCTCCGCCACGATCTTGTGATCCTCATCCGTGTTATAGCCCAAGGTGACCTGGGGAAAGCCCTTGCCTTCGGGATAGCCTGCCTCCCTGAGGAGCTTCCTGGCCTCAGGAGGGTTGTACATGAGGCCTATTTTGGGATTATGAGCCAGCATGCCGGGAGGAATCCAGGAGATTGCAGGACGTTCTCCCCCATGAAGAATTTTAGGAAAGACACTCCGGTCAGTAGCCAGCGAGAAGGCCTTGCGCACACGGACGTCATCGAAGGGTTTACGATCTGTGACAAAGCCGTAGTAATATCCTCTGAGTTGCGGGACCCGTTGGAAGCCGGGCACCTTGGCCAGACGGGGTTTTTCAAGGATAGGGATGCTGTGGTTATCAATAAAGTCGAGTTGGCCTTGTTCATACAGGGCCAGGGCCGTGGACTTTTCGTTGATCATGAACATCTCGACTTTTTCAATTGCGGGCTTGCCCAGAAAAAAATTAGCATTGGCTCTCAAGTGGATCTCGTTCTCATGTTTCCACGAAGAAAGCAAAAAAGGGCCATTCGTAACGATATTTCCTGGCTCTGTCCACTTGGGCCCGAACTTCTCGACGATATCCTGACGCTGAGGATAGGTAACCTCAAAAGTGGTGATTGAGAGAAAGTAAGAGGCCGGATGCTTTAACTGGACTTCTAGAGTTAGATCGTCTCTTGCCTTGACGCCTACCAGGTTTTCATCGCTGACCTTCCCTTGATGGTATTCCTCAGCGTTTAAAATATCGAACAGGAAATAGGCATATTCAGAGGCAGTCTTAGGATTTAACAGCCTCTTCCATGAATACTCGAAGTCCTGGGCGCGGACCTTCTTCCCGTCGCTCCAGGTGACGTCGTCTCTTAGATGAAAGAGGATCTTTTGTCCCCCTTCGAGGATATCCCAGGATCGAGCTATAACCGGAGCGGGTTTGAGGTCCTTGTCGAACTCCGTGAGACCCACCATGAGATTGGCGATGACGTTGAACGAGACATGGTCCGTGGCCAAAGACCAATCGAGACTGGGAGGTTCTGTCCCCAGGTTCACGCGGAAAACCTTCTCATCACTACTTTTAGAGTATGGGTTGCAGGACCAAACAAAGAAGAGGGATAAAAGAGCAAGTGCGTGACGAGCTCTGGGTGTTCTGAGTATTCGTAACAAGGGAAATTGACGCTTGCTTCAGAATAGTTTTGCAGTTATTAGTACCCTAATAGAAAAACTTCTTCAAGTTAATAGGGAAGCTTATGGTTGAGGGGTTGATCCGCCGTGGATACAAGGAAAGGGAGATCGCCCTCATCCTGGGAGGAAACTATATTCGGGTGCTAAAAAATATCCTCCCGGAACAATCGGTCATCTAAAGCTATTAATTTTCCTAAACTGCTAAGAAGCAGGAACAGCACAACCAGGCTGATCTGATGAAATTCTGTGTCCAATTGAATCCGCAGGTTTCTCTTAAAAAACCGCCAGAATCCTTAATGTCGACCTTGATGGAACAGGTGAGAATCGCCGACGCGGTTGGTTTTGACGCCTTCTCGATGGGAGAGCATTATAACATCCCAGGCTTACAACGGCTTCACCAGATACCCGCATTGGCGCGGTTATGCGGCGAGGTTAAAAGATGCGCGGTAGGAACCGCAGTGACCCTTCTCGGTCTTCGCCACCCGGTTACCCTGGCCAATGAGTTCGCCAGTCTCGATGTTATCAACGGTGGCAGGTCCTTTTGCGCTTTTGGCCTGGGATATCGGAAGAGCTGGATGCGTTCAACCTGACAAAGAGACAGAGATTCAGACGCTTTGTCGAAGGGGTAGAGAGAAGTATTTCCAGGAGAAGTAGCAATGGAGGACAGCAAAGATCGAGTTACGGAGTCAAGAGACTCATCATTCTAAGTAAGGAGGAGTTATCATGCGTCAGCTAAGATTTTCGTTTTTCTTTTTGCTTTGGACGCTGCTTCTTCCGGTTGCGGTCCAGGCCAGGATTATCGTGGGCCTTTCCTCCGTGAACATAGCCTTTTTGCCTGTGTACGTGACGCAGGAAAAAGGTTTTTTTAAGGAGGAGGGCTTGGAAGTCCTCCTCGTTATGTTCAACGCCGGGGCAACCAATCTCCAGGCCCTTATCGGCGGCGATGTTCAGATTATGGGGAGCGCGTTTGTGGAAACCATAGGGGGGAGGGCGGCCGGAGTGGACATCAGGAATTTCTGGGGGATCTGCAATCTGATGCCGTTCCAGCTCTACTCACAGCCTAATTTCAAATCCATGAAAGAGGCCAAGGGAAAAAGGTTTGCCATCAGCCGTTTTGGCTCCCTGACAGACTACCTTACCCGTGCGACCCTACACCATTTTGGGATTGATCCTAAGGAGGTGACGGTTCTGCAGATCGGCAGCACGCCGGCCCGGTTTGCCGCGCTCTCTGCAGGAGGGGTAGATGCTTCGGTGGTGTGGTTCCCGGTCACCGAGATCGCAAAGGCTCAAGGCTACACGAAGCTTTTTGATCTCAAAGAGATTTTCCCGGAGTGGCCTTATGAGACCTTTGCGGCGCGGGAGTCGTGGCTGGTCAAAGAAAAGGCACAGGTGGTCAAGTTCTTGCGGGCCTACCAAAAGGGAGTGCGATACACTCGCGAGAACCGAGATGAGGCCCTGAGAGCCATCCGGAAATATGTGAAGATGGATCCGGCCTATGCTCCAGCAGGTTATGCTCAGTACCGTGAGTCTTTCCCGGTCGATGGTAAGATTGCTGAGAAGGCGATTCCGGTCGTTATCGAGCAGGAATTCGAGACGGGGAGGATCAAGAGAAAGATCTCCTTGGATGAGCTCATCGACCGCTCGTTTATGAATACGTTGGGAGGAAAATAGCAGAAGCATTGATTTGCGGCGGCTTAGCATGCTCTGAAGTAGCAAAGCTTAGGCTTGAGGATTTTGTGGGATACAGAAAGGAGAAAGAAAATGAAGGATCTTCCAGTTATCGATGCTGATGGGCACGTCCTCGAAAGACAGGCTGACATCCGAAAATACCTCGAACCTCCATGGGACCGGCGCTCGACGCCGCTTTGGCCTGGTGACCAACCATGGGATGCCAACCTATTTGATAGCTTTGAAATGGCAGTTGATTGGCAAGGGCTAAGCCCGGCCGAACAAATCGAACGCTGGCATACCATTATGGACAAGCACGGGATGGAGACCGCAATCTGCTTCCCAACAGGTTCGGGAAATGTGCCCAAGCTGCAGGAAACTTCGTATCAACTAGCTGTCGCCCGCGCCTGCAATACCCACTTTGCCAAGGAATACAATGCCCTGTCCAATCGAGTTAGTTGTGTTGGTGTCTTGCCGATGAGGTCGCCCCAGGAGGCTGCTCAGGAGTTGCGTCGAGCTGTCACGGAACTAGGACTTAGGGGCTTTGAGATTCTACCGACAGGTTTGCCACTTGCGCTTGGGGACACCTACTACGACCCCATCTATGCCGAGGCCGAAAAGCTAGGGGCCGTGCTGGGCATCCATGGTACGCGCAACACCTCTCGCGAGCTGGGAGCAACAGGCTTGACGACTTTTTCGGAAGTACATTCGTATGCCTTTCCCGCGGGAATCATGCTTCAGTTCACGAGTATGGTCTGTCAAGGAGTGCCTGTGCGCTTTCCGAAGCTTAAGCTTGCCTTTCTTGAGATTGGGGCTACTTGGCTACCGTATTATCTAGACCGTTTGGATGAACACTGGGAGAAGCGGGGGAAGCACGAGATGCCTCTTCTAAGGAAGAAGCCTAGTGATATGATGCGCGAATCCCTTATGTTTTTCAGTATAGAGGCAGGGGAGAGCCAGTTAGCCCATACCATCGATTATCTTGGTGCAGACCATTTTCTCTACGCGTCGGATATTCCGCATTGGGATAACGAGTTTCCAGAAAATCTAGAACATCTTCGGAATCATCCGGATCTTTCAGAGGACGCAAAAGAGAAGATTCTTTATAAAAACGCGCTGAAGCTTTTTGCTCTGTAAGGTAGAAGCTTTAAAGGAGGCTCAGGGTTCAATGGTAAACATTCTAGTCGTCGCTTTAATTAGCTTTATTATTTTTGGCCATAGCCTTGAAACTCAGGCTGCTTCTGCCGCGAAAAAAATCGTTATCGCTCACGCTGCGATGAATGCCAGGGTGGGTCCGCTCTGGGTCGCCAAAGAGCAGGGATTTTTTGCCAAAAGCGGGATTGATGCGGAGATGATATTTGTCCGGGGAGCACCGATTCTCGTTGCCGCCCTAACTTCTGGCGATATCGACATCGGCTATACGGGCGGGACCGCGGTTGTGGGCGCTAACGTAGAAGGGGCTGATCTAAAGATACTCGCTGCCTTTACCAACCGTGTCACTTATGATTTGGTTGTTCGTCCAAGTATCAAACGCCCTGAAGAACTCCGAGGAAAGAAGTTCGGTGTCCAAAGCATCGGCGGAACCGTATGGATGGGAGCTATCCTGGGGCTAGAGCATCTGGGATTGGATCCAGTCCGCGATAACATCAATCTCATGGCCATTGGTGATCAGACTATTCTGACACAGGCGCTGGCGGCTGGGACGATAGATGCAACGGTTCTTGACGGCGTTGCGAGCCGCCACCTGCACGAGAGAGGATTCCCCATCCTGGCAGAGTTTAGCAAGCTTAACCTTCCCATATTAAGCTTGTCGATCGTAGCGCGTGAGCCATATATTCAGAAAAACCCGGTCGTTCTGGAGAACGTCATGAGAGCTGTCATAGAAGGGGCCGCTTTTTCCCTTTCACCAGCCCAAAAGCCAGCGACTCTAAGAATTCTGCAAAAGCACCTCAAGATCAGCGACCGCGAGGCAGAGGAGGGCTTCAAGGATATGGTGATAGGTTTGGATCGCAAGCCCTATCCATCTCCGGAAGGAATGAGGAACATTCAAAGGTTGATGAAGCTCCGTAACCCAAAAGTGGAGAAGTTGAAAGTGGAGCAGCTCATAGATGATAGGATCTTGCGCAAGCTCGATCAGAGTGGGTTTATTGATCAGCTTTATGTTAAGTATGGCGTGAAATAATCATTTCTCACTGAAAAAGTTCGCCCTTCGACTCGGCTCAGGGCGAACGGATGAGATCTTGAAATCACTGGGATGTTCCGTTCATGCTGAGCCCGTCGAAGCATGAGAGACTGGTGAGAAATGATAAGTTACCTGGGAATGGGGGAGCGTTTCCGGGAGGTTTTTCATTGAGGAGGTATTCTTATGTATATCGACGGGGATACTCATTACTGGCCACTGCGTTTTATCGAGCGCGTCTCCCATCCGGGAAAAGGTCATATAGAGATCAGCAGAGATGACGGCAAGCTCATTCGCTTTGGCGAGCCCGTGCCTGGGGATGTCGCCACCTACTACAGAGATGGAAACAAAATACACTCTTTTAAGGAGGGTCGCTGGAGCTTGGATATGCGAACCGATTTCATGCGCAAGGACGGTTTCGATGTTCAAGTCCTGATCCCGGACAATCGACCCCTGATCTACGAGGTCGATCCCGAGCTTGGAAGGCAATTGGCTCGGGCGTACAACGATACGGTGGCAGAAGACATTGCTGGCAAGGATCAATTTATCGGCGTCGCATGGGTTTATCTACCGGATGTCGATGAGGCGATAAGGGAACTCAGGCGGGCGGTGGAAGAGCTGGGTCTTAGGGCCGTGAAGCTGAACGGCGGCTACGGCGACGGGGACCTCGACAATGAGGTCCTGTGGCCTTTCTACGAAGAGGTCTGTAGGTTGGATATCCCGATTCTCGTTCACCCGGCTGCGCGCGTTTTTGAGTTACAGCACAGCCACCCTTGGCTTGTCGGCAGTGAGCGCTATCAGGGTTTCCAACATTTGCCAACAGCGCTAGGTTTCCCCTTGACCTATATGGTAAGTATCGCGCGTTTGATCTTCAGCGGCGTCCTGGACCGCTTTCCTAATCTCCGCTTGGCTTTGTTTGAGGGCGGCGTCGGCTGGGTTCCGTGGCTTATGCAGACGTTGGATCAGCATACCCCAGGCGGAGCGGAGATCTCCGTTGCTGTGAAACAGTTCTACAAGGGACGTGACAGATTGAAAAAAGCGCCTAGCGCGTACTTTGAGCAATTTTACATCGCCGCGGTATCATGGGAATGGTACTTACCCGAGACGGTAAAGAGCTGCCCGAATCACAACTTCATCATCGGGAGCGATTTTGACCACGGCGATGCCGTCTCCACCTGGCCCAAAACGGTGCAGCCGATCATGGCCATGGAAGGGCTCTCAGAAGAGGAGAGGGAGAAAATCCTGGGTGGTAACGCTATGAGGCTGTTTAAGATGGAAGCGGATTCTAGTCGGAAGCATTAATTAATCGAAGGTAAACCCCCAGCTCTGCTGGGGGACTCGCAGAGTTTGACATTTGCGTGAGTGTGCTACTGCTGAGGTTTCTGTGTGGCAATCGGTATCTTTCAAAGTTTGTTCTCTCTCCCCTGGCGGGAGAGAGTTAGAGTGAGGGGGCAAGAAGATTGTGGCACCCTCACCTCTGTCCTCTCCCATCGAGGGAGAGGAAGTAAAGCGGATTGTGAATGTTAAAGCCAGCGCAAGCTGGCCAGGCCGCTTTGAGCGGTTCACAAATCAAGCCTCCGGCTTTGCCGGAGGTACATGACTAATAAGGA
>JAHFAO010000280.1 GCA_023250515.1 Deltaproteobacteria bacterium | reverse complement strand
GGCCGCAACATCAAAGAGCTCTACGACAATTCGCTGATCCAGGAGCTTGTCAACGAGGGGTTTGTGGAAAAAATTTCCAAAGAGGTGAGATAGCCTTCTGGAGAGAGGACATTGCCAGTAAGAGAGTCTATGTAAAGCAGAGCAACCTAACGCAGCATGAGCGAGAAGGGATTAGGACGTTCTTCGTCGAAAGCTGGGAGGTGAATATTATGGCAGCCGGTACGCTGGACATGGTTATTAAAGGCGGGCAGGTGGTCACCAGCAGCGGTATAAGGAAGCTGGCGATAGGGGTGAAAGACGGTCAGATTGCAGTTCTTGCCCATGACGCAAGTTTTTTGGCGGCCCAGCGAACCATTGATGCGAGCGGTAAATATGTTTTCCCAGGAATCGTAGACCCTGAAAATCATCTGGGCACCCAACGGCCCTTAAAGGATAGCCTCAGTAGCGAAACGCGCGCTGCAGCGGCCGGCGGCGTAACCACTTGGGGAATCATGCAAGCCAGCCCGAAGTTGCGAAAGACTTACATCGATGAGCCTAAACCCGAAGATGTGGTTCCATTTTCCCAGGTGATGCCAGAATTCATCGAGCTCGCTGAGGCCAATTCCTTTATTGATCTATTCCTTACGGGATTCATAACCACCGATGAGCAGGCTCTGGACATTCCGCGGGTGGCGAAAGAATTCGGCGTCACCTCCTTTAAATACTACCTGCACATGATGCAAGGACCAAGGACCTATAGCGTGTGGCCCGGGCGGCAGAAGGGAGGCTGGCTTGGCTTCGATGATGGGACAATTTACCTAGGGATGGAGAAGGCTGCTGAAATTGGACCTCCTGGAATCGTGTGCATCCACCCAGAAAATTACGAGATAGTCCGAATATTTGAGGAACGTCTTAAGCGGGCAGGACGAACCGATATGGCCGCTTGGGACGAGCGGTCGCCGCATTTTTGCGAGGCGGGTCATGTAAGGACCTACGCCTATTATGCCGGTATAACCGGTTGTCGGCTCTATATCGTACATACCACGACCAAGGAGTCGATAGACGAGATCCTCAGAGCCAGAGCCGAAGGGGTTAAGGTATACAGCCAGACTGGACACCATTATTTGACGCTGAGCCACGATGTGTGGAAGATCAATGTCCCTCTACGAAGCGAGCAGACAATGGCCCAACTGTGGGAAGCGCTGAGAGCAGGCCACATTGACTGCATTGGAACGGATCATGTCGACTGGGGAATGTCGCGCGAGCAGATGGATAAGGGAAATGTGTGGGAAACGAGCAGCGGTTTTCCTTCCCGGGTAGAAGCCCTATTGCCGGTAATGTTAACCGAGGGGGTACATAAAGGTCGAATCAGTCTAGAGAAGTTGGTCGAGGTCTGTTGTGAAAATCCGGCCCGGATTTTTGGGATATATCCTAAAAAGGGAGCTATAAACGTTGGGTCAGACGCAGACCTAGTATTAGTAGATCTTCAACGGACCATGAAGGTGAGTCGAGATATGATTTATAGTTCGGCAGGATGGTCCATATGGGAAGGGACAGAGCTTAAAGGCTGGCCAGTAATGACGATTCTTCGAGGCAATGTCATCATGCAATGGCCTGAGGGATCGCCGCGGGCAAAAATGATGGTGGAAAAACCACTTGGCCGCTATCTCCCGCGCAAAACTGGGCACCAGCTCTATCCGATTTAGCCCCGGCCCGAAAGGTGGTTATGAGATAGGCTTAGTCGCACGCGCTGAAGGAGGTTTTTATGTGGTTTTCTCGATGCAAATGGATCATCATTTTTTTTGGACTCTTAACGGTCGCCCCGTCTGGTTATGCACAGACAGTCAGGATCAGCTACGGAGGGACATCCGGGTACAATGCTCCTCTCTGGGTTACCCACGAGGCCGGGATGTTTAAGAAGCACGGGCTCACTGCCGAGCTCATCCTGATCGGCGGAGACGCGGCGAGCATCCAAGCGCTGCTGGCCAATGAACTCCACTTCGCTAACGGCGCGGCAACGACGCCAATTCAGGCAACCTTGCAGGGAGCGGACACGGTCATTGTCGCGTCGTCCTATAACCTGATGCCTTACAGTCTTGTCGTCCATCCCGATGTCCATTCCGCTGCCGATCTCAAGGGAAAGAGAATGGCGGTCTCCCGTCTCGGCGGCATCACAGAATTTGCCGCGAAGTTGACCTTTGAAAAATTGGGGTTGGGGCCGAAGGACATGACTCTGATCCAGGCGGGCCCCGATGCACAGAGGATTGCAGCCATGCAGTCGGGCGCCGTAGTGGCAACGATCATGGCCCCTCCGGGGCTCTATGTGGCGACTTCTCTAGGGCTCAAGGTGATGGCGGATTTAGGTGAGTTGGAGGTCAAGTACCCGTCAGCGGTCATGGTGGCCCGGCGTTCTTACGTGGCTCAGAACAGGGCGACGGTCAAGAAGTTTCTCATGGCTTTTATTGAGGGCCTTCAAGTCTATGCGCAAAAAAAGGACTTTACGCTTGGCATCATGCAGAGATATGCCAAGTTGCGAGACCGAGAGGCGATGGCCAAGGCCCACGATTATTTTGTTAAGAACACGACCCTTGTCCCGCTGACAGATGCCGTCGCCGTAAAGAACGCTTTGGCAGATAAGGCGGCCGGGAGAAAGTTGGAAGATTTCTTTGACAACTCGGTCGTTGAAGAGTTGGTTGATGAGGGCTTCGTGGAAAAAGTTTCAAAAGCCTACAGGTAGTGCAGCAGTGAAGCGATTTGCATAAGACAAAGTCCAGGAGGCAAGTATGGCTCAGGTAGAGGTGCTTTTGAAGAATGGAAAGATTGTGACCGCAGGGAAGATCATTAATGGTTTTGTAGCCGTTGATAAAGAAAAGATCGTTGCGGTCGGTGAAGGAGAGACCGCGCCCGAGGCATTGAAAATCATCGATCTGAAAGGGTGCACGCTCATTCCCGGAGTGGTTGACCCCGAGGTGCACTTCGGAAGCCACCGGTGGGTCGGAGATGAATTCGACTCGGAAACACGGGGTGCCGCAGCTTATGGGATCACGACGTGGGGATTCATGCAGCCGAGCCCCAATATGGGGCAGCCCTATAAGGCTGAAAAGACCAAGGACGAGGTTCCGCTCTATGCCGATGTGTTTGACCTGTTCAAAGGATTGGGGGAGTCACGTTCGATGGTCGATTTTTTTCTCACCCCCAAGATTCTTAAAGATGAGCACGCGCTGGAGATTCCCCGGCTGGCCAGAGATTTTGGGATG
>JAHFAO010000279.1 GCA_023250515.1 Deltaproteobacteria bacterium | reverse complement strand
GCTTAATCCCTTGCTGGATCTATGTCTTTCGGCTCACGCCACCAGCCGCAAAGGCCTTGACATCCCTGCGGGGAGCGATGTACATGGCAGTTATCTGAATGCATCCCAGGCCTAAGCTGACCCATAACGTTACAGCCCTGGGAAGAGATCCTAATTTTGGAGGCGATTACATGGCATCATCATGGGAGCAGATAAAAGTAGATAACAACCCGATGAGGCTTTACCTGAGTGTTCCCGACGGACCAGGGCCTTTCCCTGCCGTGGTGGTCATCCAACACCAAGGGGGTGTTGACGAATTCGTCCAGGACATGACCAAAAGGATTGCCAGTGGAGGGTACGTCGGTGCGGCACCTGATCTTTATCATCGCGACGGCCCTGATTGTCGGGATGACGGCCCTACGCGTAGGGCCCGGCTTCGCGATGTGAGCGTCATCAAGGATGTGAACGCCACAGTTGAGTTTCTAAAGGGGCACGAGTCGGTTAATGGTGAGTGCCTAGGAATTATCGGCTTCTGCATGGGTGGCCGTGTCGTCTACCTCATGGCCGCTGCAAATCCAAACCTGAGCGCCGCTGTCGCTTATTACGGGGGAAACATTTTGGTCCCCTGGGGCGATGGTCCCTCACCTTTCGATCGCACAGGTGAGATCCGCTGCCCGATCCTGGGCCATTTTGGAGAGGATGATAAAAACCCTTCGCCAGAGGATATGCGGAAACTTGACGCTGAGCTCAGTAAGTACGGCAAGGCTCACGAGTTCCACTCTTATCCCGCCACGGGTCATGGCTTCATGAACAAGCGATCCGAGAGCTACCGGTCCCATGCCGATGAAGCCTCATGGCCTCGGACCTTGGAATTTTTTGGGAGATACCTGGCTAAGTCCGCGCCAAAGATGGCGGCAGCTTCGCGCTAATGGCCAAAGAAAAGCCACTCATAAAGCTCGCACTACCCAATGATTACCGATTCCGCGGGCTCATCGATGGAGAGGTTGGTATAGAGGGCTACGATCTCGATATCAATCACCATATCGCCTCCCCCGGGGAACGACACTACCGTTTCGCCCAGGGGGAATTCGATGTCGGGGAATTTTCTACTGCCACCTTCTTAAGGACCAAGGAAAAAGGCCGCCGCTTTCTTGCCCTACCTGTTTTCCATGACCGCGGCCCACGCCAGCGCAATATCTTTTACTGCGAAGGTAGACTCAACCACCCCAGCGAGCTTAAGGGAAAAATGATCGGCTGCTTCCGCTACGGAGCCACCGCAGTCGTCTGGATGCGCGGCTTTCTTCTCGATGAGTATAGTCTCAGGACCACGGAGATGGGCTGGTATGTCTCCGGACGCGAGGTCTATATCGGTCAGGATCTTCCCGTGAAGGTGGAGAGACTGGAACCACCGACGCCATTCGGCCAGGAGAAGCCACATCTTGCCAAGCTCCTAAGCGAAGGGATAATCCACGCCGCTCTTGTCGCGGGAGATGTCGGATATCTGGGGATCTTCGGTGGCGGTTCCCTGCCCAAAGTCATGGGCGAGTTTCCAGGAGTCAAGCCATTGTTGGAGGACGCCGACGAGATCGTCCGCTACACCAGGAAGACACGCATCTATCCCATCATCCACACCATTGCCATGAAAGAGGAGATCGCCGAGAAATACCCTGACCTCCCGGCAAAGCTCATCGGCGCCTTTCGTGAGGCAAAAAGGCTCGGGGTGAAGTACATGAGTCCCGCGCAAGTCAGAGGGTATGAAAAGGAAAAGGCGGTCTTGGAAGAAGATCCTTATGCCTACGTGCTGGGCGAAACCGAGAAGAGGACTATTCAGGCCTTGAATCGCTATCAAATCGAGCAGGGACTCATGAAGAAAGAGCTGCCTCTCGAAAGCCTCTTCGTCCACGAAGCCTTCGCTTAATCGCATGCGGCAACTGGAGTCCAATTCGTCTTACGCCTAGCCCTGCGCTCTGCTTCGGTCTCTCCCTCATACGAAACTGCAACTGGCCCTTGCGTGAAGTTCTCGAAGTCATCAAATGTCCTGATGTTTACAGTGGCATAGGCCTTTTCACCTGCTTTCATCACGGCACCCAGATAAACTCCGCATCGTCCGCACACTAGAAAGTCGGCGGTCTTCAAGCCGAACCGATAACGGATCAGTTGACGCGAATCCTGGACGGTTATCTTAACCCTGCCATTTGGATCAGAGGTCGTGCGGGCCGCATGGCGCCTGCAAAAGGAACACGAACACGCCCTGATGCGAAGCTGGTCGGCTCTCAACTTGGTTTCCAAAGTGAGTTCAACGTTCCCGCAATGGCACTGGCCGTGGAACGATGTAGGTTCAGGGTTCATGCCATGCTGTGCTTCTTAACCCAAGAGAGAATCAAAGCATTCGTTTCCTCAGGAACTTGCCAAAAGAAGCCGTGAGATTGCCCCTTAAGAATTTTTAACTCAGCTCCGGGAATCCGTTTTACCAGGACCTCGGCCTGCGCCAGATGATTGCTTCGTCCAGCGTCTCCATCTCCAATGACCACGAGAGTCGGAACCCTGACATCGCCGAGGCGGTGTGTCCCTTCCCAGTTGTGGCGCGCGATGATGAGATGGACGTAGTCCGATAGCTTCGCGTGCGTCGCCCATGTCAGCTTGAAGAACTCCTCAACCTTTTCCGGATAGCGGTCGCGAAAATTTTTCGTGAAGAAAGTCTCCGAACCACAGATTTCGTGACGAATGCACCTCTCAAAACCCATCTCGATCAATTCTACGACGGTGCGATGGGGCAAACCGGGTATGCAATCCGAACCTGGTCGCGCTGCGGGACCAGACCCGCTCGCTGCCAGGATCAGGCTCTTGACCCTACGCGGATAGTTCAGCGTCATGGAGAGAGCAATACGACCGCCCATCGAATGGCCCAAGACGTGAGCCGAACCGATACCCAAATGATCCATTAATGCGACAATGTCATTAGCCATCTGATCGATAGTATAAACATCCTGGATATGAGTGGAACGTCCACAACCCCTCGGATCGTGGATTACGACATTCAATGACTTGGATAGCTCCGGGACCTGGAAAGGCTTCCAGACCTCTCCTGAGAACGCCGTGGAAGGTACTAGGACCAGCGGCTCCCCTTGTCCATGAGATTCATAATAAAGATCAACTCCCGTAGGTAAACTGGCAACTGGCATATTTTCTCTCCTATTTTAAACTGAGATCCATGGTTACCTTAACGATTTCGGACCAGCCACCCAGCAAAAAATAGCACTGCAGAAGGCAACCACACCCAT
>JAHFAO010000135.1:6061-9409 GCA_023250515.1 Deltaproteobacteria bacterium | reverse complement strand
CACCTTGGCCTTGAGATATTCATCCTCAGGATTAGCTCGAAGGGCCGCTTCGGCATCTCGCAGAAGCACCCGGACCTCAAGGTGCTCATTCTCCAGAGGCTGGGCCATCTTCCGGAAGGCCTGCCATTCTTCCGGCTCCACTGCCAAAGGCTCCATTGTCGTTAGTTTTTTATTTTTAAGTCTTTCTTCTTCAATCTTTCTCTTTAAGTCTCTGTTTTTGTCCTCCATGTGACACCTCCAACTCCCTCATTATGGGGTGTAATTGTTTGTGATCTCAACTTGTCCCGATGCCATGTTGGGGTGATCCTCTGAGACGCGGTAATCATCGAAGCTAACAGACCGTGCATGCCTTGTTGAGATCACCGGGTAGTCCTCCTCGGGAATTATCGACTCATCTGAATCAATGGTCCCAACATACCTGGTTATTCGATCAAGGCTGTGATATCCATTGCGGCGTCTGCTGCTGTAGCCATAGAGCAGGGCATTGATGCCCTCTTGCAATGCGTCGATGACGTTCGCTGCAGTGAAGACCCTCGGCGGGTTGAAACCTCTCAAGCAGATTGGCTGCCCAGCATCGTGCCCTTCCAGGAATGGATGTTTGTACGTATCTAGCACGACAGGCTTGAGGGGGACAATGGTGGAAACAGCTACTCTGCAGTCAGGAAATAAGTAGATGCGACCATAGTAATCTTTTAGGGCGTATTCTCCTGTGTGCTTGTATATGACGTACTCATCGGTCATGCCCATCCTGGAAAATCCGAACCCATCTATCTCTAAGGAACCTTTCTCAGAAATATACAGCAGCATTGCGAGGTACTTCCTTTGTGCCTCGGAGAATTGCTCCCGTTCTTGCAGCGCTTGTCTAAGGATGCCCTTTTCATTGTCCACTATCTTCAGTTCTAATGCGTGAAGGAGCCATTCGCGCAGTTCGCGGGCTGAGATGAGTCCATCCTTGAGTGGGTCTGTTGTGGCTCCTTGTTCTTCCAGGTCGTCAAGAACTCCCCGCAGCGAATCTGTATCGAGGAACTTAGTCGCGTCTTTGTAACACCTCGCCGGAATACGATTCTTCTCGCCAATCAAGTCTAGTATCGCTTTCTCGCTAAGTCTTCCCCTCTCTAGACCCCTGTTTCTCCTAATGAAATAAGGCATTACGTGGAAGAGTATTGTTCTCAGCTTCGCGTCTACGGATATTCGACTCAGACTGGGACTATGACAATATTTCTGCAGACACGCGCTTCTCAATCGCTCATATGACTCCGGGTAGATTTTCTCATAGTTCTCCAGAAGAGATCGTAAGCTAAATGTCTTTATGAAGCGCCGCCCATCGTGCTCAATGAGGGTATTTGATTTGGGAGGAGTATGAATCTCCCTTTCTATGGCTGGATCGAACAGGAGCGGTAGGTACATGAAACCTGCTTTGACCACCAGGTCAAGATCGGTGTCCACCAGATGCCGCATTCGCCACTTCACCAGAGAGATATCGTCTCAAAAATGAGATTGCTGGGCGCAAGGGATATTCCGGGTCAGGCCTCTTGCTTGCTTTCGTGGTTACAGTAATCCGGGGGCTGCAACCGGTACAGCCCACCCCCGTGGTCCACCTCATCATATATTCCTTCAGAGAGCTCCAGGACTCGTTGTAACTCCTCTTTGCATTTCGGGCAGTTAGGGTCCCATTTTTTCCTTTCCGGCTTGTCCATTTTGAGGTCCCCTTACCTGTTGGCCTTTTTGGAGGGATAGAGTCCACCTTCTTGGGGTTTAATGGCACGGATTGGTACATAAAGGTACTTTTCTCCTGCCTCTGTTTCTTCAACCACTCCGTACTCCATGGCCGTACCCTCTATCTGTCGTCCTCTGCAGAGTAGCCTTCCACCGTTGAGTTGCCTGTTGATGTCTTCCAAAATTTGTTGTTCCTCTATGCTCCAATTTTTTTTGCTCAGGGTCTTCTCGCAGAGCTTCCGAAGCGATTGACCCTCATAGCTGCCCGGTTCATAGATGTCAATTAATCCTTCGCCAGCCTGTCCTGGTATGACTTCAAGGACCAGGGGCAGCACCTGTTCCACTACATCTATTTGGAGAGCTCTCCTTGGTTCCGCCATATGATTATACCTTTTTCTATACCTCACTCTTCGTCTTACGTTGATTCTACAGTCTTAACTCCTTCCTCCTATTCACTTGAAGGCTTCTTTTTCTTGAGTAATTCCTCCTTGAATTTTCCCACAAACTCCGTTCTGAACTGCTCGATGTCCATTGCCTCTTCATAGTTCCCAGCGAGATACAGGGCCATCCCTTTGTACACCAGCGCGTCTTTCATGCTGGGCTTGACTCTCAACGCCTCGTCGAAGCATTTGATGCTTTCGTGGTACTTGCCAAGCCCCATCAACGCATACCCCTTGCCGACGAGAATGAAAGAATCGTCGCTTGAACGGAGTTCTCCCAGTTTATCAAGAAGCTCAATGGCCTCATGAGAGCGTCCGAGGTCATTAAGACAAAGAGCCTTTAACTCGAGAGCCCTCACGTCTTCCGGATTGCGGGCCATCTCCTTATCGCAGCAAAATACGGCCTCTTCCAAAAGCCCCCGTTGCGCGAGAGCCGTCGCTCCTGATATCCATGTGGTGGTCTGGGGTTCGACCCCGATGATTTTCATCATTACACATTCGTAGGTCTCCTCGATGACCTTTCTACCATCAGTAGCCACCGGTAGGCCGTGGCCCGGAAGGAGATTCTCGATGTCCTTTTTGAGTAATGCCTTCAGTCCGAATAAGTAGTGATCCAGCCGTCCTCCAGCTTTTGGGTCAGGCGCGCCCACAGCATTTGGTAATGCCATGTCACCGCTAAAAACCGTTTTCGTCGGGGCGTGATACAGGCATATGCCGTCTATGGTATGGCCGGGCGTGTAAATCACCTCCCATTCAAGGCCGCTCAGCTCAAGAGTCTCTCCGCCTCTCACCTCGGTAACGCGGCAGCCGAACTCTTTAACCATCTCCTTAAGCTGAGAGGGACCCGCTTCATGGAGTACCAGCTCAAAGCCCCCGCTCGCGATGCTACTCGGATGCGATCTCAAAAGCTCGAACGCCCCCATCGCATGGTCGGGGTGTCCGTGAGTGAGGACGATCTTCTTAATGTCCGCCAGCTTGAGCTTGAGTTTGAAAAGGTCCATGAATCCCGTGTAATCATTGCCGGGATCCACTATCGTCAGATAGTCCCTCATGATGAGGTAAATGTTGGAAGCAAAGTTTCCATATCCCCGCAGAAAGAGGAACTCTTCAAAAAATGGAGTCGTTGTGTTGAGAACCTTCGCTAGAGGTTGCCAGCCCGGGTGCTGAGGCTCCCGCTCTTGCTCGACTTCGC
>JAHFAO010000135.1:0-5961 GCA_023250515.1 Deltaproteobacteria bacterium | reverse complement strand
AAAAAATCCCCCTCCCCTGGGCGAAAAGATTAGGGGAGGGGGACAGGAACGATTCAATTCTTCCCCGCATCAACCCCTCTCCCCTCATGGGAAGGAGAGTCGATGGTAGCGGCTTAATAGGGGGGAGAGGGCATTGATGGTATCTTACTCTATGTAAGCCACCTTGTAGTCGAGCTTCATTCTCTCCTCGGGCCACCATTTGGAGCTCATCTGCTCTTTCCCTGGGTAGACCGGTTTATCGCCAACCTTCTCAATGAGCAGCTCGAGGAAGTGAAACGCCGTGAGCTTGTACTTGGTTATTGCCTCAGGCGGCAGCAGGACCGCTAGGCCCGACTCCTTCGATACCTTCCATTCAAAGGACTCATTCGGGGTTGCGGTCTTCGTCCCCGTACCATCGTAGACCGCCAGCAACTTCCCCGAAACTGTCTCACCCGACTTAACCTTGTATTCCTCCTGTAATTCGTCCGATATGTGCCACCAGAGGGCTCGCTCCCCCGTCTTCACGTATCCTTTCACGATCATGGGGTCGAACCCACAGACACCCACACGACATTTCTCAGCCATGTCTACCCTCCTCTTGTGTGAAGTTCCTTGCCCTCGGCTTCCCTCAATGCGTCGCGAAGGTCCTCGACCTCGCTGTAGCAAAGGTCGAGGAACTCCTTAGCCTCAGATCCGCTGAGGTGGTTGCACTCGTACAGCCTCCTTACGTAGGGGTAGACGTGCGTCTCGATCTCTTCCGAGAACTCTCGAGCGAGGAACTCGCCTCCCCCGTCGGGGGGTGCCCACCCAAGGTAACTCTTCTTCCACCTGAGCACCATCCCCTTCAGTGCTTCCAGTTCCTTTTGGACGTTTTCCTCCATGCTACTTCTTCTTCGGGGTGTAGGTCCCCTTTTTAAAACTTCTTCGGCGTGAAGAGCCCCTTTTCAAAGGCGTAACACTTCTTGACGACGTTGAACTCTGTCACGACCCAGTAGAAGGGCCAGTGGATCATCGTACACCAGCCGATGATGTCTGCTGGGGGGAACTTGGAGCCTTTCTGGACCGGCTTGAAGTGTTTACAATCCCAGCATAGATGCCCCGTGTCCCGAGTCTTCTCCGGGGTAAGAACCTCAGCCAGGAATTGTTCAGGCGTTAATTCTTTGGCCATGACCCCCTCCTTTCTCTTCTCCACAGTGGGGACAGCCTTCGGAACAGCCGGGGTAACGGCGGGAGCAGCAGGCTTGGCAATCGGCGGCTTGGACTCGGCTCGGGCCCTCTTTTTCGGGGCCACAGCTCTTCCTTTGCGGGCAACCGGCTTGGCCCTTTTCGCCTTGGGCCTCTTATTGGCCGCCTTTGCCCGAGCAGGACGTCTACCCCTCCGCGCCCCTCTGCCTTTCGGCTTGGGCATCTCCTGCTCGCTCCTACTTCTGCTCTTGTCTCCCCTCCCTTCTCTTACCAATCCTTGACTTCACCCTTCTTCAGCTTCTCCTGATACTCCGCCCAGACGTCAGGAGATAGCTTCTGGATATCCCACTTGTAAGGGAAACTTCCGGCTAGGCCGGCGGACGGCGGCTGAGGACGCCATCCACGCACCGGCCTGCCCCGTATGCTGAACTTCACCATGTCGGCTTTACCCAGGAGGATATGCCTGGGTAAGCACTCGTAGGGCCTCGTCCTGTCCTTGGTACCTGGGTAATAGGCCCTATAGCCTTCCAGTGGCTTATCCGCATAGAGGGGGCTTGTGTCTGGCTTCTCGCCGGGTCTGTCCTCCGGCCCCTTGTACATGAAGCCCTGGATCATGTGGATGTAGTAGACGGCCCCACATTCTGCACAGTTGATCTTGCCTTCCCAGTTCCAGAAGCAATACGGGTCTAAGTAATTCACAGTGTTACAGGTTTTCCCACCCACCTGTTTTTTGCACCAAATGACATCACACACGGCGCTCCCTCCTTTTGTACGAGACAGCTATCAGTAGTCAGCAATCAGCCCTCAGCAAGAGAAGGCCCCACCGGGCGGCCAGCCGTCAGCAGCCAGCCATTCCGAAAATTCGGAACAGCCGACTGCCGACAGCTCATCCGCTGTTAGATCCAGGCCTTGGCATACCACTCTTCAATCTTGCTTAATGGAACGCCGAGCATGTCACGGTAGATCTTGGCGTTATCGCCACCCACCGGCCGCCAAATCCAGTTCGTCCTCCTGGGGGTCTTAGACATCATCCCGACGCTGTGGCCGCTTTGGAGCAGCACATCTCCGAAGAGGGGGTCCTCCAACCACCTGAGGGTCCCCCGCTCCTTGTAGTGCCCGTTCTCGTAGCACTCCCGGTGGTTCATCACGGGAGCGGCCAGGATCCCGGCGTCGGTCAGGGTCTTGACGACCTGCGACCTGGTCTTATCGGCGGCCCACTTCTCCAAGGCCGTGTAGATCTCGACCTGGGCCATGGCCTCGACCCTGTCCTTGTGCGTCTTGTATTTGTCGTAGAGCGCTTTCTGCCCGGTGATGGCGCACAGCTCCTTGAAGTCCGGGTCGTTGAAGGCGGAGACCAGCACGTACCTGGCTTCGAGCCTCTCCTGCGGGTTCTGGGCATCGGGGAAGTCGGACTTGCCGCACAGGATGATCCCGTGGGCGCAGAGCTGGGTGTCCCAGTTCCCCCACCGCTGGCGGACGATGCCGAACCTGCCGTAGAGCGGCACGCTATACCCGGAGAACCGGGTCGGGGTCTGCACCTGGGAGAACTCGATCATGGTGCCGAGCCCGGTCTTCCTCCTCCAGTGGATCGCCGCCAGAACCCCATAGGCGATCAGGGTGCCGGAGGCCCAGTCGATGACCCAGTTGGTGGACTTGGTGGCATGCCCACCCATGTACTCGGGCATGCCGGTGATGGAGGCAAACCCGGCGTGGGCCTGACCCAGGATGTCGTAGGAGCCGCCAAAGACCTTCGGTCCATAGCCAAAGCCGCCGCCCCACACGTAGATGAACCTGGGGTTGATCTTCTGGAGGGTCCTGTAGCTTATCTTCCACCGGTCGAAAGTACCGGGCCTGTAAAGCTCGGTAAGCCCGTCGCTCATCGCGACCAGCCGGTAGAAGATCTCCCGCATCTCCGGGATGTGGTAGTCCATGGACAGGTAGAGCTCGTTGACGTTCGCGCCCAGGAAGCCGAAACCTGTACCGGTCATTGGCCTGGTGTCGTGGAGGGGATACAGGTACGCCTCGTTGAACGGGGATGTGTGCCGCATTGCGTCACCCATCCTCGGGATCTCGATTTTGATCACCTCCGCGCCGAGCTCAGCCAGGTTGGCCGCCGAGTGGGGCGTAAAGATGTACATGGTACAGCTCAGCCACCGGATGCCCTTCAGAGACTCGGGCTTTGACCACTCATTGCCCGGAGCAAAGGCCTTCCGGCAGTACTCCTCATAGGGCATCTTCGCTTCTTCTAGCTCTTCCTTGCTCTTGATAAGCTCAGCCATTTAGATAACCCCCTTTCCTTTGAGTGCGTCAACTTTCGATGGGCTGAGGCCGATCCACCTCCGGTAGACGTCATAGGTATCTTTCCCCAGCCGTCTCCCTAACCACTTGGCCCGGTGCGGGGTATACTGCTGGTAGCAGTTCGGGGTCGTAGGATAGAGGACCGTCCCGTAATCGGTCTCACAGGTGGAGATCCACGGCCGGTACTTGAAGTGGGGGAACTCACAGACCTCATCGATGAACATCACAGGCCCGGCTGCGATCTCATAGTCCATGAGCTTCTCCTCAGCTTCAACCCTGTTGATCTCCCTGAGCCACCGGGTGGTCACGGTGTAGGTCTTGATCAGGGCGTGCAGGGCGTTCCGTGCCCCCACCTCCTTGAGGAAGGGGTCTTCGTGGATCAGCCGGCCGAACTGAGGGTAGTCACGCTCGATGCACATGCCGATCCTGTACCAGAGCCGGTCGCTCTGGCCGCCGATCATCATGTAGCCGTCTCTGCACGGGTTCCACTCGTACTGGTTGAGGTTGGGGTCCCAGCCCCCGGTCCGCGCCTTGATGCTGGCGTTAAAGCCGTACCAGCCGAAATCGAAGTCCTGGATGTCAAACATGGCCTCGGCACTGGTCATCTCGATGAACTGCCCCTCCCCGCTAAACTCATCTCTCCAGTACAGCGCCGCCAGGATGTTGACCGCCGCCTGCTCACCGGCAACATAGTCGGCGAGCCATACACCATGCCTGGTGGGGTCGCCCCCCTTGCCCCTGGGGAGCTGGTCCTGGGGGAAGCCGGTGCTGTGGACGTAGGCATTTGTCGCACAGGCGAAGGGCTCAAGCTCCCACTGACCGAACCTCGACGTCCTGTCCTTCATGGGGCCCCACGACCCACGGAGACCTACCCAGCAGTAGACGAGCCTCGGGTTGATCTCCTTGAGCTGCCTGTACCCGATACCCAGTTTGTCCATATAGCCCGGAAGCATCCCGTCGATGACCACATCAGCGTGCCGGGCAAGGTTCTTGAAAACCTCCCGGCCCTCCTCGGTCTCGACATTCAGGGTTACGGCGTACTTGTTCACCATCTCGCTGATGAAGTCGAGGCCGCACTTCTCACCGGTCTCCTTGTCGGCGAGCATGTACTCCTCTCTCCCGAAGGGGGTTAACTGCCTCAGGGGGTCGCCCGTGGACGGCTCGATGGCGACCACTTCGGCCCCGGCCTCGGCGAGGAGAGAAGCGGCGAACTTGTGCCCCAACCTCCAGAGACCGATGTCGAGAACCTTAAATCCTTGAAGGGCCTCCGCTTTTCCAAAGCCGTACTCAAACCTGACGGTGTCCTCTAACCATTGGCCGAACTCCTCCGCCTTCCGCTTTGCGTAGACCTTCTTCACTTCTTCTGGCGAAGGGGGCGGCGTCACAGGCCAGGGCCTCACCTCAGGGCTCGTCAACGGAAGGGTATCTGCGCGACTCTTTATCTCGACTTCCCTTTTTTCCGGCATTTTTGGACCTCCATGAGTATTACTTTCTGCTTCCGCCATCGTCGCCACATACTTCGAACGACTTCCCTTTGGTCTAGTCGGCTTAGAAGGTTTATTTCCTTTGCTCAGCCTCTTCCCTGCTTTCTTGTTGCCATGCTTTCCTTCTTTTCCCCGCCACGGAGTTCAAGTATCGAGTATCGAGGTCCAACAAAGAACGACGTGTAGTCGCCTTCACGTCCCCGCTCCGCCCTTATTTTTTATTTTGGCCTGTCGATCACCCCCATCCTCTGGACCGGAAGCCAAGCTTCCGCGCAATGAGGTTTTTCAAACACCGGACCTTTTCGAGCTGCATCTGAAGTGAAACTTCGTTTTATTTCTTAGCTCAGCATATGACTGATCTCATAGCCGAGTCGCTGAGAGATCTTCTCACCCGCCTCTTTGACCAGCGGGGCAAGCTCCTTCTCGATCCGTTCGAGGGAGAAACGAGAAGTCGGACCGGACAGACCAACGCTGGCTATGACCTTATGAGAGTAGTCTTTGACTGGGGCCGCAATGCACCGCACCTCAGGCTCAAACTCCTCATTATCGACGGCGTACCCCATCCTTGCGACCTCCCGGAGGTGCTCGCGAAACGCCTTAGGGTCAGTGATGGTATTGTCAGTTTGTTTGCGCAGCGGCTTCTCTTTAAGGATAAGTTGCAACCGATCGGCCGACTCAAAGGCCAATAGGCCCTTTCCGGCCGCGGTGCAGTGAACCGGGAGTCGCCGTCCAATGCGAGGCACGATCCGGACGGACTGACTGGTCTCCTCCATGAGGACATAAATAACATCCGATCCATCCAGAACAGCAAGGTAGGCGGTTTCATCGCATCGGTTGACCAGCTCTTCGAGGATCGGCCTGGCCTGACGCCGAAGCCCGAGGTGATGAAGGAAGACGTTTGCGATCTCGAATGTCTTGATCCCAAGGCGATAGTTTCCGGTCTTTTTGTCCTGCTCAATGTATCCCCGGACCTCAAGAGTGGCTAGAAGCCGGAAGACATTGTTTTTGTGCAGAT
>JAHFAO010000134.1 GCA_023250515.1 Deltaproteobacteria bacterium | reverse complement strand
AGGATCTCTTTGACTTGTTTCACGTGAGTTTCAGAACGAAAGTCCACCACGATCCCTGTGACTTTCCGTCTTCCCATGGAAACCACAACTCTCATGCCGATCTTTAGACCGTCGCGGATACAGGGTGGGATTTCGTAGGTGAGTGGTTCCTTCAACGGGGATGGGACAATAACCTGAGCGAACCTGCCCTCCCCCCCGTGCATGCCTGGTCTATTACCTGCTCAAAAGTGGAAAAGCAACATAACTCATGGCTCTGCCATCGATCCTCGATGTCGCATTTTGTACGGCGACGACAAAAAGCGTGCATTTCCATGAGTTTGTTCTTAAGTAGCCGAACCGTTTAGGGAAATTTGATCAGAGAAGAGCACAATTCCGACTTTTAGAGACCTTGTGGCGAAGTTGCATGTTTCTTGCTTGAGCAGGCTATCGGAGCGATATGTTTTGGAAATGATTGCAGAGGGAGACTTACTTACATATAATACCCATTACGACCGAGGGATAGGCGCTTGGCTACTGTCAACATGAAACCATTGATTCGAGTCACAATAATCCTTGTCTTGCTAATATCCCCTTCCATCGGTGATGCTTCATATCTCATCCAGTTGAAAAACGGGGAAGAATTTATAACCAATCGGTATTGGGAGGAAGGCAACCAGATAATGTTTTATTCCTACGGCGGCGTGGTGGGGATTCAGAAGGATTTGGTTCGAAAGATCGAAGAATCAAACCTATCCGAGAAAACAGGAACAGATGAGCAAAAAGCAACAGAAACAAGGAAAATGGCGGGCCAAGAGGCTGGTAGCGAAAACAAAGAGGGAAACGAAAAAGTAGCTATCAAAGATTACAGAGAGAAGAAATTGCTGCTCAAACGTAAATTCGACGAAGCTTGGGAAAGATACCTCGAAGCATCAAAGAATAAAGACATAGAAGCAAAGGAGAAGGCGAGGGAGGAAATGACAGGATTTTCCAAGCAGATCTATGATCTCGCCGATGAATTAAAGGCAAAGAATAAAGGCGTGCTCCCCGACTGGTGGGAAGAAAAGGGAAAGTAACATCATCTGGTGATCTCCCCTTACATCACTTCCTTCCAGCTAAGCACAAGCAGCGGCCGGTACTGGGTCTGATCAGTGATAGCTTCACTGCAGTAAACAATATTGGCGTTGCCGCCCATCAAATCGGCATTCGTCGATCCTCCAGCTAATACCTCGCCCGTAACTTGCTTATTTCCACCGCCTAGATATGTAATAGACCCCGTTGCCATAATGATGCCGTACCAGTTGAAACTACCATGGACGTTGAGGTCGCCGTCGACAAGGAGAATCCCGCATCCCTGAGATCCACCCGCAAGGGTTATATACGTCCCGCCGGTATTGTAATAGACGATATTCCTGACGCCGCATGAGCTTGGCTCCTGTAGAGTCGCTCCTAGTATGGGTGTGCCCCAGTTCATCCCGGTATGGGTGGCACTGTTGACAGTATATGCATAGTTCGCAAACCCTTTTAAACTGTTGACCATCGCCTGGATATCCATATTCGTAGCATTATATCCGATGCTAGGAGACGGACCGGCGCCTACGATGGTAGGGTTGCCATCGCGGTGAACAGTCCCTGGACCCAGTGCCGTAAGGACTCCCTTCACGGGGCTCCCGCAACGGCCGCCTCCCGTCCCGATGATATTGGTACTGTTCCCTTGAATGGTCGTCGGCGCCTCTACGTAGAGGGCGGCCCCGGAATCTATAGAGGGGACCTTTGTACACTCTATCTCTACAATTTTGTTGGCGCTCGCAGTCGCACCGTAGCTCGCAGTTATGTAGATATTTTTACCGGCCGTGGTGTTCCGGGTATTGACCCCATCGCCGTTATCATCGCCCCAGTATAAAATATTTCCAGCGCCATCTGTTTGGTGCCTGATCACGACCGTATAGTTTAAAGCTGTTTGAATACTATCCCATCTGTGGTGCATGAGGTTGCCGGAACTAAACCCCTTCGCCTGGGCATCGGTGAAGCTCCCAATAAATGCCCTCCAGCCTGCCGCCGTAGGATTATCATCAATGATAGGATTGGCTGCACCTAACCTTAATCTTGCCCTGGCCTCTTCAGTTCCGGCTTCGGCCACATAATGTGCTTGCTGGCCCCATTTGTAATTACCGACGATCTTGATGTCCGTGCTCGTTATGACGAAAGCCGTCGTGCCGAAGAGAACTAAGGTAGCTAACAAAACAAGAGCGACAGCAAGAACCATTCCTCTTTCATTCCCACAAATTGATTTCACGCTTCGTTGTCTCGATTTTGGCATTGGATCCATCCCCCTCACCTGGTATAAACGCTATAAGCAAGATTTGTCGGGGTCACTAAAGAGGTCAAGGTGTATGTTCGGTAGCCGCCATTGGGGGAATAGTTAGGGTCACGTTTGGCCGTTCTTCCAGTCATGGTGATCTTTATCTGGCGGATTTCAGCGCTTGTGGTGGCGGCGCTGCCGTCCTGTTTTTTGTATTCAAAAGCAAGTGCTTGTATGTTCTCGGCAAACGGTTGATCGCCGCTGCCTGCATTCCTAACAATCCGAAGATTTGGCGCATCGTATGAGTATATTATATTTTCATTTAAGCCGGTGGTATTTCCATCTCCAGCTAGATCCGCCCTTATCTGAATTTGCGCGGCGCTATAGGTAATCCCGTCAAAGTTTACCCTTGTGGAACTATATCCCGCCATCCTGATTTCACGGGACATCATATCCATAGCAGCCCTTGTGCCCTGGACCATCGCGGTAATCTCTTCCTGTGCAGCATAGAACTTCTGTTGAGTAATAAAAGTCGTGGTTATCGCGCCCAGCATCATGCCGCTGATCCCTATGGCAATAAGTGCCTCGACGTGGGTAAAACCCCGCTCTCTATTGCGAACTGGGTAGGACAATTCTCCCCCTTATTCCGCCAGATAAGTCCTCAAAGCGACCGAACTCCCATCGGAATTCCAAAACACTGTGACAGTTACCATCTTCATGCCTGCAGAGGGATTGGCAACGTCTATAAAGGTAACTCTTTTATAAAAAGGATAGGTTGCAATAGAATTATAAGGTTCCGTGGTAGTTGTCGTCGTTGCAGGTGTGCCGCTGAAGCCCGACTTTCGCATATCTTCTAACTTGTCCTGCGCTAAGGTTGTGGCGATAGTTAGCCTATCGCTAAATAGATTGCCGCGGATGATACTTAGCCCCAGACCCTCTACACCCAGAAACCCCACAGTCAGGATAGTAAGGGCAACCAAAATCTCTACCAACGTAAAACCGCTAGGGTCGCTTAATCGGCACATCTTCCGAAATTTCACACGAGGTAAAAATATCATATCAGTTGATCTTGACACCCCCACTGGTGCTAATCGTTATGCCCTTAGATCCACTGGAGTTGGTTAGGGTAATGGTGGCCAAATTGGCGGCGGTTCCTCTGGGATCGAATAACGGGTCGTTGTTCGAGCTAAGAGTGACATCGTAATAATCGGTCTGAATATCTTTGATCCGGACATCACCCTCCCCATCAGCAACGGTGCCATCCCCATTGGCATCATCGCCTATTTTGTATCTATGGTTGTCGCTCAAGTAGAATATCTTAACCCTTCTATTCAGGCTGATAGCCCTCATCCTTGCCGACATCAAATCCGACATGACTTGCCTGGCCGCTCCATTCAATCTGTATTTCGGCATTAGGCTAACAAAGTTAGGAACGGCAATCGCAGCTAAAATCGCAAAGATGGCAATACCCACTATCATTTCAAGAAGTGTGAACCCTTGTTGCCGATTTAGATTGAACGACTGTTCTTGTTTCCTGTCTTCCCAAAATCGGCGCGGCGCATCGCATCTGGCAAAATCCCTGTAAGCCCCTTCTTTACTTGCGCGATACATGATAGTGTAAGACTACTTCATCGCCACGGCCTTGACCTGCTTGTAGTCGGTCCAACCCTGGATACACTTGATAATCCCATCCTGAACCAGAGTCGTCATCCCCTGCTCCTTTGCAACCTTGAGCATCTCTGCCACTGTGGCCCCGGCTTGAATGAGTCGCTTGATCTCATCGGTGGCAACCAACATCTCATGAAGAGCTGTCCTCCCTTTATAACCGGTCTTCTTGCACACATCGCATCCCTTCCCACGATAGAGGACGAAGGTATCGTCGTAGGGGGTGCCAAAGTTGGCAGAGGCCTCCTCTCCATATCCACGCGCCAGGGAGTCATACTCTTCTTTAGTTGGACGGTATTGCTCTTTACAGTTCTTACAAATAGTCCGGGCCAGTCTCTGGGCTAGCACGCCCAACAGCGCATCGGCAAAGTTAAATGGATCCATCCCCATCTCTAAAAGTCGGATAACCGTCTCGACCGCGCTGTTTGTATGAAGGGTGGTTAAAACCAAATGGCCTGTGAGGGATGCCTCAATGCCAATCTCGCAGGTCTCCTTGTCGCGCATCTCTCCAACCATGATGATATCCGGATCGGCACGGAGGAAAACACGCATAGCCGCAGCAAAGTCAAATCCAATTTTCGGTTGTACCTGAACCTGACGCAGGCCGTACTGGGTGATTTCTACCGGATCCTCTACGGTCCATATTTTGGTCTCAGGGTCATTAAGGTACCCCAAGGCGGAGTGAAGGGTAGTAGTCTTTCCTGATCCTGTCGGCCCGACACAGAGAATGATTCCGTAAGGCTTTTCAAGAATCTCTTTAAATTTACTGAGATTTCTCTCTGACATATTCAGGCTGTCTAGGGGTAAGGGTTCGCTAGCGGCTAAGATCCGCATCACGACATCCTCATCCCCAATGCCGGAGGTCGGAATGGTCGCCACGCGTAGCTCAATTTCCCAATCCGGCATACGAAATCTGATCTTGCCATCCTGGGGTTTGCGCCGTTCGGCAATATCCAGACGGGCCATAATCTTAATCCGGGAGGACAAGGCTCGGCGATAACTGGGCGGTATCTTTTGGTACTCGTAACAGTTTCCATCCACGCGGAACCGGATCACAGTCTCTCTTTTATCGGAATTGGGCTCGATGTGGATATCCGAGGCCCCCGCCTCATAGGCATCGATGATGATCCGGTTGGCCAAACGCACAATGGCGCTATCGTTCTCGTCAATAAGAGACTCTGTAGTCTCTTCGCCCCTTTCCCGATCCGCGGTTGCCAACTCACCGAGGATCACCGCTATGGAACCTTTGATGGCGTTCCGATCAAGATGCGCCCCGACAAAATTGACAATCTTTCGGATATCTTCACGCAGCCCGACATAAAATTTGATATTCATGGCCGGGAAGACCTGCTTGATGTCTTTAATCTTTTGGAAGGAGTAGGGGTCCTCGATCAGAACCTCGACCGTGTCCCCATTTTGGCCCAACGGAATCCAGTAATTGGCCTTGAGGTAATCGAGATTGATGTTTTTTACCAATTCCGGTGGGATAAAAATCCTGTCCTTAAAATCTACAAAAGGACACTTATAAAAGGAACTCAGGGACTCCCCGATATCCTTTTTAGCGATCTTGTACCTCTCCATCAAAAGAGATTCGATCTCCCTTTGTTTCTCTCGGGCCTCTGTGATGGCCGTGTCCAATTCGGTTTGTGTGAGGAGACCTGAAGAGATGAGGGAGTCAAACTTTGTGGGTTCCTTCTTGGCGAGATGCTCCTTAAAGCTTATTACCTTCTGACCGTCCCGCAAATCGGGTTTTATAGCTCCCCCTCTTAGGGACTGGGGTCGTATCGCGCCGTTCATAATGCCACTCATTTTTATTGTCTGACTGCAAAGCCTCCATCATGGCTAACAGCCAGATCCTGAACGAGATCTGAGAGATCTTCTGTTACACAAATATGTCCTGCGTCTGTAAAACAGCCCCTTCATAGCAAAGGCGACGTAAAGAAAGAGAGGGACACTCACTCTCATTTCAGCAATTGCCGGACCAATAGAGACTCTGGTGACTCTACGATGTTAGTGGTCGTTGTGTAGTGTCCTAATTTGGGATTAAAAGGCTTCGATCGAACTTCATTTTTCCTCCTCTGCGTTAATATAAAGGTTGTCCCGTGTGGGTATAAAACGAACTTGGTACTTGGCCATCGTTCCACAACTATCAAGTGTCCATCGCTCCAGATAAATATCGATCACCTCGGTGTCAATGACTTTGGCGTTAGCACATTGCCTTTTTGACTGAACTGCCTCCCTCGTCTTCAGATACTTCGATGTTTCATTTTGAAGCGGTAATGAGGCTCGAGTCCAACCCGGCACTTGACCGGGCACACAACTGACCAGCGAAAGACAGAGTAACCATAGCAGTGATCTAGGAGAAAACTTCATATTAAATACCTCCTTTAGACAGGATTAATTTCACGAGAGCTACAATCAAAAAGCGTGAGTGATAGGAATTTGCTTCTGCGCGATGGCCCCGACGACTTGAAGGGTGGGTCTGTGAGCTGGGATCGAAAAGCTCCGCTTGGCTGATAGGCCCGCTCGCATTCTCGCCGCCGCCGACGAGAATCTTGCCGTCTGACAGTTGCGTTGCGGTGTGGCCTCGGCGCTCGACGTTAAGGGAGGAAGTACCCGCAATCTGGGCGGGAGCGGTAGAGCACAACAAGAGGCCGGCCAGAAATGCAAAAACAGACGCCAAAACCCTGGGTTGATCAGAAATTTTCATCACGTTATAAGTCCCCTCCTTAGCTCGACGTTCCTAACGCCCATGGGGCGTTTTCGGGATTTACCCAAGTCGGCATAGTTAAGGAACGAGTCAGTGTTCATCAAACGGTTCTCTTTGTCCAAAGCCAACTTCATGCGATAAATACCCAATTTTTACCCACTCAAAATGCAGAAGACCCAAAATTCTTAATCTCCTCCAATTTATCTTTATTGATCCCGTAAATTTTTTTATATGGGGTGATCTCCCTCCTGGAAAGCCACCCATTTGAAGTCAAAAAATCAAGCGCTTTCTGAACCTCCTCTTTTTCCCACTCAACCTGGTCCTGTAGACGCCACCATTTAACAATTCCTTCCACTGTGTCTTTCGCGTCAGGATGCTCGACCAAGTAGCGCAGGATTCCCTGTACCACCGTCTGACAGCTGCCGGGTGAGTCTTTTGTCTTCAAGACATCAGCCTTCTCTGACGTTCCTCACTACTTGAGACGCAAATGAGATGCCAAAGGAGACCGTTGCCAACCCCTCATTTTACTTGGGAACTGGCCTTATCATCTAGGCAGGTGCGGCATTCTTACCGCATCGCTTTAGGGCAGGCTCTTTGAGAATCACCTTAAGAGACAGGGGAGTACGGCCTGCGGCAAATGTACCGCAGAAAATGCGGCCCTTCTGCCGCAGGCACAAGCTCAAAAGGATCGCCTCAGAAGGGAGAAACACGTTGGATAATATCAGATCTGAAAGGAGCGCCGGTCCAGGCTATATTTTTGAAGGAGTCGCTGAAGGACCCGTCGCTCTTTACCAGCGGCCTTTGCCGCCTGCGTAACGTTTCCCCGATGCGCTGCCAGAAGACTCGCAAGATAGCCCCGTTCAAATGCCCCTATAGCCAGAGACTTGGCCGCACGAAGAGAACTCCTCTCTGACATCCTTTCGGAATACGGCAAGGGAAGCTCGATATCCTCTGGTTGGAGCACCGCTGAAGAGCAGAGAACTATAGCCCTTTGGATCACCCCTTCCAACTCCCGGACATTTCCCGGCCAAGAGTAGACCATAAACTTTTGCAGGGCGGCTTGTGAGAGAACGGGGGTCTTGCGGCCATATTGGCTCGCATACTGGTTGAGAAAGTGTGAAGCTAGGTACGAGATATCGCTGAGCCGTTCACGAAGCGGGGGAATAGAAAGGGAGAGGATGTCCAGACGGTAATAAAGATCCTCGCGAAAGAGTTTGAGTTCGACCTGCCGCCTAAGCTCAGTATTGGTAGCTGCAATGATGCGAACATCGGCGGCCACGCTCTGAGAAGAGCCCAGAGGTCGGTACTCTCCATCTTGGAGGAAGCGAAGAAGCTTAACCTGAGCGGAAGGACTTAAGGTGTCAACCTCATCCAGAATCAGGGTCCCTCCTTCAGCCTCGGCGATGAGCCCTTTTTCTGCGGAAGAAGCGTCGGTAAAAGCCCCCCTTACATGTCCGAAAAGTTCGTTTTCAAAGAGGTGATCCGGGAGAGCACCGCAATTAACCGGGATAAACGGTTTACTTTGCCGGGGGCTGTGGTAATGGATGGCCCGCGCAAAAAGCTCCTTTCCGGTTCCCGTCTCTCCGTAGATCATGACCGTTGCATTGGAGTAAGCCAGAGCCGGAATTTTCTCGACTGCCTGCAAGAAGCACTCGCTTTCACCCACCAGCACTTCGAGGTGCAACTTCTCCTTAATGGCCTTGGCCACAGAAGCAATAGCGGTTTCATTCTTCCAATGAAGAAGACGCTGAATGCGTGGAAAAATGTCAATCTCTCTGAATGGACAGGTGAGAAAGTCATCCAGGCTTTTTACAAGGGATGGATAAATATCTTTGGGATTATCCCATCCGCCGCAGAGAAGACCGAGGATAGAGGATTTGTTACACTTTTTCCTTAAGCAACGCGTTATCTCGTCAACAGATTCCTCTAACGAAGGTCGAAGAACGATAATATCGGGCGATGAGTATGTTGCCTCGGTCGGAAAGGTGTTAGTGGTTTGAACATGGATCTGCCCGCCAGGCAGCCAACTCGCAATCAGCTCCGGAAGGTGTCCGCAGTTATCTGCCGGACAGGGAACCGGGTTTAGGTCCGCAATCAGGATACGATACGGGCCCATATCCACTCCCTATCTGGGGAAATGTGCCAGCGATTTGCCCGCCCCGGTAACAATTATGGCCCCGACGACAGCCTTTATTGCATGAACCAAGGAGTTGTCAACCGTCTGTCTTTCCCCTGACCCAGCTTTGTCACCAGAGATCGCCTTATAGCAAAGGACCGCATTGCAATGCAATAGGGGGTCAGGCACATTTTTGGTCTTTCCTGTGACCGGGGTGTAGATTTGCTGTCGGTGTAATACGACTCCTGATGTCTCTTTTGGTATTTCCTGGTATTTTCTGGTATTCTTGGTCTTTCCTGGAACCAGTGTGCGGGATCATTCCATGCGCGATTTATTTCCCGAGTATTCACATGAGCGACCAAATGAAAAAGGCTTCACTCAACAAGGATCCTTTGTAATTGCTTCCCTCGGCAAAATAATATAACTATAGTTAATTAGGATTAATTTAGTTGACAGACACAGGCCAACTGTTACAAAATAGCAGCCGTTTCTATAAACGCTTTAAAGTTCATCAAAGGGGTGGGAGGATGGAACAGAAAAATAACGTGAGAAGGATTCGCGAGGCCAAGATGTTGAGCAAGTCAGAGTTAGCCCGATTGGCTGGCATTTCGCCTCTGACCGTTGACCGGATCGAGAAGGGGATGAG
>JAHFAO010000133.1 GCA_023250515.1 Deltaproteobacteria bacterium | reverse complement strand
TGGGCATGCCCGGTGTCGGAGCCAAGACACTTCGAGCCTTGGCCCTCATCTCTGAGATCACTTATGGCACGCCTCCGTCTTGGAAAGACCCTGCCAAGTTTAGCTTTGCCCACGGCGGCAAAGACGGCCACCCGTATCCGGTGAACCGTAAGCTGTATGATCAGTCGGTTGGAATCTTACAGAGGTCTTTGGAACGTGCGAGAATCGAGCGGACGGAAAAAGAAAACGCCCTAAAGAGGCTTCTTCACCTCTTTTCCTGACTCACTCGAGGGCAGTGAAATAGAACGAGCATAGTCTACAGGTAACAGGACATGACAATAGAAACATTCGAGCTTCTAAGGCCGACATCACTCGTCGAGGCAAGCAAGCTCCTCTTGAAATACGGTGAAGATGCCCGGCCGATTGCCGGTGGTACCACTCTTGTGATCCTAATGAAACAGCGCGCCGTCCATTTTCCTTACCTCGTCGACCTCCAAGAAATTCCCGACCTCGATCAGATTTCGGTGGAAGGCGGATGGGTCCGGATTGGGGCAATGGTTACTCACCGGCGTGTCGAATGCTCACCGGATATTCAACGGTCCTTGCCGGTCCTGGCTGAAGCCTGCGGCAAGGTCGGGAACATTCGGGTGCGCGAGACAGCTTCGGTTGGCGGCAATCTGGCGCATGCCGATTACCGCCTCGATCCGCCCCCCGCCCTCCTGATCCTGGGCGCCGACCTTGTCCTGTTCGGACCGAATGGATTCCGGACCGTAGCGATCAAGAACTTTTACAGGGGAATGTACGAAACTGCTCTAGAGCCAGCCGAGATTTTGGTCGAGGTCAAGATTCCACCCATGCCCGAAGGGAGCCAAGCGGCCTATCTAAAATACAGCTCCCTTTCGGCCAACGATTGGCCGTGTCTCGGAGTTGCCGCTCTTCTCTCCTTAAAAAATGGCCTCTGCCACGAGCTAAGGCTTGGACTTAGCGGGCTTGCCGGTACTCCTTTACTGATTCGGGGACTAGATTTTGTCCGCGGTCAGCTTCTTACAGATCGTCTCATCGAAGACGTGTCCAAGGTCGTCAATGAGCAGATCTCCCCTATGTCAGATCTCCGAGGTTCTGAGTGGTACAAACGCCAGATGGCCGGGGTCTTCGTTCAACGGGCGATTCGCGAGGCTGAGCAGCGCCTGTCAACTTAATGGAGGTTCCATGTCGGACTACTCTGTAATCGGGCAGTCGGTATACCGGAGAGATGCAACCCAAAAAGTGACCGGACAGGTCCTTCATGTAGGCAATATCGAAATGCCCGGTCTCCTTCACGTTGCCGTGCTCAGAAGTCCCTACCCCCATGCCCGGATAAAGCGCATAGAAAAATCTCGGGCTGAGGCCTTAGATGGAGTGGCCGCAGTGATCACCGGAGCTGACATTGCTGACATGCCCGGCGTGGACCCCTATTTTGGTCCGGCCTTCCGGGACCAGCCCATTCTTGCAATCGATCGGGTCCTCCATGTCGGAGATCCGGTTGTGGCCGTTGTCGCAGAGGATCGCCGTCGAGCGGAGAATGCCCTTCAACTTATCGAGATCGAATACGAGCCCTTGCCTGCCGTCTTGAACGTCCTAGATGCCGTAAAACCCGATGCGCCCCTCATCCATGAAGAGCTAAGGCCGGCCCGGGCATTCGCCGATCTTGCGCATATGGAGGCAAGCCAGAAGTCAAACATCTGCTACCACTACAAGCTCCGAAAGGGGGATGTGGAGAATGCCTTTGCAGAGGCAGACAGAATCTTTGAAGACACCTTCAGCTCACCACCCGCCCAACACATGCCCATGGAGCCTCATGTGACCCTGGTCTATCTGGATGAAAGCCAAAGGATCAATGTATGGACGGCCACCCAAACTCCTTCTTTTGTCCGGACTGAGCTAGCTAATATCTTCGGCATACCCATGAACCGCATCCGGGTGCGCGTGCCTTACCTTGGAGGTGGTTATGGGGCCAAGCTCTATGTCAAACTTGAGCCGCTTGTCACCTCGCTTGCCTTGATCACGCGTAGACCCGTGCGCTATGCCCTGACTCGGGAGGAGGAGTTCCAGACCATTACAAAACACGGGGTTGTCGCCAAGCTCAAGACAGCCGTTAAGGACGGCAATATCAGCGCGCGTCGCTGTGAAGTTTACTGGGATACGGGGGCGTACGCCGAGATCGGTCCAAGGGTAGTCCACAAATCCGGCTACACCTCGGCCGGTCCCTACCGGATCCCCAATGTCTGGATCGACTCCTACTGTGTCTATACTAACAAAACTCCGGCCGGGGCGTTTCGAGGATTCGGTGTCCCACAGGTCATATGGGCGTATGACTCTCAGATGGACATCATCGCCCGCGCCCTAGGCGCCGATCCGGTAGAGTTCCGTCTGCGCCATGCCCTCGACGAGGGAGAGCCGTTTGCGACAGGGACACCGGTATATTCCTTTGGTCTGAAAGAGTCGATCAGGCAGGCAGCTCAGGCAATCGAGTGGTCCAAGCCAAGGGCGCCGAAGAGCGGGACAAAGCTTCGGGGCAAGGGCATCGCTTCTGGCGTGAAGGCCGTTCTCACGCCTTCCATCTCGGGAGCCATCGTCATCATGAATGCCGACGAGAGTGTGAACGTCCTAAGCAGCACCGTAGAGATGGGCCAAGGTTCGGAAACGATGATGGCACAGATCGTTGCCGAAGAGTTGGGGGTTCCCTTCGACAAGGTGCATATCGTCCAGCCGGACACGGATATTACGCCGTACGACACGATCACTGCTGGAAGCCGCTCGACGTATCATATGGGAAATGCCGTACGTATGGCCGCGTCCAAGATCAAGGGCGAACTATTTTCAGTGGTGGCCGCGAAACTTGAAGTAAGCGCAGAAGACCTGGTCGCGCGCGATGGCCGAATCTTCGTCCGTGGGACAAAAGAACGGGGGATGACAATCAGCGAGGCCTTCCTCGCCAAGTTCGGCAGCCTAGGGACTACGATGACAGGGGAGGCCATTTGTCAGTCTACTGCGGCGCCGATGGATCCCGAGACAGGCCAGTCTGAAAAGTGCACAGAGTACTGGTTTCCCTCGGCCAGCGCAGCCGAGGTAGAGGTGGACACGGAGACCGGACAGGTTAGCGTAGTTAAATTTCTCAGCGTGGGAGATACAGGCACAGCCATCAACCCCAAACACTGCGAGCAGCAGCTCCTGGGATCAGCAACTACCCATCTGGGTCTGTCGTTGTTCGAGGAGATGATATTCGAAGAGGGCCAGCTCATAAATGGCTCACTGCTTGACTATCAGATCGCTTCGATAAAGGACCTGCCTGAAACGTTCGAGCCGATTGTGGTTGAGGTGCCCCATGAAAGTGGTCCGTTTGGGGCGAAGGGTGTGGGTGAAACCGGCACGCTCACCGTCTCGGCCGCCATTGCCAACGCCATTGAGGATGCTGCCGGCATAAGAGTCCGAGAGCTGCCGATCACGCCGGAGAAAATCCTGCGCCGGCTGGCCGAAAAGAGGCAGACAAACAAGGGCTAGGGGGTAAGGGAACGTTATGAAACGGGCGGTCTTACTCCGAGTCAACGGCCGGGAAGAAAAAATCCAGACCGAGGACGCCGACACCTTGCTTGAGGTACTTCGGGAAAGGTTCAAGCTCTGGAGCGTTCGAGAGGGATGCGGGGTAGGTGCATGTGGCACTTGCACAGTCCTCTTGGACGGGCGACCCGTAAGCTCCTGTCTCTTATTGGCCGTGCGCGTGGAGGGACACGCAATTGTCACTGTTGAGGGACTGAGCCAGGGCCAGAAGCTTAACACCATTCAAGAGGCGTTCGTCGAACAGCGCGCCTTGCAATGCGGCTACTGCACACCAGGATTTATCCTGACTGTCAAGGCACTCCTCGATGAATACCCCGATCCCACAGACGACCAGGTGCGCGAATATCTGGCGGGGAATCTCTGCCGCTGCGGCGGTTACATGGATATCCTTCGCGCAGTTCGCGTCGCCCATGAGAAGAAAAAACTTACTCAAGGGCATACGAGCCAAAGTCGTAAGTGAGTTTATAGTCTTTGTTGCAGCAGCGGATAGTGTCTCCTGGCTTGGCATCATCGGAGAGGATAATCACTCGCTCACAAGCAGGACAACTGGCCTTTCTTAGAGCAACGGCGACGAAATGGTCTTCCTCCGTCCTCAGCCTGAGGGAGAGTCCGGCTCAGAAAGGACAATCAATGATGTCGCCATGCCTCGCATTCTCTGGAAGGTCTAACTCTTGCCCACATTCAGGGCATCTGACAGTCTGCATCTCTGTCATATTACTAAAAGACGCTCGAGCTTTCCTCGATCAAAACCGACAATGACTTCCCCATCCACGACAATCACGGGAGTAGCCCGCCGTCCGATCTTGTCTACCAGTTCCTCCATGGCTGCGGGGTCATCAACTACGTTGCGATCCGTGAAGCAAATCTTGTGATGCGAAAGAAACTCTTTCGCCGCGTGACAGGCCGCTCAACCCGGGGCCGAATAAACTGTGATCTTTTTTGCCATTGGGCACACTCCTTTCACCTAGATAACTAAAAAAGCAGACACAGCTAGTCCTAGAATGCTTTCTTATCTTGGCCAATACATAATGATCGAAACTCCCGCGAGAGCAACTACAGCACCAGTTACATCAAAACGGTCTGGAATATTTCCATCGAACACCCATCCCCATATAAGAGACAGGACAATAAAAAAGCCACCGTAGGCCGCATAGACCCGGCCAAAGTGCGCAGGCTGAAAGGTGGGAACGATCCCGTAAAGAATCAAGACCATTGCTCCAATCAGGCCCGACGAAAGTCCCCTTCCCTCTCTAAGCCACTGCCAAACAAGCCAGCCACCACCAATCTCGCATAAACCAGCTAAGAGAAACAGCAAAGCCGAATAGGGAACCTTATTTATGGGCATTTTCACCCCCTAGAGGTCTAAAAATATTTTGACGTCACACGCACTCCGCTCCACCTTATTCACCAAAGGTTTCCATAATCCAAGCTCTGATTTCATCCCTCACTCGCCTAAAAACAGCTACCGTTTCTTCTGGAGTGCCTTTAAACTCAGAGGGATCTTCAAAACCTTGATGAAGATATGTCCTGCCGCCAGGAAAGAAAGGACATGTTTCTCTCGCTTGGTCGCAAACGGTAATGACATAATCAAACTTCGACTCACGAAATTCATCAACGCTTTTTGAACGATGGGCCGAGATGTCAATTCCAATCTCGTTCATCACCCTAACGGCGTTAGGATTGACCCCCGATGGTTGAGTGCCAGCACTATAGGCTTCATACCTATCTCCATAGAATGCCTTCAGTAACCCCTCCGCCATTTGAGAACGGGCAGAGTTATGGGTGCAGATAAATAATACTCTTTGCCTCATACCATGTAGCTCATGTTATCCGCACTGCTCGGATAGGTATAGCGCATCTCTTTCAAGTCCTGCGCATGAAGTCCAAATCGTATCGCAACAGCAAAGAGGTTGATCACCTCCTCGGCATGAAGACCCAACAAGTGTGCTCCGAGTATACGATTGCTGCCTTCCTCGATCAGCACCTTGAAGCCGGAGTGTTTCAGCCCCACCCTACGAGAATCGTACCAACCTGATGTATCACCGTGGTTGGCCTTGAACTTGAGGCCTTGTGTTCTTGCGGTTGCCTCCTGCAATCCCACGGAGGCCAGAGGTGGGACAGTAAAGACTACAGTTGGTACGCCCGTGTAGTCCGGCTTATGATGGTTTCCCTCTAACACGTTGGCCGCCACGACGCGTCCTTCCATACTGGCCACAGGCGTCAGAGGTAGACCTCCGCTGGCTGCGGCGTCGCCTGCCGCGTAGACCCCAGGGTTCGATACGCTTTGTAGGTATTCATTGACTGAAACTCCCCTTTTTGTGTACTCGATACCTGCCGTTTCTAGATCGAGATCCTCTATCTCCGGAACGCGGCCTGCCCCGTGCACTACCATATCAGCTTGGAATGTTTGCTTTGTGGTCTCTTTGGAGGCATGCACAATCAAATGGTTGGAATCCTTTTCAATGGCTTCGACGGCAGTTTTCAATTGAACATCTATGCCGATAGCTTGTGTCGCCTGCACCAACTGATCCACCAAATCAGGATCAAATCCAGCGAGGGGACAGGGACCTCTATGAAGAATCCGGACCTCTGCGCCGGCACGTGCGGCTACGTGCGCAAACTCGAAAGAGATATATCCCCCTCCGACAAAAACAATCCGTTGCGGGAGCTTCTCCAATTCCAGGAACTGATCGCTGATGGTCAGATATCCCTCTCCCGGGATGCCCAATTTTACGGGATGTGCCCCTGTTGCGATGAGCACATGTTCTGCGGTCAGCGTGTCATTACCTACCTTAACGGTGTTCCGATCCACAAAACGGGCCTGACCGTGGAATGCGGCAATCCCCGCCTTGGCAAACCCCTGATCTTTCCTTTCAGGAACAGGATCGGTGAACGTTCTCTTGAAGCGCATTAAAGCTTGCCAGTCGATCTCGATACCTTTCGCGGTGATTCCCTTCCCTTTCATGCGATTAGCCCAGTCAATGATTTCCGCGGCACCAACGAGCACCTTCTTCGGATCGCATCCGCGCAAGGCACAGGTACCGCCAAAAGGTCGCGAATCAATGATGGCCACTTCCCAGCCTGCATTGCGACACCGGGAGGCAGCGGTTGCGGCCGCCGAGCCGGTCCCAATGGCTACGAGATCAAATGTCTTTATCATGGTGAATCGCTCCTTTAAGGGATATTACCCATTACTACCGCAGATCATTCTAGGGCATACGAACCAAATTCAAAAGTCAGGCGATAGTCTCTGCCGCAACAGCGGACAATATCGCCGGGTTGGGCATTATCGGGGAGGATAATTACTTTCTCACATGCAGGGCAACTGACCTTTTTCAGCGCAACGGCAACGAAATGGCCCTTCTCTTCCCTCAACCTGAGGGAAAGGCCAGCTCAGAAAGGACAGTCGATGATGTCGGCGTTCTTCGTATCCTCCGGGAGGTCGAGCTCTCGGCCACATTCAGGGCATTTGACAGTCCGCATCTCTTCTATAGTCCCAAAAGGCGCTCGAGTTTTCCTCGGTCAAACCCAACGATCACTTCATCATCCACGATAATGACGGGAGTGGCCCGGCGGCCGATCTTTTGCACCAGTTCTTCTAACGCATTTCGATCCTCCGTCACATTGCGATCTATGAATGGAACTTTGTGATGCGAAAGAAACTCCTTCGCTGCATGACATGCCGCTCACCCCGGCGCTGAATAAACGACGACCTTTTTATCAGACATATGCTTTCCCTCGAGGCTATTTGGAAGTTACATACTCAATCTCCGCCATAGATCCCCTCATAGCCGCGCTGTGGTCCGAATCCAAACTCACCTTGCCCGCCTCAGCGATGGCTTTGATGCTGATCTTTGAAGGATCAAAATTGACCGTGATCGTTGCCGTTGGCCCGTTAAGCTCCGCATCGATCACCCCGTCCACCTTCTTAATATCTGAGACGCCCCGCGTCCCGCAGCTAATTCAATAAAACCTCTCAGAGGTAAGCTGGACTTTGTCTTTGCCAACGGTCTTGACAATAATCTTGCTATTGGCCTGATGCGAAGGAAGATTCCGAGCTTCCACTTGGCTTCCTGCCAATTTCTCCTCTATGATCTTTCTGGCCGCATTTGCGACCTGCTCGCCCGTAGCTTTGTTTGTGTCGAATCTCGCCTCCACCATACCTGAGATTGGGAGTTTCCTAGTGCTGGTCACACCCTGCACTTTCTCAAGTGAGGCCGCGACCTCCTGAGCTAAACCCTGATTCTTAAGGGCAACATGATTTAGGGTAATAGCTGCTCGACGGATGTGTATCACGAGCTTATCCCTTCCTTCCTGCGGCTCAACTTTAGCCGGGAGCAATGATAAAACCAGAAAAAATAATAAGGTAAGATAGTTTCCTTTGTAAAAATGCTGATTGCGCATTTTAACCCTCCTGACCAACTTTTTTTCAGCTGTGCCTCCAGATAATTAAAGTGTGGATTTCACCTTGAAGCCTGCTTTGGTCACCGCCTGGATAAGTTGCTCGACGGCTGCCTTTTTAGGATCGTAAACTATCCTTGCCTCCCCTTTTTCCCAGTCCACCTCAGCCTTTTGAACCCCGTTCACTCTTAGTAGGGCGCTACGCACCGCAGCGCCACAGGAAGATCAGGTCATCCCTTCAATTTTGATGAGAATATTTTTTTCGACCTCATCGCCACTGGCAGAAGGGAAAACCAAAAAAATGAGAAGAACAGGAATGAGATATTTTATTATGCTAGTCACGGTTTTTCCTCCTTCTCAATCTTTTCTACAACAAAGTCTCCTCCCTGAGGGCTCAGCGTGAACCGGACCTTGTCCCCTTGGCGCACGCCATCAAGTAGCTCTGGCGATTTAGCAGAAAATTCCATAGTCATAGCGGGCATAAGACCCTTGATCTCTTCATGTTTAAGGGTGACCTTCCGCTCTCTCAAATCCACCTTCACAATAAATCCCTGGCCATCGTAGCTGGCCCCTGCTTGTCCAAACGTTACCCCTCGAAGGTGGGGAAAGAGAATCACAAAGACAACCAAAAGGGTGGTTGACAACAGGATAATATCGTCTCTGCCAAATCTATAACTTCTCAGGCTTAAGGTCCCGGCCCGGTATTTCTTTTTAAAAGTCGCAAAAAAAGAATATCCCAACGCCAAGACGGCCAAAGCTATAAAATAGGATCTATACACCGCCAAACTGGCGAGAGCCCCGATTCCGGCAATGCCCAAACTGGCTGCCAACGCGGGCCCAATTCAGCAAATAGAGGCGAAGATAGAAGAGCCAATAGCCCCCAACCGTGAAATCCATTCTTTCATTTTGAACCCCTAACCCCGATCCAAATTTTCGAGCTAGGCTCGCCTATCTGAGAACTCCGCCGCGATGCCGATATTCTGCCATCAGCCCTTTTTGGATCGGGGCTAAGCTTTAATTCGGGTACAGGCGTAGAGGTTCTCCGCGTGGTCAGCGATAATTTCTCTCGCTAACCCTACGATTTTCTTCACCCGGTCATCCGTGATCTGATAATAGACACTGGTCCCCTCTTTGCGGGAAGTAATGTACCCACACCACTTCAGGCATGCTAAGTGATTGGAGATATTGCTCTGAGGTGCCCTGATGAGTTTGATCAGCTCAGATACGTTCCGCTCTTTTTCCAAGAGGGCCTCGACGATCCGGAGTCTGGTTGAATCTCCAAGCCCTTTGAAAAACTTCATTAAAATCTCGTCTGATTCTGCCAGCGCAACTGGCCTTTGTCTTGGTCTAGGCAAATTCTCCCCCTTTTTAGGTCTTTTATTATATTATAGTTTAATAATATATTGATTAATCTGTCAAGCGGCCCACGGCGAAACTACAGCGTCTAT
>JAHFAO010000343.1 GCA_023250515.1 Deltaproteobacteria bacterium | reverse complement strand
CTTGCGATTGGCGGGGGAGACCATTGGCATACTTGATGCTCCCCTCGGTCACCTGGGATCAACATTAAGAGCCTCCGCCACTCTCAAACGGGAGAGCAGGATGATAGGGGGTGAACTTATCATGAAGGGAACCCCCACCCAGCGGCGGAAGGCCTCTCCTCCTCGAATCCCGTCGTGAAGCAACCACATTATTTCATAGGACAAAAAAGACCTTGACACATGCGGCTTCCATTGGATATAAGGGCTCCGTTTTAAGGGGGAGAATAAAGAGCAGAACGACAAACTGATTGGCTCCACAATAGTGGAGTCAGTAAAGGAGCTGCGCGCGCCCAAGGGGTCACACAATAGAGGACAGTAGGTGTTCCTGGTTCTCCGTGGGACGAATCAACATGGACACGATGAGTATAAGAGTACCGGTGATGAGGGGAAGGTATTCACAAAATTTTCACGGGCTTCTTGGCGGTCCCAAGCTAACGAAAGGAGGGAAATGACACTGAGTGTGAGCCGGTTATTTCAGTGGGACGCCGTTCAACAGGAAGGCCAAGGACGGCTTCATGCTCAGAGAGCAGGTATCGGGGAGACAATTCGTTCTGGAATAATTTTCTAGACGAAGAGGCATCAGCCGAAAGTTTGCAACTCACCGCATACGAAAAGGAGTGATGCAAGATGGAAACGAAAGTGCCACTGAATTCAGAGGACGTCAAGAAAGTCGAGATTACTCCTGAGGAGACCGGATCATCGAGAAGGGAGTTTCTTGGACAGAGCGGACGAGTCGCCGCTGGGGTCGGCGTGGCCGCGTTGCTGGGGAACCTCGGCCACTGGGCCTTGTCCTATACAGCTGAAGCGGCGGAGCCGGTCAAGGTCGGTGTGTTGCACTCCCTGAGCGGCACGATGGCCATCAGCGAAGTGTCCATTAAAGATATCTGTGAAATGGCGTTCGAGGAAATCAACGCCAAAGGCGGGGTCATGGGACGGCCGATCCAAGCCGTCATTGAAGATCCGGCCTCCAACTGGGACTTGTTCGCGGAAAAAGCCAAAAAACTCTTGCTGCAGGACAAGGTGGTAACAGTGTTCGGCTGCTGGACATCGGTCAGCAGGAAGTCCGTCCTGCCGGTGTTCGAGAAGAACAACGGACTGTTGTTCTACCCAGTGCAGTATGAAGGTGAGGAGTGCTCGAGGAACGTGATCTATACCGGCGCAGCGGTCAATCAGCAGGCGACGCCGGCGGTGGATTACCACCTTGGCAAAGAGGGAGGCAACAAGAAGAAGTTTTATCTGGTGGGCAGCGACTACGTGTATCCCCGGACGACCAACAAGATTGTCCGAGCGATGCTCCTCGCAAAAGGCATTTCGCCAAAGAACATCATGGAAGAATACACGCCGTTCCATCACCAGGATTACCAGACGATCATCGCCAAAATTAAGCGGTTCGGCGCCGGCGGCGACGCGTGCGTGATCAACACGATCAACGGCGACAGCAATGTGCCCTTCTTTAAGGAACTGGCCAACGCTGGCATCAGTGCGGAGGAGTGCCCGGTGAATTCGTTCAGCGTGGCCGAGGATGAGCTCCGCGGGCTCGACACGAAGAACCTGGTCGGCCACCTGGCCTGTTGGAACTACTTCCAATCGGTGAACAACCCTGAGAACAAGGCGTTGGTGGCACGGTTCAAGGATTTTTGCAAGAAGCATAACCTCCCTGATGCCCCTCGTCGAGTCGTGGACGACCCGATGTTCTGGGGGTACATTGGGGTGAGGACGTGGAAAATGGCGGCAGAGAAAGCCAAGTCGTTCAAAGTGGACGATGTGCTGAGAGCCTTACCGGGCTTGAAGGTTCCCACGGAGGACCAAGGGATCATCGTCGACCGCAAGAATCACCATACTTCCAAGCCGGTGTACATCGGTCGAATTCTCGCCAATGGTCAGTTCGATATTATCTCGCAATCCGCGGGCCTGGTCGATGCGCTGCCCTGGAGCGAGTATACCTATCCTGACCGCGATTGCGACTGGAGCATGGGCGGGAAGGGCTCCTTTGATACAATGGGAGGAGACAGGATCTGGCTGGAGCCGAAAGCTGTCCCGATTGAAACCTAGTTGAAGGGGCAGGGTGCCGGGAGGTAGCGTGAGGTTACTAAAGGGGGCTGCACCGGGGTATTGCCAGTGCAGCCCCTTTTTTTGATACATTCAAATATAGTAATATTCCACCCCTGCTAAGAGGTGAGGGAGATATCTGTTTATGGTGAACAGACAGACCGTGCAAATCATGCTTGGCCGTCTGTGTTGGTGGACTATGGCAGTCTGCCTCCTGACGTGTATCCTCCTTCTCGGCAAGGGTGTCGAACTGCTCTATGCGGAGGGGCCAGCGACCGCCGAGAAGGGTCAACTTAATGCCTCTTCTCTGCAAGGGCTGGCAAGCCTTGACCCGACGATCCAAGTAGAGACGTTGAAGGGGTTAGTGGACCTCAATGACATTGCTCTCCTGCCGGCGCTGACGGCGCTGAACGAAGGAACGCTTCATGTGTGGAAAGATGCGGCGGGTAGTGAGAAGGTCGTCATTATACTACGAAATATCGAGCTCGATGGTCGTGAGACGATCTCCTTCTTGAATCCCCTCACAGGTGAGGAGGTGGGGAAGCTGAATGCCACCGACGTGTTTGCAGAGGGGCAGTTGGAAATGGTGGCCATGAGGTCGGGTGAGGCCCGACTGATCCTGAGAGCAGGATTGGATCGACTGAGATTGTTCGATCCCGATGTGGTCGTCAGGCGGGCGACGGCGGCCAAGGTCGGCAATGCGGGGAAACTTTCTGCGTTGCCAACACTCGAACAGGCTCTCTCGCGTGAGTCCCACAAGTGGGTACGATTTGATATCGAGGTCGCGATCAATCAGTTGCGGCTTGATGACCCTGATGAGGAGGTGCGACGAGCCGCTGCCAGCCGCTTAGGCGAGATCAAGGGCCAGCGAGCACTGTCGCACATGAAAGAACTTCTTACTGAAGAGCCGATTGAGCCATCCGACGATGTGAAGGCCGCGCTCAAAGGAGCGATTGAGAGCATTGAATCGTATCAAACCCTCCAGACCGTTGTGGGCTCAGCCTTCAACGGCATTAGCTTAGGTTCGGTTCTCTTCATGATGGGGCTCGGGCTGGCCATTACCTATGGCCTCATGGGCGTCATCAACATGGCCCATGGGGAAATGATGATGATCGGCGCCTATACTGCCTTTGTCTTGCAGGATGCCTTCTTTTATCACCTGCCACCCTACCTCCATGATTCCTC
>JAHFAO010000278.1 GCA_023250515.1 Deltaproteobacteria bacterium | reverse complement strand
CTTTCGAAGAGGCCGGTTCTCGGCTCTAGGCAGGTCTCCTGGCTTAGGCTTTAACCTACTCGCCGCGCCTTCCCACCGACTTAAAGGATCAAGGGTTGCAGGAGTGAAGGGTTACAGAGTCCAGACATAAGACCCTTAAACCCTTGAACCCTTTAACTCTGAAACCTCAAAGCCGGCAGTGGCTGGCTTCTGCGGCTTTCGTAGCCATCACAGTGGCGGGACCGCGCCGGATTTGCACCGGACTTCCCTTTAAGCCTTAGAGCGCCGAAGTGACGAGGCCAGAAACTACATCGGGTTAAAGACCTTGTCAAGCTTTTAGAGAATGAGCCATTGCGGTTCAGACAGTGGGGAGGGGTGATTTCCGGCAAGTGGCTAGGTCGGTGTGATTTCTGGGGTCAGATGCCCTGTTTCTAAACCTGGGGGGCTGAGAGGGTTGTTTTTGCTCTGGTCATCGGCGGTTCAGGGTCGCGGTGGCGAAGGGTATGCAGATTTTTATCGCCACCAGGAGATTATTCGGAACTTAGGGCCTTCGGCCGGTATCGAGGCAGACTTTCGGTCAGATCTGTGAGGGGCTTTGCAGGTTTTCGAAAGGACGGCCTTATACGAACTACGGAGCTCGGGGATGTTGCAGTTGTTGCGCTAGGTTGCGGCGTAGCCTCCGGGTCTTGGCGAGGATCTTCTTCCGTGCCCTCTCATCAAGCGTCAATACTAATTCCTGGTGTTGGAGCGGGCTCAGGTAGGCGACATAGTTCTGGTAATAGATGACAATCACAGTAATACTCGGCCGGAGAAGCTCCAGGGTGCGCGTGCGGGTTCTGGGATTGAGTTCTTTGCGGCCGATGCGCAACAAAAACCACTGCATCAGGCTGTAGGTAAGAAGCACAAAAACAACCTGGTGGACAACCAGACTGAAAGCGCGCGAAGTGAAAGCCTCAAGATCCGAAAAGCACTTCAGCTGCCGGTGGCGCTCTTCAATGGCGGTTCGCAGCATGTAGTCTTGCCGGCTCTGCGCTGCATGGACAACCGGCGCCGTATCCAGCAGTACCCAATATTCATGGTGGCCATCCCCGTAGACTTCGCGGTTGACGATCACGTTCACCGCAACGGGACAGGTCGAGAATGTCTTTACATCGCGGACAACAGTGACTTCGGATCGAATCACAATCTTACTCAGATCTGGACTCTCTGCTGTGGCCTGCGCCTCCATCTTGCGCTTGGCCAAGGTCCGCTGCCGGGCTTCTTCGCGTTTGCGGATGCTCTCGGGGCGATGGACCGGAATCGGCTTAGCATCGGGTGCCGGCCTGACCCATGGCTGAAAGCTCAGCCTGCCGGCTTTGGCCAAACCCACGACGTCCTCAAAGATATCCATGTTGCTCTTGGCCGGTATCAGGACATCGATCCCCCATTCCTGTTTACAGCGGCCTATCGCGGGACCGTCCAGAAAACCACGGTCTAGAATCAGCCGCTTCATAACCCCCTTGCCATGCGCCGCCACAAACTGCTCCACCAGCCGGTACAGAATCGGACTCTCATGGTTCTTGCCGGCGGTGACTTCCACACCGGCGTAAAGGAAAAACTCCCCAGCCCGGTTTGTGTGGATCAGAGTCACCAGCTTGTAACAGCGGCGCCACTGGCAGCGCGCCCGCTGTTGGGCCGTCACGTTCTTGCTCTCGACAGGATGGTCGTGCTCGTCGAAAAGCAAACGCGACGAGTCTTCATAGTTGCTGTTGTCCGGCACAAACAGATATGTCGCATCTCCTATGAATATCCCCTCAGAATCCAAAGCATGGTGTTGTTTGAAGATTCCCACCACGTCCCGATTGAACCAGGACTGCAAATCATCGGCGTCAGTCTTGCGCGCCATCTTGCGCAGGTAGTCCTGGTCGCAAGGAGTCTCCCGATCATAGTCGTTCTTGTCGTTGAACCCCGTGCATACCAGCGTCACATCTCCCGTCTCCGGGTGCGTCACCTTATGCCCCATCTCCGGCCCAAACGCCTCAACCATCCCGCCCGTCCGCACCACATAAGGGAAAGCCGCAAAATGATGCTCTCCGTGAAAGCGCATCGAGATGTCGCTGGCAATGTAAACCCACAGAGGAACGTCATGTTTCTGCAGCGGCGTAGGGTATGTAGCGGCGAGCTTCTCCAGTATCTTCTTCCCCGCAATCGCACGAAAGAAGTTCGCCTCCGGAACCTCCCCCACCCCTTCCAGGTAATCAAATTCGCCCCGCCGGAACGCTTCCACCACCAAGGCATCGTTGCGTTCAAACAGCATGGCAGTTGAAGTCATCTCGGCAGGTACCCTCATCTCACGGCTCCTCCCGCCGAAGTTTCTCAATCCGGTCCATGACGCCCAATATCTTCTTACCTATCTCCGTCACCCGGGCGCGCGCTCGGCGAAACCTCAGATACTCCTCGCTCTTCTCCTGCAACTCGGACAGCCTTTCGGAAGGAATCGAAAACAGCTTCGACTTCCCCTCATGACTCCAAGTCAAGACCATACTGCGATGACGTTCCCCTCTGGCGCAGGCACAAGTGGGTTTGCCGCATTTGCGCGCCAACTCGTAGACGTTGCCCTTGATCATCGGCGCCCTTCCGAAAGCCACGCGGAGAGACTTCTCCAGGTCTGCCAGAAGCTCGCGCAGGCTCTGGCGCAGGCGGCTAAGCTTGTCGAACTGCTCTCTTCTCTGCATCTAATAACATACTATTACATACAGAAAACCAGAAAGCAAGGAAATAAATCTGCGGCTGTCCCGGAAATGTTTTGGGAGGTTAGACGGGGAGGCGACGGGGCGCGGGGCTAAAGCTGCTATACTCTACTGTCTGAACTACAATGCCATCCTGCTAATGGCTGACCCTTTTGTTTGACGATTCCGATCGGCCTCCGCCATATCTGGCTAATTGAGCAAAAGCATCGCCAGCCGAGCCCCGCGTGAAAGGGAGCCGCGATCCGTCAGGTTTTTGTCAAAGAAAAGACTCCCGACTCCCATTCCCCCACTATCTGTTCCCTCCATCATAGGCCACCGCTGTGCGTCGGCAATTTCCATACGGCACCCCCAAATAGGACGAATTTTCAGCGAATGCTATATGATGTGCGAGTGTTTTTACAAGACGGAGCGGAGAATGGGCATATGGCAAGGTAGGAAGGCAAAGGCAGAGCTAAGGGAGAGTTTTCAGCTTTCAGGTTTCCGATTGTCCCAGGTCAAAACGACGATGGCTGGCGGGCGATCATCGCAGGGTTCAAAAGGTGAGAGGAGGAAACGGGCAAAAGGATCAAG
>JAHFAO010000277.1 GCA_023250515.1 Deltaproteobacteria bacterium | reverse complement strand
TCTCGTTGAGATAGGGCAATAAAGACACAAATTTCTTCCTCAATGATTTCTGGCTGGACACTCAAGGAGTATACACTGAAACGGCTTAACTTGTCCATGTTATTTCGTAACGGTCCCTTAGGTAGCTCTGCCGGTATTTTCACGCGGAGTATTGTTTCACCAATATTGATAGTATCCCCCGGTTGGAGGCGCCGAGTCTCCTTCTGCCGGATTTCCTCTCCGTTTACCGCTATGCCGTTCTTACTGCCGAGGTCTTCAATCCAGTATTGACCATCCCTTACCCAAATCCGCGCGTGCCGGTGCGAAACCCACCGGTCAAATCTCAGGTCAAGGTCAACTTCTACACCTCCTTCAAGACGTCCAACTATAATATCATCGCCGAAGACCTTCTCTTCCTCCAAAATACCCTTATAGGAATAAAGAATTCGCATAGTTGGTTCTCGCTCAGAGCAACGGACGTTAATATGCTAAGCGATAATACTTCTGCTTGTGGTCCTTTTGCCAATCTTCAGGAAGCCCAGCCGTCTCCATGAAACCCCATTATCCCAAGGTGAAGGAAATGTCCACCCCGCCAGGAAGCTTACCTAAGGTGAATTCGTTCTGATAAATCCTGAGATTCTTAGTCCATACCCCTCTACCTTTTTCTGCCGAAGTTTAGTAAATAGGACCGGTGGCGAAACGCTATGACCTAGTAGTCATTGGCTCCGGTCCGGCCGGACAAAAGGCGGCAATCCAGGCTGCCAAGCTCGGAAAAGGCGTCGCTCTCATCGACCGCCCGAACTGCCTGGGTGGCATGTGCATTCATCATGGGGCGATTCCAAGCAAGACCCTGCGTGAGGCTGTCCTCTATTTTACGGGCTTTGAGCACCAGCAAGCGTATGGTGTCCGGCGCAAGAAAGACCTGACCATGCAGCAGCTCTTGGCCAGATGTGCACAGGTGGTAGAGAACGAAACCAACATTGTCGCTACCCAATTGGAGCGAAACCGGGTGGAGCTCCTTGAGGGCGAGGCTTCAATCGCCGATGACCACACCGTAAGGGTAGATGGCACTCGGCAAACAATAACCGCGGACTGCATTATCATCGCTACGGGGACAGTGCCGGCCCGTCCAGCGTCCGTTCCTTTTGAGGAGGGAGTTCTCATTGATGCCAACGGGCTGAGCACTTTGACGCGGCTTCCGCGCAGCCTCATCGTGGTCGGCGCCGGGGTTATCGGCACGGAATACGCCAGCATGCTGGCGCTTCTTGACATTGAAGTGACGCTGATTGACCTGAAGCCGGTCCTTCTGGATTTCGTCGACCCTGAGATTGCCGAGGCCCTCTCCTACCACATGCGCGACATCGGAGTCATCCTACACTTTGGCGAAGAGGTAATTTCCATTAGCAAAACCCCGACGGGAAAAGTCCGCACCATGCTCAAGAGCGGCAAGTGGATCCAGGCCGATGCCCTCCTCTATGCGGTGGGGCGCTATGGGGCGACCGATAACCTCGGTGTTGATCCCCTTGGCATCAAGCGCGATGATCGAGGTCGAATCATCGTGAACGAATATTTTCAGACTGCCGTACCTCACATTTACGCGGTAGGGGATGTCATCGGCTTTCCCAGTCTCGCTTCCACATCTATGGAGCAAGGGAGGCTGGCTGCGTGCCATGCCTGTGGTGTACCCACTTACAACCGGTCCCATCTGCTACCCTATGGCATCTACACGATTCCTGAAATTTCCATGGTGGGTAAGAACGAGAAGCAGCTCACTCAAGATGCCGTTCCCTACGAGATCGGCATTGCCCGTTATCGGGAGATTGCCCGTGGGCAGATCCTCGGCGATAAAGTGGGTTTGCTCAAACTCCTCTTTCATCAGGAGTCCCGCTGCCTGCTCGGGGTGCACGCCATTGGTCAGGGAGTGACGGAGCTGATTCACATCGGCCAGGCTGTGCTCGCCTTCAACGGCACCATCGACTTCTTTATCGAAAACTCCTTTAACTATCCCACCCTGGCAGAGTGCTACCGGGTGGCTGCGCTAGACGGCTATAATAAAGTCATGGCGCAGTGAACCTACTATCTCAAAGACGGGACGAGCGGGAAAGGGGTCAACCAGCCCTGTTGCTGGATTTCCCTCCCTAAAAGCTCCAGGAACAACTTTCGGTCAGTGTCATCCAAATAGATTTTGCCCCTCGCGTTGCCCCGTGCTGTGACATGATAGAGTGCTCCCTCGAATTCCAGTCGGAGTTGCCGAGCCATTGTCAGCACCCTATCATTGCGAGAAGTGTAAACTCAAGCAATGACCCCACCCATGACCCCCGGCATCGAAAAGCTCTTTTGCCTTCACGTTGACCTCCGACTTGAGTTGTAAGTAATAGCCTCATCGATCACTAGCGGAGCATCTCCTCGATCCGCAGTTTGAACGGATCTTGCAGGGTGCACACCGCATCAATATCGATGATCTCAATAAAAGCCGGGACGCCCGAGAGTCGAGTTGCCGCTAAAATGAGGTCGTCCGATGGACGAAACGAGGATAGGCAAGAGCTGATGGTGACGAGGGGGAGCTTGCCCAAATCCGGTGATCTCTCTGTGCCTATTTCATAGCGCAGCTCAGTGAGGAGCTGTGTAATCCCCGGATACTTGGCGAAGACAAAATGCATCACCAGAGCGTTGACCACGAACTGGCGGACGTCATCTTGTCGGCGTTCCTCTTTGCCGGTGACAGCTTGTCTGAGCTGAGAGAGAGTATAGCCCGAGCTATAACTAAGAACCCACCGCACCGGGGAGGTAATCGTTACCGCTTTGGTTTCGCTCTCGCTTTTGGCCTCATGGGTATACTCCCAGGGGGATAACTCAAGGCGGTTTTCAATCGCGGCCACCGTGCTTTCGTCCAACTCCGGAGGCGATGCAAAAGGTTTCCCACACACCTCCTTGTATTTCTCCTGCAACTGAGCAAATGCCTTGTCCGCTCCGACCATCTCTTCGTTGACTCCACTGCGGACATATCGTCCCAACAATCTCCTAGGTACCAAAAGGGGGCGCAGCGTCTCCAGATGGGACATGAGCTGTTTTTGCAGGAACTGCGAGATCACCTCGGTCTTACCCCGCAGCTCCGATAATTGCTCGACCGTTAAGGTTTTTTCTCTGCCACCGGGCTCTTCCATATATGCGCTTTTTTCATATCACAGCTGACAGCCAAAGGAAACTAATCAAACCCGAGTAAGCTGGTGCTTCTCTCACCCCTCTAAGGGGTGGTTCACAACCGTTTTCACCCAGTCAGGATGGGATTCTCGACCAGCGAC
>JAHFAO010000276.1 GCA_023250515.1 Deltaproteobacteria bacterium | reverse complement strand
GCGCGGCCTGGGGGGAACGTGACGGGGATAACCACCATGTCCAGGGGATTGAATGGAAAACGGCTGGAACTCCTAAAGGAAAGTTTTCCTAGGGTCTCTCGCGTGGCGGTCCTCAAGAGAGCGGCAAATCCGGCCGCCACAGGATGGTTTAAAGAGATGGAGGTCGCAGCTCGTTCTTTGGGGCTGCAGAGGGAAACTTGTGAGTTTAGACCTTGTAGATAGGAATCCGGAGAGCGCGGGCCGCATCAACCAGTCGGCCGTCGTAGCTCGCGAGAGAAATTCGCTGCCCCTGCTTTCGGAGAAAATCCATAGATGCCAAATGGAGGGCATCCAGGGTGCGGACTGGCTTTGGGAAAGGCTCCAAGGCCCTCGCGAGTACCGGCGGGGAGAGCTCAACAAGGGCGACGCGGCTCAGGAGGGAACGCACCTCATCTGCATGCGATCGGGTGAGTTTGCTCGCATGAATCCGAGTCCAGGTCTCATACTCAAGCAGACGGCTGGAGATCAGATCCTCCTGCCAAAGCCGCTCGGGTGGCACCCGGTCTTCTGCAAGAAGGTGAGCGAGGGCAACCGAGGCATCAAGATAGATCACCGGTCGCTCCGGTCTTGCTCCAGTTCACGAAGTAGGTCGCGGAAGGACATGACCGGCTTGCGCGGTGGGGGGCCTGCCGACGGTAGCGTGGGCGGGGTTATCCAGCCTTGGCGTACAGCCTCCGCAAGCAAGGCATCGGCCAGGAGCGGGCTCCGGTTCTTTTGGGGAGGCGCCAGTTCGGCGACCACGCGATCACGGTCGGTGACCAGTACGGTTTCTCCGCTCGCGGCAAGGCGCACGTACTCGCTAAGCTTGTTCTTGAGGACTTTCAACCCTACGGCTCTCATGGGAACAATGTAGCCTCTGGTAGCTACCATGTCAAGGAAGCCGGCTTGAGGTCAATCTGGCGGTTTCGAGCGGATAGAGTAATCAAGTGATTTTCGATTTTAGGCCGATTTTCGGCCGGAAAAAACAGACAGAGGCAGAGATAGTGACAGAGAAAATCGGAGATCCAAAATCGAAAATTTGAGGAAAGAGGACCTATGAAAAAGGGCGTGGATTTCTTACCGACGATGGTTGGTTTGTTGTTAATTGCTCTCCTGTTGAGCCTGAAAGGGGTAATATTGGCTCCGGACGTAGCGCAGAGCGCGCAGCCATCCAGCCAACAGCAACTCCTGCGGGAAATTTACCAAGAGCTGATCGAGATCGATACGACCGACCCAACAGGTGACACGACCAAGGCCGCCGAAGCCGCGGCCGCACGGCTGAGAGCCGCGGGTTTTCCAGCCCAAGACATTCGAGTGCTAGGGCCACACCCGAAGAAGGGTAACCTAGTGGCGCGACTACGTGGGACAGGTGGACGCAAGCCGCGTTGATGAGGACTACGTGCGTTGCGACCCGTCTAGAAGCGGGACACGCCCAAAACGCGTTGCCGCAGGTAGCCCGCGCAACATTGAGCTGTCGTCTTCTTCCTGGAGTGGCCGCCGACGAAATCCAGCAGACCTTGGTCAAAGTCCTGGCTAATGAAAAGATTGGGGTCTCCATGATTGGAGAGTTTGTGCCAAGTCCGGCGTCACCGCTGAAGCCCGAAATTGTGCAAGTAGTCGAACGGCTCACTTCTGAGCTCTGGCCTGGCATCCCGGTCATCCCAACTATGAGTACGGGGGCGACCGATAGCCGCTTTCTGCGTAATGCGGGGATTCCTACCTACGGGATATCGGGATTGTTTGTAGATATGGAGGGGAGCGGTACTCACGGCAAGGATGAACGGATCAGGGTGAAATCTCTCTACGAGGGACAGGAGTTTTTGTACCGCTTGGTTAAATCTCTCTCATCAGGAAAATAGTAAAGCCAGGGTGCGTTTTAAGAGTCTGCTAAAGTCAAGTCTTCCAGATTGGATTCTTTCCTGATAGTTATTTTATGTTAAGCGATGAAGTTTGGCGTCTTTCTCCCGATCTCTGGCCGAGCCGCAGGTCCAGCTACCTTGATGGAGGCAGCCCGGAGGGCTGAAGCTCTGGAATATGATTCCGTCTGGACTGCGGATCGCATAATCATCCCCTGGCAGATCAACACCCTTTATCCTTACAGCGAGGAACAGAGCTTTATTGTTCCTCCCGACCGCCCCTTCCTTGAGCCTCTTACATGTCTCGCCTTCCTGGCCGGCTGCACTGAAAAGATCTCGCTAGGTATGAGTGTCCTCGTCCTGCCCTATCGTCATCCGCTCTACTGGGCGAAGGTCTCAACTACCATAGATCATCTCTCTAAAGGACGCCTGATCTTAGGCGTGGGGGTAGGATGGATGGTTGAGGAGTTCGAGGCCTTAGGGGTTCCCTTCGAAGAACGGGGGAAATTGTCTGACGAGCAGCTCGACATCATCAACCTTCTCTGGAAAGAAGAAAGACCCCGTTTTGAGGGGCGTTACTACCGCTTTGGTGAGATTGCCTTTTATCCCAAGCCTTTGCAGGAACCTCGAATACCGATCTGGGTGGGTGGGGAGGGAGTTTACGCCCAGCGGCGGGCGGCCTTGTATGGCGATGCCTGGTTCCCCTACTTCGTGCGGATCACGCCTAGGGAGTTGAGAAGACGATTTGATAACATTCGGCGCTGGGCTGGAGAGGCAGGAAGGGATCCGGAGATGATCCGCCTCGCCTGCTGTCTTCCCATCGAGGTCAGCCGGGAGCCCATTCCTCAAGAGGAGGAACGCTTGAGAGGCACACCGGACCAGCTCATCAAAGCACTGGAGGGTTACCGGGAGATTGGCGTTGAACACATAGCCCTGCAATTTATGGTGCCACATTGGCCAGAGCGAATGGAGCAGATCGAGCGCTTCGCGCAGGGAGTCATTCCAGCACTCCGAGACAGGCAATGAAGCTCGACCTTCCCGATATCTACAACGCCGCAGCAACCTTTGTAGACGAAAATATTACTCTAGGTCGCGGTAAAAAGACCGCCATCTACTATCTTGACCAGCAGTTTACCTACCAAGAGGTCTTCGAACGGGTCAATAGGACAGGCAATGCTCTGAAAGAACTGGGACTGGAAATGGAGCAGAGGGTTCTCTTGGTTCTTCCAGACTGTCCTGAGTTTGTTTTCGGCTTTTTTGGCGCTATCAAGATCGGCGCGGTGCCTATTCCAACTAATCCCTGGATGAAGGCGGAGGATTACGATTACCTCCTGAACGATAGTCGAGCCCGGATCCTAATCGTCCACGAAATGGCTCTTCCAGAACTGGAGCCGATCTGGGACCGATCCCGGTAT
>JAHFAO010000132.1 GCA_023250515.1 Deltaproteobacteria bacterium | reverse complement strand
TCATTTTGACTTTTGCAATTTGCAATCTTCATTCTGCAATGCGGTAACGTTGATTGCTTAAAGACCTTAACAAACTTTTAGGATACTTTCCATGTCCTATAGCCATTGGAAGCTCCTCGGGTTGTTAGCTGTTTTCTTCGTTAGCACATCTTTTACTTATCAGCTCGCCATACCCGGACGAAAGATCTCTTTTCCTCAGGACCATTTTTCCCATCCGGATTTTAAGACCGAGTGGTGGTACTATACGGGCCATCTGGAAACAGAAAAGGGTAAGAGGTATGGCTATCAGGTGACCTTCTTTCGCTTTGGTTTGCGCGATCGGCAGAAAAAAGAGAACGAAAATCCTCCGCTCTTCACCGATCTCTACCTGGCCCATTTTGCCCTTTCAGACAAGCAAGAGAAAAAATTTTTCTTCCGCGAGCGGGCCAACCGCGGGTATGGGGATAGGGCGGGCGCCTCGGCTCATCGCTATCTGGTTTGGAACGAGGACTGGAAGGTTGAAGCGAAGGGGGAAGGCCACGCCATTGAAATAAAGGATCGGGATATAGCCTTAAGATTGCATTTGAGTCCGCTCAAGGCACCAGTCCTTCACGGGGACAGGGGACTGAGCCAGAAAGGGGAAGGAAGAGGGAGGGCCTCCTACTATTATTCGCTCACGCGCCTCAAGGCTGAGGGAGAATTGGAAATTGGTGGGAAAAAGGAAAGAGTTCATGGCCTGAGCTGGATGGACCATGAGTTCGGCAGCAACCAATTGAGAGACGATCAAGTGGGTTGGGACTGGTTCAGTATCCAGCTCGAGAACAAAACAGAGATCATGCTCTATCTCATCAGAAGACAAGACGGCTCTCCTGACCCCTACTCTAGTGGGACCTTGGTTTATCCGGATGGGACTCAGCGCCATCTCACTCTCAAGGAGTTCCGCGTGGAGGTCCTGGAGAGATGGAAAAGCCCCCAAAGCGGGGGCAACTATCCTATGAAATGGAAGGTTACGATTCCCATTGAAGAAATCGCTTTAGAGATCGTCCCCTTCTTTCCTAATCAGGAATTAGACACGCGCAAGAGTACGCAAGTAACCTATTGGGAGGGGGCCGCCCAGGTTAGCGGGACCTTCCGTAAAAAACCCATTCAGGGTTTGGGCTACGCGGAGATGACGGGATATGTGGGAAGGTTGAAGGTATAATTACGGAGATATTCTATCCGGTGGTGGTCGAGCAAATCTTCTTCATATCGGTCCAGTCGTAATGCTGGAGCAATTTGGCTGGCTTGCGCTGGGGCTCAGTCGCTAGCAATTTTAGCTGCTCGATACGTTTCTCCGTACTCGGGTGAGTAGACAAGTACGCTAGGAGCCCAGGGAGTTCCCCACCTTCCTTCTTCAACAATTCGAACATTGAGATCATGCCTGCTGGGTCGATCCCAGCCCTAATAAGCATCTGCATCCCCTCTCTATCCGCCTCTTCTTCGTTCTGGCGGCTATATCGCAAAATGCCCAGGGTGCGGGCAGTTTCGAGCCCGAAGGCCGTGGCGCCGCTTACGTCTCCGGTAACGGCGGCTACAAGAAGCCCGGTGGAGACATGCTGGAGCAGCGTGCGCGTGACATGGCGTTGGAGAACATGCTGCAATTCGTGAGAGAGAATGCCGGCCAGCTCTTCCGCGGTTCGTGTCCGCTCGATCAGTCCCCGGAAGATTACGATATTTCCGCCTGGGGCCGCAAAGGCGTTCACCATGGGATTATTCAGCACGATGACCCTAAATTTGTAAGGTGAGTTGGGTAGCGGCTTGGTAAGGGTTGTCACGATCTGGTCAATTACCTGGACTCGGCCCTGCTCCGTGCACCATTCCTCCGGCGGGGCCAGATGCTCCATGACCGCCTGCCCAAGATGTTCCTCCCACGAGACGGGGACGCGGGACGCTGCAAGTGCCGCCATAGCAGGGATGCCCCAAAGATAAAGGGCCGCTGTGATCCCGACCACGGCAAGGGCCGCAAGGAATGTGAGCTTGGCGCGAGTCACCCGGCGAGAAGGGTGATGGAAGTGAGTTACCAGTTCTGGGGACAAACTATGTAGGCTAGTAAGAAATGCGGTATCTGAAACCAGGAGCGCCTCCACAATCTCCCCACTCCTTTCCAGGCGCACCTGTTCTCCGGCGTAGAAGCCCTGGGTCTGGCGGATCTCGTGATATGGCCAGCATAGCTTTCCACCCCCCTCAGTGGTGACCTCCAAAGCGGTAGGCGTAAGTAGAATGGCTGCCTTTTGCCGCTGAGCGGTCCGGCCGTCCAGGTAATACCCTTCCCAGTGGATTTGCATCTACGTCAGGTAAGCCTAGCCGAGATCGAAGCCTGCGTCCAGGTCCAAGAAACTAGCCAGCCCTTCCCCGGTAGCCGAAGCGACCTGGGCTTCTTGCCGTATCCCTTCCAGATCCAACGCTCCCTCAAGAGATAGGTAGGCGAAGACAAAGCGGGCCTTTCGAACCAATACCCAGGACCAGGCCAAGCCTAAGGTAAAAACAAGCAGGAGGAGGTTCCCTAATTTTAGAAGGAGCATGTTCGCCCCGGTTACCGTTGAGCGGAAGCTGGCATTCCCAAAAGAAGTGTGGGCCCAAAGATAGCGATCCTTCTTGGCCAAAAACCAGAACCAGTAAAGACCAAGGGTCGGAAGGAAAAGCAGGAGGGCCAGTAGAAAGCTGCCGAAGAGGTCCCGTCCGCGTCCATCAAAGTGAAATTTCTCATTGCCGAGATAGGAATGAGAGACCATGAAGCCGTGTTGCTTAGTCTCAAAGATCGGGTAGTAAAGTCCCAGCGTGATCATCGTAAGGAGAGAGCCTCCCACAAAGAGTTTGATGAGTTCTGCCATCCGTCCCCGGAACGAGAATCGGATTCCGCGCCACGAGGTGCGGCTCAGGCGATAGCGGCGTGCGCTCGCCATCGCGAAGGGAATAAATACCAGGAGAATTCCGTAAAGAAGGATAGCAGCGGCGATGTTGATGGCCGTCCCGGCACCCAGTAGGCTCGGCGCGTAATTTAAGACAGCGAGCGGGACACCGAACACGAGCATTGCCTTCAGCGATCCGATCAGCAATTCCCTGCCTGTGCCATGGTAAGCGAAACGATCACCCTCAAACTCGGTCTGGCTTAGAAGATATCTGCGTACTTTAACCCTGCCCCAGAAGGAGTAGATACCTAGCGTGACCAGGGTCAAAAAGATGTTAACGATGTGAATGCCGAAGAGAGACCCCCCGTCACCGTGGAAGAACAGCCGGTAAGACCCGCCGAGCCGGCTTTGGTTTGCGAAGGCTGCCAGTGGTCTTTGGGTAGAGGACATTTCATGCTGAATAGGAACCATGGGTGCTAAGAATATATTTTAAGCGAGATAAGCTGCTGGTGCAAAGCCATTCTCACTCCTTGATTTGAGTCGGCAAAGCGAGCAGAATTTCTCTCATGAGCCTTGAGGCAAAAGTAAGAGAGACCATCCATAAGTACAACATGCTCTCGTATGGTGACGCGGTAATTGTGGCCGTCTCCGGGGGACCGGATTCGGTGGCCTTGCTCCACCTCTTGTCACCATTGAAAGAGGAACTAAGTTTGCGTCTGGAGGTGGCTCATCTTCAGCATGGGATCCGGGGCGAAGAGGCCCGACAGGATGCCCTTTTTGTAGCTGACATGGCGGAGAGATTGAACCTTCCATTTCATCTCAAGGAGGTGAACCTTCCTGGGATGAGAACGGAGAAGGGTAGAGGTAATATCGAGGCGATGGCCAGGGAGGAAAGATATCGTTTTCTTGTCACTGTGGCCGAGGAGTGTGGTGCCCATAAAGTGGCTACGGCGCACACGAGGGATGACCAGGTGGAAACTTTTCTCATGTGGCTCCTGCGCGGGAGCGGGAGGAGAGGTTTAGGTGGCATGCCCCCGCTCCGGCGGCTCATTTCTACTAAAGTCGGCGCTCTTGAAAGGCCATTGCTTGTCCGTCCGTTGATCGAGATCTCAAGAGAGGAGATCATCAGTTATCTTACAGCGGAGGATCTCGATTCCCGAACGGATCAAACCAACCTGGACCCTGGTCCCCTGCGCAACTGGATTCGTTTCCGCCTTCTTCCCCAACTCAGGCAGAGGATGGATCGCCATCTGGACGAGAGGTTGGCACATTTGGCCGACCTCTTACGCGAGGAGGAGGAAATTTTGCAGCGGATGGCTCGGGAGCGTCTTCAGCGAGTCATGCGCGGAGAGGATCTCATGCGCGAATACCTTCTCCAAGAAGGCAAGGCGATGCAGCGAAGGCTTATGCGTCTTTGGTTCGAGGCAACTCTGGGTGATCTCAGGGGTATTAGTTTTGATCACGTTGAGGAGGCGCTTCGGTTGATTGCCGAAGGTCCGCCGCAGGGTCGTCTCTCTATCCCCAGGGGATGGAATCTGGTCAGGGACTATGACACCGTGCGTCTAGAAAAGAGGAGACAAAAGCGAAAACCGGTATGCTATACCTATACCCTTCCTCGCCAAGGGGAACTGGTCATTTGCGAGGCTGGGGTGAAGATTCAAACGTCGCGCGCTTTTTTCGTTCCTGATGTGCGGCCTCTGGACAGCCTGGAAGCGCTCTTTGATTTGGCCTTTCTCCCTGAGACACTAACGGTACGCAATTTCCGTAATGGTGACCGGTTTCAACCTCTGGGGATGCAAGGGCATAAGAAGGTCAAGGATTTATTCATCGAGAAAAAAGTTCCATTATCGGTTCGTGCCACCCTTCCTTTGCTTTTGGCCGGAGGAGAGATTCTTTGGATTCCCAGATACGGGAGAAGCGAAGTTGCTAAGGTTGGAGCCGAAACCAAGGAGGTCCTAAAGGTGAAACTGGTAGTCTACAACGGGAAAGCGATCCTCTAGGTATATTGAACTAAGTCTTTGGCTGTGTTAAACTTTTTTTGGTTTTTGTGTGAGGGAGGGTTTCGTTGAACCAGCTATCCAAAAATCTGGCTCTATGGTTGGTTTTGGTGCTTATTTTTCTCTTGCTCTTTAACATCTTTAGCAAGCAACATGGTAGGGAGCCGGAAATTGTCTTCAGTGAATTTTTGGGGGCCGTTGAAAGAGGAGATGTGCAGGAGGTCACGATCCAGGGCCATAACATCCAAGGCAAGTATCAAAACGGGGAGCGTTTTAGGACCTTTGCTCCCAATGATCCGGAACTGGTCAAAACACTACGAGAAAAGAAGGTTAAGATTGCGGCGAAACCAGAGGAGGAGTCTCCTTGGTATATGGTGCTCTTAGTGAACTGGTTTCCGATGCTCCTCTTGATCGGCGTGTGGATTTTTTTCATGCGCCAGATGCAGGTGGGAGGGGGCAAGGCGATGTCTTTTGGCAAGAGCCGCGCCAAGCTCCTGACCGAGAACCAACACCGGGTAACCTTCAACGATGTGGCGGGCGTGGAAGAGGCGAAGGATGAGTTGCAAGAAATCATTGCCTTTCTAAAGGACCCAAAGAAGTTTACCAAATTGGGTGGCAGGATTCCCAAGGGATGCCTCCTTGTTGGACCCCCTGGAACGGGCAAAACGCTTTTGGCGCGGGCCATTGCCGGAGAGGCGGGAGTCCCGTTCTTCAGCATTAGTGGCTCTGAATTTGTCGAGATGTTTGTTGGTGTCGGTGCCTCCAGAGTCCGAGACCTTTTCGTTCAAGGGAAAAAGAATGGGCCGTGTATCATCTTCATCGATGAGATCGACGCGGTAGGTCGTCATCGAGGGGCCGGTCTCGGCGGCGGGCACGATGAGCGTGAGCAGACTCTGAACCAACTCTTGGTCGAGATGGATGGTTTTGAGGCCAATGAGGGGGTTATCCTTATTGCCGCGACCAACCGCCCCGATGTCCTAGACCCGGCGCTGCTTCGTCCAGGACGGTTCGACCGGAGGGTCGTGGTCCACCGGCCTGATGTCAAGGGAAGGGAAGGGATTTTGAACGTCCATATCCGGAAGGTTCCTTTGGCCCCGGATGTCGATGTCAGCGTTTTGGCTCGAGGGACACCGGGCTTTACCGGAGCGGACCTGGAGAATTTGGTCAACGAGGCGGCGCTTTTGGCGGCTCGAAGCAACAAAGAGAAGGTTGATATGAATGACTTCGAGTTGGCCAAGGATAAGGTGATGATGGGTTCTGAACGCAGGAGCATGATCATCAGCGAAGAGGAGAAGCGCAACACCGCTTATCATGAGGCAGGGCATGCCCTAGTGGCCAAGCTTCTCCCGGGGACTGACCCGATCCATAAGGTTACGATCATCCCTCGGGGGATGGCGCTTGGGTTGACGCAGCAACTCCCGATTGATGAAAAGCACACCTACCCCAAGGAGTACCTCCTCAACAACCTGGCGATTCTCTTCGGCGGGCGTGTGGCTGAGGAGCTGGTCCTCAACCACATGACGACCGGTGCGGGCAACGATATTGAGCGTGCTACCGAGCTTGCCCACCGGATGGTTTGCGAGTGGGGGATGAGTGAAAAGTTAGGGCCCATGACCTTCGGTAAAAAAGAGGAACAGATCTTTTTGGGAAGGGATTTTACCCAACAACAGGATTACTCCGAGAGCACGGCCGTTGAGATTGATGCTGAGGTCAGACGCATCATCCTCGAGAGCTATCATCGAGCCAAGGATATCCTAAGCGGCAAGCTTCGGCTCCTTCATATGGTAGCCCAGAAGCTTCTGGAGAAGGAGTCCCTGGACGGTTCGGAGATAGATGCCTTGGTGCAGGAGTTTCGCGGGAACGGCGGGGACCCGCTCTTGCCTCCCGTTACGGCTCATGCCTGAACCCCGATCCGAAAGAAAATCGATGGCCATAATCCCGGAAATCGGGGTTCGCTCCATCGATATCGACCCAGGCATTGAATGGTCAGGATCTCGGATCGGGTGAATTAACCCTCTGAAGGATTCGCTAGCCCTCCGGAATTTTATCCCTCAACTCAAGCGTCGGTCCAAAGGCAGTGAGGGCAGGATCCTCACAAGGAGCTAATGGTTTTTAGATTCTTACACTTCCGAATGTGAGAATTTATCTCTAACATTTTATGCTGCCGACCGTTGTGACAAAAATTGTCATCAGCCCAAAATATCTTTTGCTGGACTTTCGCGCTTTCCTTGGCGTCCTTTGCGCCTTTGCGCGAGATCGTGTTTTTTCTCGCGCCAAGACGCCAAGATCGCAAAGAGCTTGCTGCGCCGAAATGTCATCAGCCCAAAATTTCAAATATCTTTGGCTAGAATTTAGAAGCCAGAATTCCGACTACTGGCTCCTGACTACTGGGATTCTATATTAGAACCAATGGATGAGCATTTTCCCCGGAAGGGCTGGGTTCTCCCGACGCGTCGGGGAAACATCGATATGAGCCGGCGGACCGGCCTGATGGGAATTCTGAATGTCACCCTGGATTCTTTCTCTGACGGAGGGAGATACCTTGATTCGGTGAAGGCGGTTGACCACGGGGTGAAGTTAGCCCATGAGGGGGCGGATATCATCGACATCGGGGGAGAATCTACCCGTCCGGGGGCTCGGCCCATCTCGGTCCAAGAAGAAATGGAACGAGTCCTACCGGTTGTCCGCGGGCTGCGTCGAGCTGTGCCGATCCCTCTTTCCATCGATACTTATAAGGCTCAAGTAGCACAGGCAGCCCTGGATGAGGGGGCGGATGTGGTTAACGATATCAGCGCCTTGAGGTTTGATCCTGAGATGATCTCTCTAGTTGCACGAGAAAAGGTACCCGTGGTGCTCATGCACATGCAGGGGACGCCGCAGACCATGCAGGAAAGGCCTCATTATCGAGATGTCCTGGAGGAGGTGAAGGGGTTTCTTCTGGGCCGAATCCATTTCGCCCTAGAGGCGGGCGTGGATCCGGAACAGATCATCGTTGACCCTGGAATCGGTTTTGGCAAGGAGCTGAATCACAATCTAACACTGCTACGCGGTCTCTCGACCCTCACCTCTTTGGGACAGCCAATACTGGTCGGGCCCTCGCGCAAGACCTTCATCGGTAAGCTCCTTAAAGCGGGTCCCGAGGACCGTTTGGAAGGGAGTTTAGCTGCCTCAGTGGCGGCCGTGTTGGCAGGAGCAAACATGATCCGTATCCACGATGTGAGAGAGAGTCGTCGGGCCATAAAAATTGCCGATGCGCTCCGTTTCGGGACGGCGGAGGGGGAGGAGGGAAAAGGTGTTTGAGATCTTTACCCAACTCCGTTGGCAGGATGTCCTGGACATCGGCATCATTGCTTTTGTGATCAATCGGCTCATTTACCTGATTAAAGGAACTCGTGCCGTGCAAATGATTATCGGCCTGGTGGTTATCCTCCTGACGTATGTCTCGTCCCAGAGGTTGGGTCTCTTTACGCTCCATTGGCTCCTGGAGAATTTTTTAGGTTACATGATCCTTGTCATCATTGTCATTTTTCAAAGCGATATTAGGCGTGCCCTGACCCAAGTAGGGACTGCCCCTCTCTTTGGTGGTATCGATAAGATTGAGCAAGGGCATATATTGGAAGAAATTAGCAAAGCTGTGGTTTCCCTTGCTAGCCGGAAGGTGGGCGGCCTTATCGTCCTAGAAAGGGAGGTGGGGCTAAACGAATATATGGAGGTCGGGACGCGTCTGGACGCCCGGGTGAGTCGGGAGCTTGTGGAGAGCGTTTTTCTCCCCCACTCTCCGATCCACGATGGGGCCCTCGTGGTACAAAAAGGGAGGGTTACTGCGGCGCGGTGCCTTCTACCTTTGAGTGTGGATCCAAGCTTAAGTAATACCCTCGGGACCCGACATCGAGCGGCTATTGGTCTGACTGAAGAGACCGATGCCGTGGCCATCGTGGTCTCGGAAGAGCAGGGGAAGATCTCTCTGGTGGTGGGCGGCAAGGTGACTCAGGATCTTGACGGTCCGCAACTTCGAAGTAACCTTGAGAGTCTTCTTGGCCGATGAAGCGCGCTTGGGAAAAATTTATATCTTTAGCCAGCAGCGATCTGGGGTTCAAGGTCGTCTCAGTAGTCATTGCACTGGGACTCTGGCTTTTTGTCAACGTAGGGCAAAAGCCTGCGGAGTGGCCTTTCAAAGTTCCTATAGAGTTTCGAAACATCCCCTCGGATTTAATGATAAGCAATCCAGGGCTGGATCAGATTGAAGTCAGGGTGATGGGCACCCCTGCTCTTCTTTCCGCTATCAATCCGGATCATCTAAAGGTGGTCCTGGATCTGGACGGGGCACGGCCCGGTACCTCAACCTTTCGCTTGGGTGCGGATTTCTTTAACCCTCCCCGTGGAGTAAGGGTCACGCGCATCAGCCCCTCAGTGGTTCATCTGAACTTGGAGCCGGTTGCCGTACGTTCACTGCCTGTATCGGTTCGCTTTGAAGGGAAACCACCTTTTGGCTATAAGGTTACCCGTGTGGAGGTTAGTCCAGAGACTATCCGGGTTGTGGGGCCGGCGCAGGAGGTGAATCGCATGGCTTCAGTGGAGACCGAGCTGCTTGAACTCGACGGTTCTCGGGAGCTAAAAAGCCGAGTGGTGCGTCTCGCCCCCGCTGGAAAG
>JAHFAO010000275.1 GCA_023250515.1 Deltaproteobacteria bacterium | reverse complement strand
AGCTCCCCGCCGTCAATATGTTGTAACGCTCTCGGGCTCCTGGGAGATCGAGTGTGGAGATGGCACGGCGCGACAGTTTCATCCTGGAGATGTGATGCTTGCGGAGGATCTTACAGGACAGGGTCACATGTCGCGTGTGGTTGGGAACCAGCCGCACGTTTTCATGACTGTACCTTTAGGGGGAAAGTGACGGGATCGCGTCTCTTGCAGACGCAGTTAGAAGTTTCGAGTCTAGAGTTTGGAGTTCCGAGTCCGGACCTGAAACCTAAAACCCGAAACTTTCTGACCGCCCTGTGACCAGGGTTGTTCAAAATCCTATTAAAGTATGCTGCCGGGGAGTTTGGGCCATTGCGCCAACAGTTTTCCATAACCTGGAATCCGATAGCTAAGGCCGAGTTTGGAGAGCATGAACCAAAGCATGGCAGGGTTGCTGGCCACGATGGTGGTATCAAGTTCGTTTTCTATTTTTTCAAGGATCTTTATCGGATCTAAGACCGCTCCTTGAAAGTAGATCGCTTCTACATCTTGATATCCTTCAAAGGCCTTTCTGGTTAATGAGTAAACCTCCTCCGGCTCCAGTTTCAGAGCGTCAGTATAGTGGCGCAGCGTCTCCGGGGGAGAAAGAGCCTCTATTCCTTCATGGACCAGATACTCCCTGATCAACTTATTCATCGGTTCGTCGAAGGGCGTCATCAAAAGTACCCGCCGTGCTGAAAATGTCATTAGGGCTGCTACAGAGGAGATCAATGCCGTTGTTACTGGAATCTTCAGAGAAGAGCGGAGTTGCCTGAAGAGCCCCGGATTGAAAACCTCCACTGGAGCCCCGCTAATAATCACCCCTTGCCATTGATGCAAACTGGCCAGATCCAATGTGCTTTTGAGAATTGTCTCCTTCTTGTCTTTAAGCTCAGACAGTGAACTGCCCGCTAGCCTATGTTTATCATTGGCTTGTGTAACCTCTTGATAATAAAGCAATCATTTTTCAATGTGTCACTACACCGGCCCGTCTGACGCTTTGGCCGGGCTTAGGCAATGCCGCACGACTTACTCCCACAACCCCCAGCACCTGCCTTGCTCGTTGACTGCCTGGAGTTACCCCAGTCTTCTTCTGGACGCCGACATCAAACTCTACAACGCTGACCGTGTTCAAAGCCTGTAAGGCCTCCCTGGCCGACAGACTAACCCCCGCAGCCTTAAGCTTTTTCTCCAACACCCGCTCCAGTAAAAAGGAGAGCGCCGCCACAAAAATGTGCGCCCTCACCCGAGACTCCTTCTGATGATAAATCGGCCGCATCTCAAGGACATCTTTTAGACTGCGAAACCCTCGCTCCACTTCCGATAGCTCTTTGTACTGTTTAACTGCCTCCACCGCATCCAGCTCCTTCTCCTCGGTCTGAATCAGATACTTCCCCTCAATCTTCTTCTCCCGCTCCAAACGAACCGGATGCTCAAAATACTCAAACCCCCCTTGCTTCGAAATCCTCCAATCAAAGTACCGATGCCCGTGATTACGCGATAAAATCTTGGCCACATGAAAACCAATCTTCTCCCGGCTCTTAAGCTTTCCCTTGGCCACCTGCTCCTTCAAAGCCTCCAACTCCTCCCTTACTCGCCCCATGCTCCTCTCTCTCATCGCTCGCTCATAAGCCTCCCGCTCCTGCGAGTGCACCACAAACACCCTCACCCCTTCCCCCTCTCCCTTGACCTCCCATACCCACGTCTTCGGCAAACTCGCCCTCTCTCCAACTGTGATCCCCACAGCACACTCCCGCCCAGGACCCTGTGCGCTCTCAATATATCGGATGATCTGCTCCCGCCGCCGCCTCACCAATCCCACCAGATAACCGTGCCCCTGCCCTTGGACAAAACCAACACTCTCCTGCGTCACCATCCCCCGATCCCCCACAAAAATAATCCGTCCCACCTCAAAGCGCTTCCCTAAATCCTCAATCACCCCCTCAACCGTCTTGTCATCTCTAAGGTTCCCCTCCAATACCTGATGCGCTATCGGAAACCCATTCGCCATCACCACCCCCACCAACACCTGCCGGTTCCTTGGCCTCCCATCACGACTGTACCCATAGCGCGCAATCTCTGAAGGACCCTCCCCCTCAAAATACGTGCTCGTTAGATCGTAAAAGACTACCTCCACCTTAAGATGAAACAAGTCCCGTAATCGAAGATACATCTCCTTCTCAATCCGCTCCTTGTGCGCAATCAAAATGTCCAGCGTCCTGTAGAACTGATTAAGCCATACCAAATCCACCTTCACCCGCCCCCGGCTCTTCCACACCGGCAAAAACCGCTCCCCCCTTCGATCCACTACATAACTGCTCTCCAACCAACCTGCCAAGGCGTGCTCGCTACAAGGAGAACAGAGCCGGTTGGCTACCAGCAGTGCCACCCGATCCGCAAATCCCGCCGAGCGGGAAAGCTCATCGAACAGATCGAAGAGCCCCAAGTCCGAAAAAAGATGATGCACAAGGAAAACGACCCCGTAGGGAGCTGACACCTCTGGCTCTACAGACTCCGAGCCCCTGAGCAGCGAAGGCTTGAGGATTTTCAGAAGAGAACCGAGCTGATTTTTCAAAACCTGCTTGTTGCCCAGATTGGCGATGAGCTTCTGGTGGACTTTTCCGCCCTCGCGGTAGCTTTCAAGGATCTGGACATACTCATCTACATGGCCATTGGGGCGTTTGATCTTTTGGACCCTGGCATACATGAGTTACAGTACGCACTATTACCCATGATCCATTTAATGTCAAGGAAAAAGTGAACAGATAAGGGGCCAATAGGAAATATTTGTTACACTACATATTCGAATTTTCTCCTCCCCACTTCAATCATTTCAAGTACTTAGAGCCTGTTCCCTGCCTGGAAAGGATAAACATACGTTAGCTCATTTTTCTCGAAAGGCCTAGATACGGTGATCATCGGAACGGCAAAGACAGATCTCAAGCAGCTCGATCTCTTCGACGCAAAGGTCCTGCCGCAACTAAAACTGTAGGACCCAAGTATAAATTTCCTGAGGGAAAGAAGCGTGAGATACAAGAGAGTATTCAGAAGTCAGGAGCCAGAATTCAGAATACAACCTACAGGAAAAGGTACTGGATACTGACTAATCGCCCCTGAACCCGTTCTCTCCTGAATACTGACTTCTGACTGCTGGATTGCCTTTATGCTACCGAAATCTTGGGAGTAACTCTTCGCTGATAAGTCGCAGCGTCTCCTCATACCGGTGATACTGCAGCCGAAGGTCGAAGACCAGGTGCTCAACTTCCCTCTGGCGGAACTTATCAA
>JAHFAO010000131.1 GCA_023250515.1 Deltaproteobacteria bacterium | reverse complement strand
CTCCCCTAACGCCGCTCACGCTTAACGCTCTCACGTTCATTTGCTTTCAGCCGTCAGCTTTACCTTTCCTTTTACTCTTTTGGCTCTTTGATGGCTGATCGCTGACTGCTGATTGCTGACCGCTGTCGTCCAGGACACGAACTTTTACTCCCGGCTTCAGGCGGTGTTGTCCCGCCACGACAATTTGCTCTCCTTCTTCTAAACCCTTGGTGATCGCCACAAAACTATTCTGAGTCCATCCTTTGGCCACAGCTCTCCTTTGTGCCTTCCCCTCGGCTACGCTGTAAACAAAGTCCTTTCCCTCGTCCTCCACCATCGCCTCCGCCGGGACCAGCACGGAATCCTTGCTTTCCGCCAGGACTAGAGAGACCCGGGCGAACATACCGGGCTTGAGAAGCTGTTGGCTATTGGGGACATGAACCTCTGCCATGAGAGTCCGACTAGACGAATCAAGGGCTGAATTCAAGCGGGCTATCCTCCCCTCGAAGACGCGGCCGGGAAAGGTATCGATCTCAAGCCTAGTCACCATTCCCACTCGGACCAGATTCACATCTTTTTCAGGAATATTCACAATAACCTTCAATGGGTCCGGGACAGCAATAGTCAGAATGGGAGTTGATGATGATACGTAAGCGCCGGGATCTAACAGGCGGCGGGTCACCATGCCGCTGAAGGGAGAGACTACACGGGTCAGGTCCAGTTGGTAACGGGATTGGGCCAAGGCCGCCTCCCGCTGCGCCAGTTGGGCCTGGGCCAACTCTTTTTGTGCCTTGGCGGTATGAGCCTTGGTCTCGGTCGTGTCCAACTCCTGAGAAGCAATGAAATCCTTCTGTCTCAGAAAACGCGCCCGTTCGAGTTGCTTCTCGGCATCGACGAGCTGACTTTCCTTTTCCCGCAGGGTCGCCTCGGCAACCTTTACGGCTGCCTCATTTTCCTCCACGCGGTGGCGTTGCTCTTTTTGGTCTACCATGGCCACAACCTGTCCTGCCGCCACCCGGTCACCCATCTCAAAGTGGATGCGCTCCACATAGCCCGATACCCGAGAGATCACATCCACCTGACTCAGTGGGAGCACGTCTCCACTCGTGTTGAGCACATAGGCAATCGGTCCCTTCTTAACTGGAGCGAGCCTTACCGGTATATCGCGGGAGACTCCTCCCCTTCTTTCAGGTTTCTTCCCAATCCCCGATGAAAGCTCCCGGTAGCCTATCACAGCTCCGGCAAACACTAGGATAAGTGCAATCCAAAGATAACGCTTCATGACTTCCTTTCCCGCTTGATACCTTTATCTCTTCTTTAACCCTCCTTCAACCCTTTAACAGACAGAGATTTGAGACAGAGACCACCCCTTCCCTATCTCTATCTTTGTCTCTGTCTTCTGTCTCTGTCTTCTGTCTCTGTCTCTGTCTTTTTTACGGCTCCGGCCTCCCCACCGCTCTAATTAGCTGTGCCTCGGCAATCTTGTAATCGTAGATGGAGCGGATGTGGTTCGTCTGCGCATCTGTGTGGAGGGTCTGCGCATCGGTGATCTCGATGATGGAACCCACTCCCACCTGGTATCTCCCGTTGGCCAAGTCAAGATTCTCTTTTGCCGCCCTCTCGGCCGCCTGGGTGGCTTTGATCCTCTCCTCAGCCTCGCCAAGCCTAAGATAGCTACTCTCAACCTCCAAAGCAACCAGTTGTTTCCGTTCCTCCTCTTGGGCCCTTATAGAGTGATAATTTCTTAGCGCCTCCTCCACCCTATTGGTAGTCCTGAACCCATCAAAGATAGGGAAGTTCAGGCTCAACTGAACCTGCCAGGTAGGTCTAAGGGGGAAGGTATCTGTCCCGTCACTGCTGGTATGCCTTCGGCCGTAAAGCGCGTCAAAAATGATATCCGGGAGATGCCCTCGTCTGGCAGTAGCGATCTGCTGATCTTGCGCTCTCCTTTGCGCCTCAAAGCTTTTGAGCTCTGGGCGCGAGGCGAAGGCAGATTCCCTAGCCTGCTCGAGGGAGAACTGGATAGGCGTCATAGATAGTTCTAGGGCCACGGGCTGTTCGGGAAGGTCCTTTAACCCCATGGCGTTCTTAAGCGTCACCCACGCGATCTTCACTCCGTTTTGGGCGGCGATGAGATCAGCCCGGGCGTTATAAAGATTGGACTCAGCCCGCGCCACATCGATCTTTGGCCTCGTCCCCACCTCATAAAAGCCTTGAGCCTGACGGACAATGAGCTCTCGATTTTTAACCGCCTCTTCCCTGACCCTTACCAAAGCCTTGGCAGCAAGGTAGGTGTAATAGGCCTGTTTGACTCCCAATACGGTGTCATCTATGGCTGTTCTATAATTAAAACGCGTAGCATCCAGCGTATCGCGCGCCGACTGGACCGTCCCCTCCCGCTTACCGAAGTTATAAAGGATCATATTGAAGGTGGCTTGACTGGAAAAGAAATCGAAGCCTTCAGCGCTTACTCCGGTGGTACCGGATGCCGTGCTGCTTCGGTACTGGTTATTGAATGATATCGTAGGATAATAGCCACCCAATTGTTGCCCTAAAACTGCTTGCTGTGCCCCGACCCTCTCCCTGGCCCCCTTGATCCTGGGATGATTCTCCACGGCAATCCGAACGGCATCCTCGAGCTTAAGAATTTTTTCTCCCGCCTGGCCCCCCGTTTGGCTCGCCGGAACTTGAGCGCCGGGGGCATCCATCTCAGCGGCTTTACTTCCCGCCGAAAGAACGAAAAGGAGAATTGCCGCAAGGTAAAACCCGGCGTGGGGCTGTAAATTTTTTTTACATCGCTTCATACATTCCTCCCTAGGAAAAAGCGCAAATTGGACCTTATATATTTCTTTTTTCTGCACAAAGCAAAACCGAAGGTGAGTTGACATCAGTTGAGGATCCCTATATGAAGTGAACGTACAGTTAGTTTGCTGAACCATCATTCATTAGCATGGCACACGTTAGCCGTAAAGAGATCCTTCAAAACTTTCGTACCCGCTCGCTCCTGGAGGCGACCCGTAAGATTATAGCGGCGGAAGGATTCGACGCAGTGACCATGGAACGCGTCGGAAGCGAGGCAGGGATCACCAAGGGAGGGATTTATCTTTACTTCCGCAACAAAAACCAGATGATCCTTGCGGCCTTAGAGGAAATCGCCACAGAGATGCTGCGAGAAATCGAAAGCCAGGTGGACTCCAAGGCCCAGTCCTGGACCAGGCTCTGCCAGGTCGTGCGCGCCCAAATGGAGAGCATGGAGCGCCATAAGGACCTCCTGCGCACCCTGCTGCTCGTCCGCTGGCTTCTGAGCGACCAACGGGAGAGGAAAAAGTGGCGCCGGCTGCTCCAGTATCGGGAGAGGCATCTGAATAGGCTAAAAGCAATTCTGGACGACGGGGTGAGGCAGAAGACTTTTTATCCTATGGATACTGCCAGGGGCGCCTTTTACATCAACGAGATGATGATCAGCACGGCTCTGAGGAGAATGGTTGATCTGAGTCAACTGCCGCTGACAAAGGAGACCGAAGGGCTGATCCAATTCCTGGCCCTTCTCTTACGCGACAAAAAACACTTTCAAAAATCTGAGGAGAAAACATGAGAAGTCTCTCTCACTTAAGTCTTTTAGGACTCCTGCTTTTCGGACCTCTTTTCCCTTCTTATGGCGCCGATGCTCCCCTGAGACCAAGCGACTACCGGGAAACGCCCAATCCCTTTCGTCTTTTTGTCGATCAGTGGACTCCGCACCCGCCCCCGCCAGCCGGATATACCCTTGAGTTTATCCGTACCGCGGATGAGGAAACGGCAACCCTCACACTTAGAGAGGCAGTCCTGGTCGGGCTGGACAATAACCCGGGCATCACCGTGGATCGGCTGGAACCCTTTCGCAGCGCTGAAGAGACCATGATAGAGAAATCGATCTTTGATCCCCTGCTTACTTTAGAATTTAGCAAAGACTTCGAGATTGATCCGAGGGGAACCCGAACCACGAATTTCAGTACCTCTCTCCAGCACACCAGAAATAGGGACTACAATCTTTCCCTGAAAAAGCTCTTCCGCACCGGGACAGAACTGGAGATATCCTTTCTCAATAACCGCTTTATCAGCAGCTTCCCTACCCAGGTCCTAAAACCGGAATACCGTCCGCATCTGGGATTTTCTCTAGCCCAACCCCTGCTGCGTGATTTTGGTTGGGGGCTGACCACCATCTTTGTCCGCATCGCCGAGAACCGCGAAGGGATAACCCTCTTTGATTATCAGGGTCGTCTGGCCCAGTTGATCCAGCGGATCACCGAGACCTACTGGGGGGTGGTCTTTGCCAAGGAAAACCTGCAAGTGCAAAAGAAGGGCGTCGAGTTAGCCGAAGCATTACTTAAGGGGGCTGAGGCCAGGGTGCGCGCCGGAGTTCTTCCGCCGGTGGCAGTGACGGAGGCCCAGGCTGAGAAAGCCCGGCGGGAGGAGCTGGTCATCATTGGCGAAAATGAGCTTCAAATTGCCCGTACCAATCTGAGACTCACTCTCAACCTCAATCCTAAAAACACCTTTATGCCGCGCAGAATCGAGCCGGCGGAGAGTCCCTCAGTCCTCCCCTCCCAAATCCTGAGAGTAAACACCCTTGAGAATGCTTTAACCAGCCGGCCCGAGATCCTCTCTGCCAATCTTAACGTTCAGAATCAAGCCTTCCAAGTCCGATACACGGAGAATCAACTCCTTCCCCGCCTGGACTTAAAAGCAGGGGCCGGTTTAACCGGTCTGGCGGGCGAGCTTAAGCCCGGGGAGACGAACCCCTTTCCCGGCAATTACGGAACCGCTATCGACCGTCTCGGCAGCGGCAACTTCTACGACTACAGCGTGGGAGTTGTCCTGCAATTCCCTTTAGGAAATGGCCGAGCCAGAAGCAACTTCGCCCGCGCCCGGATAGAGCTGGACCAGGCCAAGGCGCGCCAACGGGATCTCGTCTCAAAGGTAACCTTGGAAGTAGAAAAAGCCATTGGAGACATGGAGGCCAACTTCAAGAGGATTCAGACCACCCGGCTCTCCCGCGAGTTTGCTGAGGAGAACCTGCGCGGCCAAGAGCGCCGTTTCGAGGTTGGATTGGTGACTCAAAAGGACGTAATCGACTTCCAATCACGGCTGCTGGATGCCCAGGGGGCCGAGCTCAGGGCAATCATCGATTACAACAACTCCCTTTCCCGGCTCAAGCTGGCCGAAGGGAGTCTTCTGAACCACTACAACGTCCGCGTGGAAGGTCCAAAAAAGGAATCCGATCCCTGGTGGGCGAGGTTTTAGGTTGGTTTATAGTCTAAACTCAGGGCAGACTCTGAGCCCTTCGACATTCCAGCCGTTTGTCCTGAGCTAGTCGAAGGAGACGGCTGGCCTGCTCAGGACGGGCGTGTCGAAGGGTGAACGAAGAGTTTTTCAACAGTCTGAGAGAAGTCTTACACGAATGACGCTTGACAATTGACGGAGATGAGAAGAGTGAACCTATACTTGTTGATATCTTGTGGGCTGGCGCTTGTCCTCGCGGGTTGTGGAGAGAAGAGTTCCGCAACCAACGCGAAGAAAAAGGAGCTTAAGGAAGCCGCCCTTCCGGTAACTGTAACTCCGGTGCGCATCCAGAAGGTACAGCGCACGGTTGAATTTGTCGGCACCTTACACGCTCATGATGAGGTGACGGTTTCGAGTGAGGTGGAAGGCCGGATTGCCTCTATTGCCGCTGACTTAGGCGACCGGGTGGGTCAAGGACAGGTGTTGGCGAAAATTCAGGACATGGAATTCCGCTTCGCTGTGGAACAGGCTGAGGGGAGCCTTAAGGAGACCCTCGCCAAGCTGGGACTCGAGAAGATCCCGCCGCCCGATTTTGATATCGCCAAATCCTCTTTAGTGCTCAAGGCCAAGGCCGAGCTGGACAACGCTCAGATCAACCTGAAGCGGATGAAGACCCTTTATGATGACAAGGTCATATCAGCGCAGGAGTATGATGCGGCGGAGACTCGCGCCAAGACCGCTTTAGCCAGCTACAAAAACAGCTTAGAGGAGGCCAGGGCGCTGGTGGCCAATGCTTATAGCAAAGAGGCCCAATTGGGAGCAGCGAAAAAGAAATTGCGGGACACCACGGTCTCCGCGCCGCTTCCGGGCTCCATTAGCAAGCGTTTCGTCTCTGCAGGCGAGTACGTGAAGGTGGCGACCCAGCTCTTTACTATTGTCCAGGACCATCCCCTGAAGCTGAAGGGAATGATTCCGGAGCGTTTCTCGCCGGAGATCAGCAGTGGGCAAATGGTCGAGGTCAGAGTGGATGCGTTTCCCGAGAAGGTATTCAAGGGAAAACTCACGCGTATCAGCCCGTCCGTAGAAGTGGCGAGTCGATCCTTCTTGGTCGAAGGTCTGGTGGAGAACCAGGGGCGCCACCTTAAACCCAACTTCTTCGCCAAGGCATCCATATTCACCCACATCGATCCTAACGCGCTGACCGTTCCGCAGCAGGCCCTGGTTAACTTTGCCGGTGTGACCAAAGTCTTCGTGGCGGAAACCGGGATTGCCAGGGAGCGCGTGGTTCAAACCGGCGTGCGGGTGGGAAACAACGAAGTGGAGGTAACGGCGGGATTAAAGCCGGGCGAGTTGTTGGTGATCTCTGGTCTCACCCGTCTTACCGATGGCGCTGCTGTCCAGGTTAGAGGACCTGTCATGCCACCGGAAAAAACAGGAGAAAAGCGATGAGTCTCGCTGACATCTGCATTAAACGCCCTGTCTTTGCCACCATGCTCATCATGGCGTTGGTGGTTCTGGGTATGTTCTCCTATGCAGGCCTGGGAGTGGATCTTTTCCCCAACGTGGATCTGCCTACGGTCACGGTGACGACCACCCTTAAGGGGGCCAGCGTAGAGGAGATGGAGACCTCGGTGACCAAGCCCATCGAGGAGATCATCAATACGATCGATGGGATCGATGAGCTTCGGTCTGTGACCAAAGAAGGGATCTCCACAATTATCGTACAGTTTGTGCTGGAGAAAGACGGCGATGTAGCTGCCCAGGATGTGCGCGACAAGGTCTCCACGATCCTCTCTCGGCTGCCGGTCGGAACGGACCCACCCGTGATTGAAAAGTTCGACATCGATGCCAAACCGGTCATGACCATCGCGGTCTCCGGAAGGCGGAACCTCCGCGAGGTCACCGAGTTTGCAAGGAAACAGATCAAAGAAGACATTGAGACCCTCCGTGGCGTTGGAGCAGTCATCCTGATAGGGGGACAAGAACGGGCGGTCAATATTTTCGTCGACCCCGACAAGCTCGCGGCCTACAACATCCCGATCAGTCAGGTAAAGAGGGCGATTCAGGCCCAGAACGTTGAGGTTCCCGGAGGTCGGGTGGATCAAGACCGGCGCGAGCTCGTGCTCCGCACCATGGGGCGGATCGAAAGGGCAGAGGACTTTAACGACCTCATTGTGGCCAACTTCCAGGGCCGCCCGATCATGATCAGGGATATCGGTTCTGTGGAAAACGGCGTCGTGGAGTCGCGCAGCCTCGCTCGACTCGACGGGGAGAATGCCGTCCAACTGATCGTAAAAAAACAATCCGGCACCAACACCGTCGAAGTCGTCGATCGGGTCAAGGCCCGCCTCCGGCAGCTAAGGTCTGTCCTCCCCCCCGATATCCGGAGCGAGGTAATCATCGACCAGTCCCGATTCATCAAGGCCTCCTTTGGAGAGGTCAAGTTTCACTTGATCCTCGGCGCCATCCTGGTTGCCCTGACGGTTTTGCTCTTCATGCATGACTGGCGCAGCACGCTGATCGCATCTATCGCGATCCCGGCCTCGATCGTCTCCACTTTCACGTTGATGCGCACCATGGGGTTTACCCTCAACAACATCACCATGCTGGCTCTGGTCCTGGCTGTCGGGATCGTTATCGACGACGCGGTTGTGGTATTGGAAAACATCTTCCGCCACACCGAGGAAAAAGGCGAGTCTCCCATGAGCGCCGCCTCCAGGGCGACCAAAGAAATTGCCCTGGCAGTTATGGCGACGACGCTCTCGCTTCTGGTCATTTTCGTGCCGTTGGCTTTCATGGCCGGACGGGTGGGACGTTTCTTCAAAAGCTTTGGAATCACCGTCGCCTTTGCCGTGGCGATATCTCTTTTAATCTCTTTCACTCTGACTCCCATGCTTAGCTCCCGTTTTCTCAAGCTCAAGCATAAGGGAAAATCCTCCAAGCAGAGTCTCTTCTACTCCTGGATAGATAAGTCCTACGGTTGGATCCTCGCCTGGTCCTTAAAGCACCGCTGGGTGGTCGTCGTGACGGGCATTGTAACCGTGCTATGGACCATCCCCCTCTTTTACGGCGTCGGGAAGACTTTTATCCCCACAGACGACCAAAGCGAGTTTGAAATTTTCATCCAGACCCCCGGCGGCTATACGCTGGAGGAGACCAACCGCCTTTTCAAAGAGCTGGAAGGGAAGGTCAAAAGACTCCGAGGAGTCACCAACATCCTCACCACGATTGGGGACACCAGCGGTAGAGTGAAGCCCGGAGAGGGAGATGTGACCACCGGCTCGATTTATGTCCGCCTCGTGGATCTCAAGGACCGAGACTACAGCCAGTTCCACGTCATGGCGGACGCGCGAAAAATCTTCACCGACTATCCTGACCTTCGGGTGAGCGTTCAGGGGGTCAATATCTTTGTCGGCGGCGGTGTTCGGGCAACCGACCTGGAGTTCAACCTGCGCGGTCCCAGCCTGGAGAGACTCCAGGAATATTCCGCTAAAATCATGGCGCGCATGCGTGAGATACCCGGTTTCGTGGACATCGACACGACGCTTTCGGTCCGCAAACCGGAACTGCGAACGCTCATCGACCGCAAAAAAGCCTCAGAGTTCGGCATCCAGATCGAAGAGATTGCCTCAACCCTCCAAACCTTCGTCGGCGGACAACCACTCTCCAAATACAAGGAAGAGGACGAGCAGTACGATATCTGGCTGAGATCGATCAAAGAAAAGAGGAATGACCCTCAGGCGGTCATGAATCTCTCAGTTCCGGCGCACAATGGACAGCTCGTGAAGGTCGCCAACCTCGTGAACCTACGCGAGGAGCTTGGCCCCTCACAGATCGACCGCTATAATCGCCAGCGTAAGGTAACCATTGTAGTCAACCTACTGCCGTCCCTCCCCTTGGGAGAAGCGGTAGAAAAGATTCAAAGCATCGTGAGGGAAATCAACCTGCCGCCGACCTATACGGCAGATTTCACCGGCAGGGCCAAGGTGCTGGGCGAGACGATGACTAATTTCGCCATCGCCTTCCTGCTGAGCTTCATTTTTATGTACATGGTCCTGGCGGCTCAGTTTGAAAGCTTCCTCCACCCGATCACGATCATGCTTGCCTTGCCGTTGACGTTACCGTTTGCCCTCTTCTCCCTCATCATGCTGCGCCAGCCGCTGGACATCTACGCGATGTTCGGTCTCTTCATGCTCTTCGGTATCGTGAAAAAGAACGGCATCTTGCAAATCGACTACACCAACACACTACGCACCCAAGGAATGGAAGGGGACATGGCCATCATTGAGGCCAACCACGCCCGGCTGCGCCCCATCTTGATGACGAC
>JAHFAO010000130.1 GCA_023250515.1 Deltaproteobacteria bacterium | reverse complement strand
TAGAGATTCCGAGAGATGGGATCCGAGACCAACCTCCGTCTGGTAGTAGTCATTGCGAAAAAGTACTGCGGTCGAGGACTCCAGTTTCTCGATCTAATCCAGGAAGGCAATATCGGTCTCATGAGGGCCGTGGAGAAATTCAACTACCGGCTAGGATTTAGGTTTTCGACTTACGCAAGCTGGTGGATACGCCAGGCCATTACCCGTTCTCTTTCGGATCACTCTCGCACTATCCGTATCCCAGTCCATATGGTTGAAATGGCGAAGAAACTTACCCAAACCGTGCGTTACCTCAACTGCCAACTTGGCCGGCGGCCCACTACGGAGGAGATTGCTGTTCAAATGGCAACAACAGTAGAAAAGGTGCAGATGATTCTCAATATGGTAAAAGAACCCCTTTCTCTCGAAACGCCCATAGGCGATGGGGAGGAGAGCTGTCTCGGGGATTTAGTCAGGGATGAGCACTCTCCCGACCCTGAGAAAGCAGTTATTGATCTTGAATGACCAAAAGGGGGGGCGGCAGGTTGGTTCGCCCCCTTTTTTTTAGTTATTTCTTACGGTCTTCTTGTAGCATATCCCCTGACTCAAAAATGAGCCTTTTGTCTCATGCCCCGTTTCCTGTATAATGCGCCTTTTGATGAACCAGAGAATTATATGGCTTTTATCCTCCAACTTCGTGACAAAGAGCATTGGGTGTGGACTATCCCCGGTCATCCTCCTCTTATCCCTTACTGCCTGTTCGTTACCGCCGTCGAAGATCAAAGTGCCTCCTGTGCTACCTGAAACCCGCGCAACACAAACCGGGATCGCCTCCTGGTATGGCCCGGGATTTCACGGACGGACCACGGCCAGCGGGCTCATCTACGACCAAAACGAATTAACCGCAGCCCATCAGACTTTACCTCTCGGCACGCGGGTCATGGTGACCAATCTCGATAATGGAAACTCCGTGGAGGTCACGATCACCGACCGAGGGCCCTTCGCTAAAGGAAGACTCATCGACCTCTCCTATGCCGCAGCCCGAATCCTGGGGATGATCGGACCCGGGACAATCCCGGTACGCATTGAAGTGATCGATAGCGGGCCGCACAAAATCCGGACGATCCCCCAGAGCCTGGATTACACGATCCAGGCTGGCTCTTTCGCTGAGATCGAAAATGCTCAGAGACTCAAGGACCAGTTGGCCAAGAGTTATCCTCACGTATCCCAAGTCTCCATTGTCCCCGTTCACGGCGCGGATACGATCTATTATCGGGTCCAATTGGGGACCTTCACCAACCGTCGCGAGGCCGAGGGACATGCGCACGAATTGGCGGGTAAGGGGTTTCCCGTTATCATCATGGAGAAATAAATGGCGGATGCAAGATGGTCATGGCTACTAGTCTTAAGCATCTTTCTGCTCTTCCCCGGCTGTGAGGAAACGGGCCTGCAGCTTGTTCCTCCGCCATCCACTATTCCCTTTGAGGAACTCAAAAAGAGGGTCTCTCGCATCAGAGAGCTTCCCTTTAAACACGACATCTCTCTGGAGACCAAAACGATAGAGGAGATCCAAGCGCTCCTGGGAAAGTCTCTCTTGAGCGAACCCGGGAGCGAAAACCTTCCGCAGGTCGAGCGGGTGTATGTGCGTCTCGGTCTGCTGCCCCAAGGTATGGATTTGCGAAAGGGTCTTCGGGATCTCCATCTCTTTCAACAAGCTGTCCACTATGACTCCCGCAGCAAAAAAATCATCCTTCCCGGAGAGCCCTTGAAGCCAGGCCTTGCCTTTTTGAGGTCCCCTTGGAGCGTGGCGAATGATATAACAAACCAGCTCCTGCTGACCCACGCGCTCGCCCATGCCCTCCAAGAGCAACATTTTCATTGGGAGGAGAAACTCAAGAATAGTAATACAGAAGACAGGGCACTGGCTCTCCGTGCATTAATGAAAGGAGACACTGTCCTGGTAGGACTGGCATACCTGACAGGCAATGCCAAAGAGAATAAACAGAGGGTCCTCGATGGGATCAAGGGCATTACCCGTCTGGCAGCGCAAGTGGAACAGGAGCTTGCCCATCTCCCAGAACTGCTCCGCCAAAAGGCGGTCTTTCAGTACGTCCACGGGAGTCAGTTCGTCATGTGGGCCTATTCGCTCAAAGGCTGGGAGGGGGTCAATCGGCTATTCTCGCATCCCCCTCTCTCTACCGAACAACTTCTACACCCGGAGAAATATTACGTGAAGAGGGACGAACCTGTTCGGATCACCCCATGGGGCTTGCTTCGCCAATTCGGCGATCAAAAAATCATCGACGAGACCCTTGGGGAGTTCCTCATCCGGGCCCTCTTGGGTCGCACTCTTTCAAAGGAAGAGGCTGAGCGAGCGGCCGCCGGCTGGGCCGGGGATAACCTCTTGGCCTTCCAGCAAGGAGAAGAGCTGATCCTGGCTTGGGTGACGGCTTGGGATGATCGAGAAGAGGCTCTGGAGTTCTACGGGAGTTACCGAAGAGCACTCGAGAAACGGCATGGAATCTTCCTAGAATCAACACCGGCGAAGGCCGATACTCTCGTGGCCCCGCACCAAAGTGGCCATTCGCTCCTTCTCCAGGTAAAAGAGAATCTTGTCTTTTTCATAGATGGCATCCCAGCCCCCCGTTCTATCGAGATCGCCGAGGGCCTTTGGAAAGAGCTGGAGACAGGGCCACAACCTCTGCGGATTCCTTTTGATCTGGCTAGCCTGCCCCGTTAGTCCCTTTTCGTTATGAGGTAACGCTCCCCTTCCTTACCGACCCGCCCCTCCTTGATTAACTTGAGTAGATGCGCCTCGACAGAAAGCTGAGCCACGGGTAATAGGGGGTTGGGAAGTTCGCTATAGATCCTGGCCGCAATGGAGGGAACGGTGTCGATACCATCCCGTAAGGACTGGAGAATCTCCTCCTCGCGCATCAACCGATGGTCAATATATTCCCTGATTTTTTCGTAAGGTTGCTCAATTACGGGGCCGTGGCCTGGAAGCAACAAGCGGAGCCTTAGGTCAAGCAACTTCTCCAGTGAATGGATATACAGGGTCATGTCCCCATCGGGCGGCGGAATCACCGTGGTTCCCCGACCGAGAATATGATCACCTGTAAAGAGGATCTGCTGCTTGGATTCATAAAAGCAGCAGTGCCCGGACTCATGGCCCGGGGTATGAACCACCACCAGCTCTCCGCCATCGTATGGAATCCTATCACCACCCGCGTAAGTGAAATCTTCCCCGCCCAGAAAGCCACCGCGAGAATGGAAGATCCCGATCTTCGCGCCGCAACGCTTCTTTAACGCCAGTGCTCCGCCTGAGTGATCTTTGTGAATGTGGGTTAGAATAATCTTTTCGATCTTCTTTCCCCCCATAGCCTCTACCTGTCCCAAGATCCCGTCGATGTTCTCCGTGGAGACAAGGGCCACATCAATAACGGTAATCTCTTCCCGACCGAGGAGATACTGGTTGGTCCCCTGAAGCGTCATATATCCCGGATTGGCCGCGGTGAGGTGACGGATATGTTCTAACGCCTGCATAGAAGAGCGCCATGGCTCATCAAGCCCTCTTTTTCATGGCGCTAAACGGAGTATATTCTAGCTTGAGGCTCCTTACAATGCAGGTCCTTGCTGATCTTAACGATAAGTTTATTTGTGTGAACTAATGATATGAGGAGAAGAGAAGGTGTAAAACGGCTAATGAGCCAATCTGCGACGAGCACCCTCAACGCTTGAACGGTTGTGAGGCGCGTACTCACTTCTTTGTAAGTACATGCGCACAAAAATTGGGGACAAGGAAGAAATTGTTAATCTGTCCATACTGCTGCCGCCTTGGATTGTCTCGTATCGGATGGTTATCCAATTTCCTCGCTTGGAAAGCTTAAGAAGGCGAGCTCCTTTAAAATCAATGTAAGCGCCAACCGCACGCAGAATATGGGATAGACTATATTTGTCCGGTATCTCCTCCAGCCCCCGGCGTCTCGCCTTGCCTTCATGCTCAAGCCGGCTAATATCTTCAGGGGCATATTGCAGTTTCAGAGCCGAAGAGGCACGCCTCGCCACCTGTCGGCCTTGCAATCTCTGCCGACCCACCCTAGAGTGGTTTTGCAAGATCTGCATCCCCGATTTTTTCACTGGAGGCGTTCTAGACTCCCCCCGCAGAAGATATTTCTCTCCGACTCTCTCAAGCACAAACGTCTCAACGTGCAGCAATTCTAAAGCCTGGCCGATAACGCGCAAGGTTTTGGCATAGGCAACCGTGGATCTCTTTTTCAAACGAAATTTAATGACATCGTGCCTTCTCACCGCCCTTGCTATCTGCCGTCGTGGCAAAATTTTTCTAGCTCGCGTTTCTATGTTCTTATACATTCGAGTCTCTAAAAAGGATTGGAAATAAACTGCTCTGGCCGAATGTCTTTGGATTGAGCCAACAGAGATGATGGGGAGCAAAATTTGTGCCACAAAGATCTTCTGGTAGCATCAAACTGAGAATGGATCGATTTTAAAGGATTTTTTAAGAACCTAACATGTCGGAAGAGTTACAAGAAGATGAATAAATGGACAAAAATGATCGGCTTTCGGGGAGGTGAAGTGTAGGGCCAGCATAACACCAATAAAGCAGGCGTGTTGTGGGACAAGCTGATTTGACAAGTCATGTGAAGTGTGGTTCGCTTCACTCACTTCGGACAGATATAAGGCAGTAAAATTCTCAGGTGACAACTGAATGGAGAGATACGATGGCCGGTGTAGTTGACGCTGATACGCATATCGCTGAATCAGAGGGGATGTGGCAACTGATCGATAAGGAGATGTATCCTCGTAGGCCGGTGCTCGTTTCCGTTTCCGACGATACCTTATACAAGAACCTAAACGCATTCTGGCTTATAGACGGAAATATCTTTCCCAGGCCCGCAGGAAGAGGAGGCTTCAGCCTTATCACACCATCGGCCTCTAAGCGGGAACAATCCAGAGGAGACATCCACATAGCCTGCCGAGAGATCACCAATCCCGAGGCTCGTCTTAAGGATATGGATCGTCTCGGAATTGAGATTCAGGTGATCTACCCGACGCTCTTTCTCATCTATCTCACCGACGATGCTAAGCTGGAGGCCGCACTCTGCCGTGCCTATAATCGGTGGATTGCTGACGCCTGTGCGAAGAGTCAAGGTCGGCTGAGATGGGTAGTTGTCCCTCCCCTTAGATCGATTGAGGATTCCATCAACGAGATAAGATGGGGCAAAGAACACGGGGCCGTAGGTGTTATCTTCAAAGGAATTGAAGGTAATCTCACCTTGGACAATCCTTACTTTTTTCCCATTTACAGAGAGGCAAATGATCTGGATCTATCTATCTGCATCCATACGGGAGCCGGCGCCCCTGCGCTTATGGGCCTGTTTGATCTGGAGCGCAATCACACCTTCGGCCACATTAGAGTTCTCCCTTTATTTGCGTTTCGCGACCTCATCCACAACAAGATACCTGAACTCTTTCCGGGTCTCAGATTCGGTTTCATTGAAGCCGCAGCGGGATGGGTACCGTATCTGATACACGTGCTAAGAAGACTATTCCGCGAGCGCTGGACGTTCGCGTCGAGCGTCGATCTGTTTCGAGAATACCGACTCTACGTTGCCTGTGAAGCGGACGAGGACATCTCCTACCTCGCGAAGTATACAGGTGAAGATCACCTGATGATCGGTTCGGACTATGGCCACAACGATCCGTCGAAGGAACCTCAATTGGTTGCGACGATGAGGGCGCGCGAGGATGTCCCACCGAGACTCATAGAAAAAATCCTGTGTGAAAATCCCCGGCGCTTCTACACCCTGTAGCTAGAATCTACAAAGCCACCTTGGACCGCCATTTGCCACAGCAGAGATCTACGAAGACTTCGACCGCTACATCAAGCTTTTCCAGGAAACCTTCGGAAAGAATGACCTTCTAGCGCCAGGGGTAACCCACATCACATCAAGAAAAGTGGAGTCGGCTTCAGCTTGCCGGTCCTGGGATCGATGGTGAAACCCAGCGACTCAAGGGCAATGACACCAAGCAAGGCACCATCGTTTTTTTCACCGAAGATGACCGGCGAGGGCGCCTTGCGGCCATTAATGCCAAGAAATACTGCACCTACCTCTCGCGTGATCGTGGAGCCATCAGCTAGGGTAAAGGTTTCCGTAGCATAAGGCCTAATTCTAATAGATCTCAGGATCTGCTTCGGTATGATGCTATAAAGGGCACCTGAACCGGCCAGGAGTTTTTTTCTTTTTAACCGCTTGGGATTTATAGGATTGGCTATAGATACATTGACGTAGGTAAGACCCATGATGGTCAATCTATAACGGAGAGCAGGGCAAAGTCAAAATGGTCGTCGCGGGAGTCAAATGGTGTTTACTTTACTTCACTTCTCCAGGAAATAATTTGGAGGCGTATTCTCGGTTTACAGCTAGGCCCCCAAGCGTCTTCGGCCAAAGCTAACTAAGAACCTCTGAGGATCGAGATTAGACCGATCTTACGAGGCTTTCCGCCCAAGTTCCCGCAAGATTTTCTCCCACTTGACGTTCGCTTTTTCGTATTGGTCTGTAGTTAGTCCCGCTTCTGGATACCACTTCTTGTAACCATAGTCCTTAGTGACATTGCCATATTGAAGTTTCTCCAAGATCTTTTGGGCCTCGGGGCCAAGAATGAAATCGGCCAGCAAGAGGGCTGCATGAGGATGGGGAGCCCGCGCAGCGACGACCACCCCCCCAGCATTGGTGGGGACGACCTCCATCGGCATCCACTCTACCGGCGCGCCCTTCTCCTTAAGTTCTGAAGCGTGGCTGCGGAAGATCGTGGGAGAGGCGCCGACCTCTCCTGAAGCAACCAGATCGACGAGAGCGCGGGCAGAAAGCGTATGCAGTGTGACCTCCTGTCTCTTAAGCGTTTTCAAGAACTCCTCACCTTTGAAAGTCAGCATAGCGCCTATCGTTCTGGGTCCAGTGTCTGAAGTCGCGAACCCAAGCTTGCCCTTGAACTCCGGCTTCAAAAGATCGTCATAGCTTTTTGGAACGGCAGTTGCGGGAATGGAATTCTTGTTGATGGCGACCCCAATGTAGGACTCTCGGTCGATCGCCCAGAACAAAAGCCCTTTATCGGCCTTCTCCTTGGACTCATCTGGATATTTGCCAACATGAGGAGAGGTAAAGGGGGTCAGTAGCTTACCTTCCCGCATGACCCTCAAAAGAGGAAGAGTGGTTTCAACAGTGTCTACCAAAAAGCGCTTGGCCTGGGCCTCCGCTGAGATCCGCGCTAGCAGCTCGTTGCTCGTCCCCCGGTAGGTTTCGACCTTGACACCAGAATACTTCGCCTCGAAAGCCTTAGCGATTTCTTTAAAGGAACTCCCGGCCAACGAGGTATACCAAACCACTTTCCCCTCACGTTTGGCGCCTGCGAGTAGTATGTTTTCGCGCTCCGCCCCGGTGTATGCCGCTAGCTCAGCCAGAGAAGAGGGCTTAACGCCCTGACCCCAAGCCATGGAAAAAACATGCACAGCTATAAAGGTTGCCGTGGCTAAGATTTTCATTCTCGGTTTTCTCCTTACAACGTCTTTGGCCGTTATTTGGCTCCGAGTTCGCGGTAAACCTGCTCAGCAGTGCCGGGAATAGCGCGCTCACGCGGCCACTTCGCAAACTCACCCAGCTCTGCCCTAATACCTTTTTTAATCTCGTCTAAAGACTTCCCTGTATCTTTCATAGCTTTGATCTTGGCCCGCATGGTCTCGAAGTACCGGTCCATTTCCAGGAGCGACTTGGCCCCATTTCCCGGCGCAAACACTCCATGGCCAGGAACTACTGTGGCTGGAGACCAACCAGCCAATTTACGCAAAATGCGCTGCCAGTTCATCGTGTCAGATCGGTCATCGGCAGTGGGATGAAGCTCAACGAAAAGCAGATCATCAGCAAAGAGAATTTTCTCCTTGGGTAACCACACGATGGCGTTATCCTGCGTATGGGCCTTGCCCACAAACTGGAGCTCCACAAGATGGCTCCCCAAGTCCAGAGTGAGCTTGTCCTCAAACAGAATTGTGGGCATGGCCAGCTCTACCCTTTTCCCTTCTACCAGTTCCTTTTTGATTCTCCCTTTCGCCGCGTCCTCAGTCAGCCTCTCACGCAAATATGGCATTAGCAGTTTAGCGAAAACTGGATTCCCGATTACGGTCGCGCCTTGTTCGGCAAGGAGGTGGTTACAGCCAGTATCGTCAAAAGCGTAATGGCCATTCGACACGTAGCGAACGGGCTTGCCCCCAGCCACCTTCTTTATCGCCTCCATACGCTCGTAATAGGTATTCGGGGCGCAGCCGAAGACGAAGACGCCTCGGTCGCCAACCACAATAGACGTATTGAAGTCCATTCCGGGACCTTTAATCCCATAAACTCCATCTGCCAGCTTGGTCGCCTCTAAGGCTCCTGCTGGAGAACCCAAGAAACACAAGAAAACAGAAAGACCAAACCCGATCACAAAACGCCTCATGATGTACCCTCCCTCCTGCGGTATAGATTTATTCCTTAACCCTTTATCCCTTAAACGCCTAAACTCTTTATTCTTTGTTATCCTTTGTCAACTCCTAACATCTTGGCCATCTCCAGCGTCCGGCGGGCGCGCTCCACAATCGGCCGGTCGATCAACTGCCCGCCAAAAGAGATGGAGCCATCACCGCGGGCTACGGCTTCCTCGTAAGCCTTAACCACTTGCTGGGCGTAATCGATTTCTTCTGGGGTAGGACTAAAAACGCTATTGATCGGATCGATCTGGGATGGGTGAATCAGCGACATGCCGGAAAAGCCAAGGCGACGCGACTGCCGGGCAAAACCCCACAGCCCTTCAGTATCCTTAAGATCCACCCATACTCCATCCACCGCCTGAACGTGGGCTGAAGCCGCAGCCACGACCATGGCGGAGCGAGCGTAGATCATGTCGCGCGCCTCACCCTCGCGCGAGGTAGGCAGGCCCAACTCCCGGCCAAAGTCCTCAGCTCCAAACATCAATCCGATTATCCGCGGAGAACAAGCGGCAATCGCTGCGGCATTATGAAGCCCCCTAGGACTCTCGATGGCGATCAGCAACTTAACGCTGCCAGATTCGATCTTAAGCCTGGGCTCACGCTCCTTAAGGATGGCATCCACCTTGAGCACCTCCTCCACTGCCTCGACCTTGGGCAATGCCAAGCCGTCAAGACCCGGACGCAGAACCGCCTCCAAGTCAGCATCCATACGTGCATGGCCGATGGCGTTGATGCGGACAAAGCGGGTTGGGGAATTCGGCACTCTCTCGCGGCCAAGGGTCTCGGAGATGAGCTTCCGTGCCGCATCCTTCTCGCCCGGCGCCACCCCGTCCTCGATATCCAGCATGATCGCATCGGCATTGAGTCCCAAAGCCTTATCAATCATCCGTTGCCTGTGACCAGGCACAAACATCCACGATCGCTTCAGATCCAAAAGGAATAGCCTCCAACTGGGAAATCCAATACCTCAACGCACGGAGAATGTCTACTGACTGCTCAGGGTTAATTTAAAGTTGATTTAAATGGATATCGCAGTTATTTAGACGGAAGC
>JAHFAO010000129.1 GCA_023250515.1 Deltaproteobacteria bacterium | reverse complement strand
GCCAAGAACCCGGACTATCCGGGAATGAGGGAGAAGAGGCAGGCGCCCGATGAAATCATCTTTCGCATCATGCGGGAGCCGGAGCAGCGGGTTACGGCCCTGCTCAATGGCGAGATTCAGATCGCCCAGTTCATCCCTCCCCATCTGCGCGAGAGAGTAGAGAAAAGCCCTAATCTCAAGGTAGTTTCCTTTAACACTGCCGAGATCATGTTTTTGGCCATGAGTCCCAAGTTCAAACCTTGGGATAACAAGCTGTTGCGTCAGGCGGTGGCTTATGCGATCGACCGGGACACCATCATCGCCACCCTGCTTAAGGGAGAGGCCGCCCGACTCGATGGTCCGGTCGGGCCGGGCCAGTACGGCTACAACCCCAATCTTAGACCCAAGTACGAGTATGATCCGGCAAAGGCCAGAAAGCTGGTGGCTGAAGCGGGCTTTCCCAACGGTGTCGATGTGGACTTCTACACGCCGGTAGGTCGCTACACCCTGGACAAGCAGATTGCCGAGGCCATTGTTCCCATGCTGCACGCCGCGGGGATTCGGGCGAAGCTCCTGACACCAGAGTGGGCCACTTTGTGGGCCAATGTTCAGACTGGCAAGGTCCCCTTCTACTACATGGGGCGCGGGGCAGTGGTAGACCCCAGTGCGGCTCTCTCGCAATACTTCGAGACCGGGGGTTCGCCAAGGATCGGCTATTCAAACCCCAAGCTAGACGAGCTATTGGCGCTGGAACGGCAGACCTTTGATCCTGCGAAGCGTAAGAAGGCGCTCTCCGATGCCATGAGCCTTATCACCGAAGAGGCACCCGCTCATTTTCTCTGGCGCCATCAGCTCTTGTTCGGCATGACGAAGAATATTGATTACAAGCCGATACCAAGCGAACGCATCTACGGTGTCAACATACGCGTACTTCGATAGCAGGTAGATCTCGCTTATTGGTTCGGCAGCTTGGGCTATCACCTCAGCTTTTGCGCTGGCTCTTTTCTCCTCACTAGGCGACGGGGACAAAGTCTGACTCAACCTAAGCGATCCCAAGTTAATCAAGGAAACGGGGATGGAGATCGATCCGATTCGCTACGAGATGTTTCTGCACCGCCTTTGGGCCATCGGTGAGGAGGGGAGAATGACACTTCAGCGTGTCAGCGCCTCACCCATTGTGGTCCAGGGTGGGGAGTGCATGAGCTCCCTCTATGATCCTGAAGGGACTATGGTGCTGGCCTGTTCGGGGCATCTCAGGTTCGCCGCCGCAACATCCGACGCGATAAAGAACTTGATCCATTGGTTCCATAGTTCTCCGGGATTTCACAAAGGAGACCAGTTTTTCTTTAACGACCCCTATGTGGCAGGATCACACACCTACGACATGATGGTCATCATGCCGGTCTTTGCTGACCGTGAGCTCGTTGCTTGGGTTGCGACCAGCACGCACACAGCCGACACAGGAGGACTTCTCCGCGGCGAAGCTACCGAGATCTACCACGAGGGTATCCGCATCCAGGGGCTCAAGGTGGTCGAGCAAGGCAAATTCCGCGAGGACGTGTTCAGGACCCTCACGGACCAGTGCCGCGACCCTGAGTATGTAGGTCTTGACCTCAAGGCGATGATCGCTGGAAACAACGTCTGTGCGAGCCGCTATCTCGAACTGGTGGAGAAATTCGGCCTCAGGTTCGTCAAGGGAGCAGCGGCAAAGGTAATTCGTGAGTCTGAGCTTGCGGCCCGGGCCAAGCTCCGTTCTCTCCCCGACGGGACCTGGATGGCCCGACAATACGTGACGACGCTCGACCGGAGGCATCGGCGGGCCGTATCACACCAGATCCTTTTGACCATGACCAAAGAGAATGACGATCTGCACTTCGACTTTAGCGGGACCAGCCCCCAAACAGAAACAGACCACAATTCCACCCTCCCCAGTACGACGGCTCACATCGCCCTTGCCCTTACGCGGACGCTTTTCTGGGACGTGCCGTGGAGCGACGGGAAGCTTCGCCCGATAAAGATCCATGTGCCGGAGGGATCCATCCTGAACTGCCGCTTCCCGGCGGCTTGTGGCTCGGCGCCCCGGGTGGGTAATGTCCTCGTCTCCACCGTCTGTGAGTGCGTGGCGAAAATGCTTTACGTTGCGGGTCGCCACAGTGATGTCTTCGCCTCTACAACTGGTAACCTGGTCTTCGCTGGAGGTCCGGGCTTCTTTTATGGTGGCCACAACCGGGAGGGAACTCCGGTAGCCCAGGGGATGTACGATCAGCATGGTGCCGGGCTAGGAGCGACCCCATATCGCGACGGGGTCGATACTGGAGGCCACATGAACATCCCTTCTGCTGGGATCAGCGACGTTGAGCGTATCGAGATGCAGTATCCGTTCCTATATTTTACGCGCGCTCATAACCAGGACGGAAGTGGCTTCGGCCATTTCCGCGGCGGGCTCGGCAGCATGCGTATCTTCCTGGTTTACGGTTCCGACAACTGCTCTACGGATTATAAGCCCTACGTCGGGGTAGCCCAGGGAGGTTTCGGACTCTTTGGTGGTTACCCCACGGGGACAGGGGTGTTGCGGATCATGGTGAAAGGGTCCAGAGACCTGCTTGAGAGGAGCCGACGGGGGGAGGCCCCGATGCGGGATGCTATCCACCGGGGAGATTGGGGAAAAACCATACGTCCTCAGGGATCACCCGAACGGGTGTTGCTACCGAGCGGGACTCTGCTCGTAGATTATATAGCGGGAGGAGGGGGTTACGGTGATCCGTTGGACCGGGAACCCGAAGCGGTCCTACACGATTATCGCCGGGGCGCTGTTTCGCGTAAGGAGGCAGGACGGGTTTATGGCGTTGTCTTCGACCAGGAGGGAAGCCAGGTAGACCTCCAGGCGACCATGGCCGAGCGCGCGCGTTTGCGCTCTGTTCGGCGGACAATGGGATTACGCGGAAAGACGAGTAACTGGCGCAACGAGCCAGGTAAGAATTGGCGTTTGATTCTTAGGTTCCACGAGGTCCTGGAAATCGCCACCGAGGGAGAAGAGTACGCGATCCGTTGCGGCCGCTGCGGCCACCTTTTTTGTCCGGCGGATGAGAATTACAAGCCTTATGCTTTATGCCGGATGATAAATCTGGACGAATTTATGCCCTACCCTCTTCCATCAGGTGAGCCCTACGAGGCCCAGTACTACGAGTACTACTGCCCCGGATGTGCGACCCAGCTCCAGGTGGATGTCTACTGTCCGAGCGTGGGAGGAGACCCTGTCTTGTGGGATACACGAATCCACATTGACAGTCTCGCGGCTATGTCTCACCGGCCTTTGGGTAATAGAACTGAGGTGGGATAAAAAGCCTCGCTCTAGAGCTTGTAACTCACCGTTTGTTGGTGTTAGTTTAGTGTCCGTTTTATCTCCTAGTTAGACATCATGGCGCAGAGCAGCTTTTCCCAAACTCTTACAGTGCAGACATCCATATGGGGCCGTTTGGTTGTAACCTGTGTGGCGCACATGACCGAGCATCTCTATGTCGGTGTCAACACCGTTGTTCTTCCGGTCATAGCCACAGCATTGGGGTTGAACATGTCCCAGGTAGGCCTCCTGGTTTCTCTACGTTCCCTGGTGGCCGGTTTTTCGAACATCCCCTCCGGACTATTGGCCGATCTAATCAATCGACGCAGCCTCCTTCTGGGACTTTCCCTGATTGTGATTGGTCTATCGAGTCTGTTGATGAGCTTTGCTTCGGGATTCTGGGCTCTTCTGTTTCTTATGGCATTTGGAGCCGTCGGGGCAGGTGGGTTCCACCCTCAGTCGCTTGCCATCTTGTCATCGGCCTATAACGACCGGCGCGCCCTCGCCCTTGGGCTTCATGATAGCTCGGGCAATGTGGGAGAGGTCCTTGCGCCGTTAACGATTGGATTGCTCCTGACCTATGTGGATTGGCGCAGCACACTACAGATCTGGGCTGTTCCAGGTTTGGCTATTGGTCTTTCCTATGCTCTCTTTTGTCAAGAGACAAATGGAACATCAGTGCCCCGGGCACGATTCAAGCACTCCCTATGGGAGGATGTTATTACCAACCGCGCGGTTTTCGGGATGTTTCTCATATCGGCCTTCCGCTCGATGGCCCAGACAGCGCTGCTTGCTTTTCTTCCGCTCTACTTGACCCTGCAGTTAAAGCTCTCGGTCGGGACCATGGGCCTTTACATCTCTATTCTTTTTTTCTTTGCCGCTGTCGCGCCTTCATGCTCAGGTTGGATCTCCGACCGTGTTGGCCGCGTGCCGATGATGATAGCCGGCTGCGTTCTAAGCGCCGTCTCTATAGCGGTCCTTCCCTATCTTGCTCCTGGGATCGCTCTGATTGCTGGGTGCGCCGTTGTCGGCACGATGCTTTGGGCTTTAAGACCGATCATCTTCGCCGCCGCTATGGAGGTAACCCCGCCGCAGTTGGCAGGTAGTCTTGTCGGTTTTCTCTTTACCGGGAATATGGGGCTGTCCTTTATCGGGCCAATTTCGGCGGGGATTATCGCAGATGCCTATGGGCTTGCAATGGCATTGACTTTCATTGGGATCTTCCCGCTTCTGGCGTGTATTGTTACGCTCAGCCCTTTAACAACGGCGCGGCCGTAAGGGACTGTTGAATCCTAAGGCTCGCCGAAACCGAGCCGCTCAGCACCAAGGACCAAATCGCTACTTTGCAACCGCCTTATTTACTGCCGATGCATACATCCATTCTGCGTACTGCTTCACCATTCGCCGCGTGCTGAAGCGCGGGGTAACCGTCCGGATCGCCTCCTTCACCATTCGTAGCCAGCGCCTTGGCACCTCGTCCACGTCGCGATCGTAGAAGGTCGGCACCACCTCTTCTTCCAGAAGTCGGTAGAGCGCTTCTGCGTCAGCCGCGTCCACTGCGGCCGGCTCGCCCGTCATGACGCCTCCGTCAATTAGCCAGCCATTGGACCCCGTGTAGCCTTCCGCCCACCAGCCGTCGCCGCTGCTCAGATGGAGGACACCGTTGACGGACGCCTTCATTCCGCTGGTCCCACTCGCCTCAAACGGCTTCCTCGGCGTGTTCAGCCAGACATCGCACCCTTGCACCAGAAAATGCGCGACGTGAAGGTCATAGTCGTCTACGAAGGCGATGCGTCCACCAAAGGTGGGGTCGATAGCGCGCTTGTAGACGCTCTGTAGATGATGCTTGCCCATATCGTCTACGGGGTGGGCCTTTCCGGCAAAAACGATCTGCACGGGTCGCCTTGGCGCATTAAGGATCCGGGCTAGCCGCTCCGGGTCGTGAAAGATCAGCTCGGGACGTTTGTAACCAGTAAACCGTCGCGCGAATCCGATGGTGAGCGCAGCCGGATCCAGCAGCGTGCCCGCCGTCAAAACCCGCGCCGCGCTGACCTGTTCTTGCGTCCACCGCTGCCGGGCGCGCTCGCGAATAAACGCGATGAGGTATCTTCGTAGCGCCTGGCGAACAGCCCACAGCTCTTCGTCGGGGATTTTGAAAATTTCGCCCCAAAACTCTGACTCCTCATGGCGATCTCGCCATTCCTTCCCCAGGTGCTTTTCGAGGAGCCTGGATATATCCGGCGCGATCCAAGTGGAGATGTGGATGCCGTTGTTCAGTGCCTTGACCGGCCGCTCGCTTTCTGGAAGGCCGGGCCAGATCGGCGCCCACATCTCGCGCGTCACCCGCTCGTGGATCTGGCTTACTCCGTTGATAGCCCCTGCGGTGCGCAACGCCAGCGCCGTCATGTTGAACATTGGCCCGCCGCCGTTGTCGTAGTGCCCCAGCGCTAAAAAATCGTCGCGGTACTGGCCCAGGCTGCCCAAGTATGCCGCAAGATGAGCCTCCACGAGGTGGAAAGGGAAAGTGTCATGCCCAGCGGGGACCGGCGTGTGTGTTGTAAAGACGGTAGAGCTTCGGACTTCCTCGATGGCTTCTTCAAAGCTCTCCTCGCGCTCTAACGCCTCGCGGATTCTTTGAAGCACCACGAACGCCGCATGCCCTTCGTTGAGATGCCAGACTACGGGATTGGAACCCAACGCGCGTAGCGCCAGGACGCCGCCGACCCCGAGAATGATCTCTTGCTGCACGCGCGTCTCGCGATCGCCACCGTAAAGCCGCGCCGAGAGCTCTCGGTCCGAAGGTGCGTTTTCTTCCATGGACGTGTCTAGTAGATAGAGCTTCACCTGGCCGAGCCGAACACACCATACCGAGACCAGCACAGAGCGGTTACCCACTGGCACGCTGATGATGCAGGGTTTTCCCTCCTTCGTGACCGCGCGCTCGATCGGTGCATGGTCCCAGTTCAATTGTTCGTAAACTTCCTCCTGCCATCCTTCAGAGGACATACGCTGGTGAAAGTACCCCTGGGGATACATGAACCCGACCCCGATCAGGGGCAGCCCCAGGTCGCTCGCTTCCTTGCAGTGATCACCAGCGAGCACGCCAAGGCCGCCTGCATATATCGGTAGTGACTGGTGCAGCGCAAATTCGGCGGAGAAATAAGCGATCGGGCCCATCGGCAGATGCGGGAACCGTCGTATCCACCACGACTCTTTGGCCGTGAGGGCTCGATCTAGAGCCTTAATTGCGGCATCGTAGACGTTAAGGAACGAAGGATCCCGCGCTGCCTGTTCCAGCCTCTCACGCGACACCATGCGCAGCATCCGCACAGGATTATGCGCCGTTAAACGCCAGAGAGGGTAGTCCAGGCGCCGAAACACTTCACGGGCCTCCTCGTGCCAGCTCCACCAGAGGTCGAAGGCAAGTTTGCCGAGTCGGCTAATTCGGCTTGGAAGGGGAGGAAGGTTAGCGTAAGGTTTCATGCCGGGAATGTCACAGTAGCTTTAATCCTAAGCGTTCAAAAGTGTTATTGCTTCTCAGAGTCTATAAGATTTATTTCTTCCCCACGGCGCCTTACGCGTTTCCAATTATAAACCAAAATAACAAGATTCGGAAGGACGAAAACTTATGCAGCAGATTTTCTAAGGAGGTTTCGCAGAAGGTGATTTGGGGCTTTCTCGTCGGCTGTAGAAGTCCCTAGAGAATCCCTCGGTCGCTGAAGCTAAAGTAGCGGTCGTGACCGACCACCACGTGGTCTAGAACCCTAACCCCCATGACCTCTCCCACCTCTTTCAGCCTGCGTGTAATCTCCAAGTCCTCCGGACTTGGGGCCGGATCGCCGCTCGGATGATTATGAACAAAGATCACCGCAGCAGCCGACTCACGAATCACGGGATTATAAACCTCTCGGGGATGAACCAACGAAGCAGTTAGTGAGCCCTCGGACACCTTCACTTCGCGGATCTTGCGATTCTTGTTGGTAAGAAGCACAACGTAAAAAATCTCGCGTTTTTCTTTCTCCAACCGCTCACGAAAATGGCGAAAGACATCTTCAGACGAACGCAAAGATTCCCCCACTTTCCAACTCTCCTGCCCCATTCGTCGGCCAATCTCCAAGCCGGCCTTGAGTTGGGCCGTCTTGGCCGGGCCAATCCCTTTGACTGCTCCTAACTCCCTGATGGAAGCCCCATCGATTCCCTTTAAGCCACCAAACTGCGTGAGAAGGACTCGGGCGTGATCCAGGGCGGTCTCGCCGGTGCTCGCATTGCCGGTTCTCAGGATAATCGCCAGCAGTTCGGCATCGGTCAGCACTTCCGCTCCCTTGTCGAGGAGCTTCTCTCTGGGCCGGTCCTCCTCCGGCCAATCCTTGATAGTCCGGTATCTGCCAGGCATAAGACACCTCCAGCAACTCTCTGTATCACAGCGTGACTCTTAGTCCAAAACGCTCAGCAGAGCCCTTTGAGGTACTCTCCTTCGGGATGGTGAAGACTCACTGGGTAATCGAGCGGGTGGCCGAGTCTTTTTAAGATTTGAACTTTCCGGCCGGAGTCTACGGCCGCGCCAAAGACGATTTTTTGAGCGCAGGCCCCTCCCTGCCTTTTTTCAGGAACACCCTTAGCAAGATGACCTCAAGCCAACTGACTTTTTCCTCTCTCCGCAAAAAAGGGGGCTCCTCTGTCCCTTTATTCTGGGAGAGGGGAGTCTGCCCCGAAGCAAGGAAGGCACTCGTCACCAGACATCCTCAAAGAGTATGGACATATCAGGTTAGGGGCTAAAGGAGAGATAAGCAGAGGTATATTGCCTTCCGCTCCGAGGGGTAGGCTTCCCTCGACACTTCACTCCTTGCGGATAAAGGTTCCACTCTTGCCGCCACTCTTTTTGACCAAACGGACCTCGCCGATTGACATCTCTCGGTCCACCGCTTTACACATGTCATAAATCGTCAAACCACAGAGCGAAACTGCCGTCATCGCCTCCATCTCCACTCCTGTCTTTCCGGTTACTCGCACCACTGCTTCGATTTCTACCCGTGCAGGATTCTCCGCTGGGTTGAGCGAGATTTCCACCGAGGTGATATTGAGAGGATGGCACATGGGTATAAGCTCTGGGGTCTTCTTGGCCGCCATAATGCCGGCCACCCGGGCAACAGAGAAGACGTCCCCTTTCTCAACTCTTTTTTCCCTAATCAGCGCAAGCGTTTCAGGACGCATGAATACGGTTCCCCGGGCGACAGCGACTCTACTGGTCACATCCTTTTCCGTCACATCGACCATCCGAGCCCGTCCTTTTTGGTCTAAATGCGTGAGTTTACCCATGTTCCTTCTCCTTATAATTTTTTTATGCTACATAAAAGCCATGGAGAAAAAAAGCCACTACCGTGTGATCATTTTGGGATCTGGGGCGGCTGGCCTCACGGCCGCGATCTACGCCGCCCGAGCAAACCTAGAGCCCATGGTTATCGAGGGCTCTCAACCGGGCGGTCAATTAACCATTACCACGGACGTAGAAAACTATCCTGGCTTTCCTAAAGGAATCCTAGGCCCGGAACTGATGGAGGATTTCAAAAAGCAGGCGGAGCGCTTTGGGACAAAAACTGTCTTTGGAGATGTCACGGCTGTCAGCCTCAATCAAAGGCCCTTCCAAGTTGTGGTGGGCAAGGAGTCCTATACCTGCGATGCCCTGATTATAGCGACTGGGGCATCGGCCAAGCTCTTAGGTTTAGACTCGGAAAAGAAGCTCATGGGCTACGGGGTATCGGCTTGCGCCACCTGCGATGGTTTCTTTTTCAAAGAGAAGGAGGTTGTAGTCGTTGGAGGAGGGGACACCGCCATGGAAGAATCCCTCTTTCTCACCAAATACGCAAGCAAGGTAACCATTATCCACCGCAGAGACAAACTACGCGCATCAAAAATCATGCAGGAGCGCGCTATCAAGAATCCTAAAATTTCTTTTATCTGGGATACCACGGTGGAAGAGGTTTACGGCAATCCTAAAGACGGCGGAGTCAAGGGAGTCAGACTGAAAAATGTAAAGACTGAAGAGACCCAAGACTTTAAGTGCGATGGGGTTTTTATCGCCATCGGGCACGAACCCAACACCGAACTATTCAGGGGCCAACTAGATCTGGACGAGCGGGGATATATCCTCACCCATCACGGAACGGCCACAAATATTCCAGGCGTCTTCGCCTGTGGGGATGTCCAGGATCATGTCTATCGCCAGGCAGTCACTGCCGCAGGCACCGGCTGCATGGGCGCCATGGATGCGGA
>JAHFAO010000128.1 GCA_023250515.1 Deltaproteobacteria bacterium | reverse complement strand
GGTTATGATCGTCATCGAGTTCGGCATCATCAGTTGGTTAGAGCGAGCCGTAACACGGTGGCGCCCCAGGGTGGAGGCGTGGAGGCGGTAGATGGCCTACGTCCACGTGGAACGGGCTGTAAAATACTTTCCCCGAGAAGACGGCTCGGAGATGCTGGTTCTACGCGGAGTCTCCTTCGATACCAGAGAGTATGGCATCACTTGCCTTTTGGGCCCATCGGGGTGTGGTAAGTCCACACTTCTGAACGTCATCTCGGGGCTTGAGCGCCTGGACCAAGGGCATGTAGAGTTGAGAGCTTCGGGTTCCGAGTCTCGGGTTTCGAAATCACCATCTTCGAGTCAAAGCTCGAAACTCGAAACCCGTAACGCGGAACTAGGCTATGTCTTCCAGGACCCTCGCTTGCTTAACTGGAAGACAGTGGACGACAACTTGATCTTCGCTCTGAAGGGGATGAGAGTAAGACGAAGCGAATGGGAAGAGCGGCTTCACAAGTATCTCGACTTGGTAGGTCTTCTTGAATTCCGCAAGCAGTATCCTCTCTATTTGTCCGGAGGAATGCGTCAGAGGGTAGGCCTAGCCCGTGCCCTCGTCATCGAGCCTGAAGTCCTTCTCATGGATGAGCCCTACAGCAAGCTCGACCAGTTGACGGCGCGCAAATTGCGCGAAGATACCCTAGAGATCTGTGCCCGACTGAAGCAGACAGCGCTTCTCGTCACCCACGATGTAGAAGAAGCTGCATACATGGGGGATCGAATCATAGTTATGTCTGGCCGGCCGTCTTCTGTCGCAGAGGTATTCGATAATCCCTTTTCCGCCCTGAAAAGAGATTTGGACGATCTCAGCTTCATCGAGTTTAAAAAGAAGGTGCTCCAAACGGTACTTAATCTTGTCAAAGAGGAGGCGTAGGCATGAAAAGTAAAAAGGCAATCCTTTTATCCATAATCCTGATCGCTCTAACAGTCATAGCAGTCTCAACCTCGGCAGTCGGAGCGGCTGAGCTTCCCACCGTGGAGGTTGGTTTCCCCGAGGATGGGGTATTCGGGTTGGGGGGACAGTATATCATCGACAAACAGCTCGATCGCAAAAATGGGTTCAGCATAAAGCCGCGCTGGGCAGGAGTCGCAGAGATCCAGCGTTTGATGGGCATTGGGGCTGTCCCATTAGGGCTGTCAGTCTCGGAAGTGACGCTTCGGGCCAATCTCAAGGGCACTCTCATCCGATTGGTTCAGCCCTATCAGCTTCCCCATATATTCGTGATGGCTCCCAAGGATTCGCCTCATAAGGATGTTCTGGAACTTAAGGGAAAGCCGCTGGCATTAACCAGCGAAACAACTTCGCTTTACAACATGTTTGACTACATGATGAAGAAGCGCGGAGTTAACATCGAAAGTGACTATAAACTCAAGAAATTGGGCGCTCCGGGAATTATTGCGGTATTAGAAAGAGGCGAGGTGGATGGAGCCATCGTGTGGGAGGCCCATGTCTCTCGTCTTCTCGCCTCGGGAAAGTATAAGACGATTATGAGCTTTCGCGAAGAGATGGAAAGACTCTTCAAAGGGGAGAGCGTGATCCTAAGCTATATTGGCGCCGTCGACCCGTGGATAAAGCAAAACCCTGAGATGGTCTCCAAAATACGGGCTACCTGGGCTGAAGCCTCCAGGGGAGTTCAGGAAGATGAGGCCCATTTTCGTAAATATGCCAAGCGGTTCTTCGGTTTGGAAAAGCCAGATGAAGTTAGCCTAGCTTGGAAGCGAACCAAGCCTGTGCTGGTGCCCGCGGACTTGAAATGGCCGAACCCATCCAGCCTTGAAGTGCAGAAGAGATATCTAAGAGAGGCAACCGAGCTCGGAATTTTTCCAAAAGAAGCCAAGGACCACATCGACAAGATGTTCGTACCCTAAGGAATAAAGGGTTGAAGGTTTATGCTCCTCAGAATGACGCGTGGGACTTTTTCAACAGCCTCTTTATCCCTTGATCCCTTCAACCCTGGATCCTATGGCGTGGGGTGAGGATTAAGTTTACGGTAGGAAATCTTCTAGCCGGACCGTTTCCCAGCCCATGGGCTTCAGACGCTCAAACGGCTTACGTGCCTGCTCACCGGCGCAGAGAGGTGGCTTGGTGGCATCGATGATGACCTTTCCCCCTACCCGGTGCCAATAAGGACCGCCCGGCGGGAAAGGCTCGAAGCCTGTCGGGTCCATGGGGTGCATGCGCGCACCGGGGATGACAACGATGTCCTCCTGGGGATTGCACCGGGTATTGATGGCCCACAGGATCTCCCAGTAGTTGAAGATATTGACATCCTCGTCGACGGCGATGGCCACCTTGGGGTGCAGGATAGGGCTCGAGAGCACGCCCATGAGCACCTGCTTGGCTTCGCCGTAGAACCGCGGTGTCATCTGCACGACGATGCCGAAGAGGCCGGGAAGTACCAAGAGGTTGTGGAGATTGACATACCCGCCGATATTCTTGATGTGGTTGTAGACTGAAACTCCGAAAGGCACCTTGTGGAAGATGCAGCCTTCGACCTCGGAGCCGTTCTGGATGGCCTTGAAAATAGCGTCGTGACGCATGGTAATGCAGTCGATCTGGACAACAGGGTTCTTGCCCATGCCAGCGACATAGTAATCGTGGAACTCCGAGAAGGGGCCCTCATCCTCACGGACATTCGGGAGGATTTGACCCTCTAGGACGATCTCAGCGTCAAAGGGCACCTCCAAATCGTTGGTCTCACATTTCACGACCTTGACAGGCTCGCCGATGAGCCCGCCGGCGAGCTCTAACTCATCCATCTCAAAGGGACCAGTGCTTGCTGCAGCCATGTAGTATAGAGGGTGGTGACCAATAAAGATGGAAACGGGCATGGGCTCGTTTCGCGCCTCGTGCTTATCGAGGATCTGGCGCGTGTGGCGGGGCACGATCAGAGCACCGGTTTTTCGCGGCCCCTTGATCTGGAGCCGGTGGAAGGCAATGTTGCGAATACCGGTGTCAGGGTCGCGGGCAATCATAAGCCCCGCGGCGATGTAGGGCGTTTCCTCGCTGCCAGCGATGTGCGCCGGAAGCTTGGTAATGTCCACCTCGTTTCCCTTCAGGATGACCTCCTTGATTGGCCCAGTCGAGACCAGTTCCGTAGGCTTCCGGCTAAGGGCCCTTTGCGCGGCCGTGGGGATCAGCTTCTCCACAGTGGTGCCGTAAGCCAGGGCGGCGTGACGCAGGTTAGCCGGGGCCATGCCCAGGACCTTCCAGCCTTGGAAACCTTCGACATTCTCGAAGAGCAGGGCCTTCTCCCTAGACTGGTACAACAGGGACCCCATCTGAGTGTGGGGATGAACAGGCTTGGTGATATGGGCTAGTTCGCGCGCGTCCTCAAGTTCACGAATCCAGGTACGCATGTCTTTTGGCATAGATTGGATTCCTCCTTTGGTTCCATCGCTCGAAACTTGTAAGTCTTCTATGCTATAAGGCCTCAAGGTTTCAAGGACCCTTTACTGTCATCCTATTGCCTGATATCAGTGTTTCTGGATTCAGTAAGGGATTTTCTTTATTAGGAGATGGGAATGACAGTAGGTTTTGACCGATCGGAAGGGGACGGGCCCTTCGAGAAACCTCAGGACAGGCCCTTCGAGAAACCTCAGGACAGACTTCTTGTAGTTGCTCTGATTTGTTTCTTTTTCTCAGGCGCAGCGGGTCTTATTTATGAGGTAGTATGGACCCGCATGCTCACGCAGATCTTTGGCAACACCACTTATGCCATTGCTACGGTCCTCGCGGCATTTATGGCAGGCCTTGCCCTGGGGAGCTACCTATTTGGCCGCATAGCCGACCGAGGGAAAAACGATTTTCTGCTCTACGGAATACTCGAGGCCGGAGTGGGCATCTACGGCTTTGTTGTCCCCTGGCTTTTCAACCTGGGCCAAACGATCTACATTCCCCTTTTCCGCCTGAACGATTCCTATCCCTTCCTCTTCAATCTTTTTCTCTTTCTCCTTTCCTTCTTCCTTTTAGTTCTTCCCACTCTTCTTATGGGCGCCACTATGCCGGTTCTGAGTCGGTTCTTTGTGCGCAGCTTTGCCCATCTAGGGCGCCGGGTGGGAGATATCTATGCGACCAATACGATGGGGGCTGTTTTGGGATGTGGCTTTGCCGGCTATTATTTGATTCCCACCCTCGGCATGCGCGCCACAGTTTATGTTGCCGCTGCGTTCAATCTTGTTATCGCCTTTGTGATCTTCATTGTAGACCGGGTTCGGAGCAAAGAGTCCAGAGAAGTTCTTTTGGGGGCTGAGGAGGGTGGGCCCTCGGAGTTGGGTCCAAACTCAGTTCCTTCATGGTTGGGATGGGTTCTTCTTCTCTCTTTTGGCCTTTCAGGGTTTGCTGCCTTGGTCTACGAAAATGCCTGGACCCGGGCTTTGACACTGGTCATTGGAAGCTCCGTCTATTCATTTACGACCATGCTGGTTACCTTTCTGATCGGGCTTTCCCTGGGAGGTTTTCTTTATGCCAGGCTGATGGGTGGCCGCGAGGTTAGAGTTAATACTCTTGGAACTTTGGAGCTTTGGGTTGGATTAACGGCACTGGCGACCATTCCGCTGTTCGAAAAACTCCCGCTTATATTCTTGAGACTACTGCAGGCCTTTGGCGATTCCTTTACCTTCTTTCTCTCGATCCAGGTGCTCCTCTCTGCGCTGATAATGTTTCTGCCTACCCTCCTCTTGGGAATGACCTTTCCTTTGGTGGCTCGCCTGTTTACCCAAAGCCTTTACCATGTGGGCAGCAGTGTAGGAATCTCTTATGCGGCCAACACTATTGGAGCTATTCTTGGAGCGTTTGCTGGGGGATTCATTTTTATTCCCTTGATCGGGGTACAAAACACCATCATCCTTGCTGTAACGATCAACCTCCTTGTAGGGTGGTTTCTCATTATTGTCGATCCCCGTTTGTCACCAGCACCGCGTTTTGCCTTCGGTGTTGTTGTACTCGCATTGGTCGTCCTCATCCCTCTTAGGATGCCGCGTTGGGACAAGTTTGTTCTTACCAGCGGGGTGACTATCTATAGCGATCGCTACGAAAACTTGCCCACAGACTCCTTACGGCTGGAGGATATGCGGCGGGACCAGATACTCTACTACCGCGAAGGGTTGACCGCCACCATCAGCGTCCATCGGATCGGTAAGGACTACGTCTATTTCAAGACCAACGGGAAGATTGATGGCTCGCATGGCGACGCCCTGAGCCAGCTCATGACAGGGTATATCCCGCTTTTTCTCCATCCTAAGGCGGAGCGGGCCGCTGTCATTGGTCTGGGCACTGGGATGACAGCCAGGGCAGTTGGTGCTTTTCCACTGCGGGAGATCGAGGTCCTTGAGATTGAGCCGGCCATGGCCGAGGCTGCGGCTTTCTTCAATGACAAAAATGGCAAGATCCTTGAAGATCGAAGGGTCCGATTGATTCCAACAGATGGGCGGAATTATATCCTGGCTACCCCCAAGCTCTATGACGTGATCACTGCCGAACCTTCTAACCCTTGGATTGCAGGGATTGCCAACCTCTACACCCGGGAATTCTATGAGGTGGTAAAGTCTAAACTGAGGGAAGATGGGATCTTTGCCCAGTGGTTCCACAACTATTCTATGTCTCCGGATGATTTCCAAATGGTGTTTCGCACCTTTGGAGAGGCCTTTCCCCATGTTTCGGTCTGGGGGATGAAGGAGAGCGATTTTCTCCTTGTCGGGAGCAGGAAGGAGCAAGTCTTCCAATACCCCCTACTCCGAGAGATCGTTTCCAAGAGCCGGACTTTGAAAGAGGATCTAAAGGAATTGGGCTTGTCCGATATCTATGCAGCGCTGGGGTTCTACCGGATGGGCAAGAAGGAGATGATGGCTTTCAGCGAGGGGGCCAGCCTCAACACGGATGATGGGGCTCAGTTGGAGTTTTCCGCGCCAAAAAATGTCCGCCGCTCGACATCGGAGCTCAACCGCAAGCTGATGGAGCCTTTTTTGGTGGATGCTCCTTGGCTGAGATCGAATCCCATCCCTGTTCCCGATTCCATGCGTCATTTTTATCTAGCTCAGGCCTATGAGGCGAGTACTTGGCGCAGCCGGGCCCTGGAAGAGGTTGACCGGGCAATCAGGTTGGAACCATCTAACGCAGAATTTTACGTCCTGAAAACAAAGATTCTTCTCGAACAGGAAAAAAGTGCTGAGGCAGCAAAGGCCGCCCTCCTAGCCCTTGAACGCTCCAGGCAGGCGATCAAACCGATTCTCGGACTCAGTGAGGATTTTTACTTGCAAGAGGCGAAGGCAGTCTACACCAAGGCTATAGAGATGGGGGCCCGAGAGGTACTTCCCTATTTGGGATTGGGTAACATTGCCCTCCATTACAAGGATCTAAAAGAGGCAGAGAAGTGGTTTGATCAAGCCAGGCGCGTCAAATCTGATCATCCTGCAGTCCTTTTGGCCTTGGGTCGATTGATGTTGGCCAAAGGAGAGTTCGAAAAGGCGAAAGGGCTGTTAGAGCGATCCAGCGAGGAAGGAGAAGATTCCGGAACCCTCTACGGTGCCTTAGGAGATGTCTATCTTAAACTCAAGCTTTGGGAGCAAGCTGCGGGGGCCTATGAACGGGCGCTAAAATCCAGACGCAAGAATAGTGATTGGCGCCGCTCAATGGGTATGGCTTTGGCCCAAATGGGGAAGATCAGAGAAGCTGAAGAGAAATATCGAGAGGTCCTCGCGTATAATTCGGATGATGCGGAGGCGTGGCGGGAGCTACAGAAGTTGGGAAAAAGATACTAGATGATGACCCCACCATTTCGTCTGCCTATCGAGAAGCCTCGCGAGAAGAAGTGAGATGCGGGACCTGCCCCCGGCTCATCCTGTCCCGTACTCCAGAAACTTCTCCGTGTGGCCGGCATGATGAGCAGTGCTAACATATCCAAGCTGGTGGGAGATGTTCCTTGCGGCGTGTTTGATTAGCTTCACGTAGCTCTCAAACTTGTGGGACCTTGTTTGGCTTTCAGTCCCCGTAAGTCCGACTGCCGCGACAGCTCGCCCTTCCACATTAAAGATCGGAGCCGCAATACACATAACGCCGAGGTTATTCTCATTGTCATCCAGGGCATAGCCGTCAGCCCGCACCTTCGAAAGTTCTCGGAGCAAGTGGTTTAGAGAGGTGATGGTCTTGGGTGTGTGCTTCGGTAACCCCCTGTCCCGGATAATCTCCTCCACAATCTCCTGGGGCAGGTAAGCGATCAGGGCCTTTCCCACCGCGGTGCAGTGCACGTCGAGGCGCCGGCCAACCCAGGTGTTCATCCTAATGAACCCGGGCTTATCTATCTTTTCTATGTAGACCACTTCGTGCCCGTCCAAGATGGCCAGGTGACCAGTAAGATCTGTTTTGTCCACGAGTTCCTGAAGTACGGGGAAAGCTATGTCGTGCAGCTCCAAGCCGCGTAGGGCCTGGCTGCCGATGCTAAAAAGCTTCGCGCTAAGGCGATATTTTCCCAGATCATCGTCCCTATGTAGATACCCCTTCTGTTTCAGCGTCCGTAGGATGTAGCTCGCCGTACTCTTGGGGAGTTTAAGTTTTCTGCTGATCTCGGCGTTGGTGAGTCCCCTTTTGCTTTGGCTAAGCACCTCAAGAATCGTCAAGGCTCGCTCGATAGAGGCAACCGGGCTAATGGTAAGAGTTTTTTTCATAGGGCCTCCATTCCTTAGAATAGCTGTTCAACATTATGAACAAAATTTTCTCCTGTCAAGCCAAAAATCATTGACTTTGTGGTGACGGTAGACTAAAAATGGCGCTCTGTATTTGGAATATAAGTTCAGTATTATGAACAGTAGAGGTCGCCGATATGGAACTCAGGAGCGATTTGACTTAGGAAAGTACGGGCTTGCAAGCGAGATATTCGAAGAGATGATGACCCGTGAGAAGTTCACCGAATTTCTGACGATTCCGGCTTACAAACACTTAGAATAGGAAGGAGAAGACGATGATCAAGACTGGCAACCGTTCGGACCCTATTTTAGAGACCGAAGAGAGATGGAGAACTGATAGCCGCTGGAAAGGAATTGTCCGCCCTTACAAGGCAGAGGATGTCTTTAGGATTCGCGGTTCGCTCCCGCTGGAGCACGACCTCAAAAGGCTTGCCAGAATCGGCGCCGAGAGGCTGTGGCATTTGTTGCAGAGCGAGGACTATGTTCCTTCACTGAGCGCCATGGACGGGGTCCAAGCCGTTCAGCAGGTCAAGGCGGGGTTGAAAGCGATCTACTGCAGCGGATGGCAGGCGGCTGCGGGGGCCAATAACGCAAAAAAGATGTATCCGGATTTAAGCCTTTACCCTGCGGACAGTGTCCCGGCGCTCGTCCGAGAGATCAACAACGCCTTGCAGAGACAGGACGAAATCGATCGGTGCGAAGGCAAAAGCAATATCTATTGGTTTGCGCCCATCGTCGCGGATGCGGAGGCGGGCTTCGGCGGAAATTTAAACGCGTTCGAATTAATGAGAGCCATGATCGATGCCGGGGCTGCAGCCGTTCACTTCGAGGACCAGAACTCGTCTGTGAAGAAATGCGGTCACATGGGCGGCAAGGTTTTGGTCCCTACGGCAGAGTTCATCCAGAAGCTCGTGGCTGCCAGGTTGGCTGCCGACGTCGAGGATGTTCCTACCATCCTCGTCGCCAGGACTGACGCCGATGGGGCCCAGTTGATCACCAGCGATGCGGATGAAAGGGATCGGCGCTTTCTCATCGGTGAAAGAACGCCCGAAGGTTTCTTCGTGGTGCGAGGAGGACTTGACGCGGCAATCGCTCGGGGCCTTGCCTATGCGCCTCACGCGGACATGCTCTGGCGCGAAACGTCTGAGCCGAACCTGAACGAAGCCAAGATCTTTGCCGAGGCCATCCTGACGCAATTCCCTGAGAAACTGCTAGCCTACAATTGTTCACCTTCGTTCAACTGGAAGCACAAGTTGGATGATACGAGCATCAAAAAGTTTCAGAGAGAGCTTGGAGCGATGGGGTATAAATTCCAGTTTGTCACTTTGGCCGGATACCACTGTGTCAGCGAGGCGATTTTCCGGCTTTCCCTGGATTATCTCCACAGAGGCATGGCTGCCTACGCCGAGCTTCAGCAGAGAGAATTTGAGCTAGAACCGTTTGGCTACGAGGCGGTCCGGCATCAGAAGTCTGTGGGTGCGGGATACTTTGACACAATAGCGCAACTCGTGGCAGGTGGGTCCTCATCCACGCTTGCTCTTTCGGGCTCGACCGAAGAAGAGCAATTCCACACTGAGGCCCCATTACCGAAAAGTTCGCTCTCAGCCATAAGGAGGCGGTAGGGGACCAGATCATGAAGACCTATTGGTCCGTAAGAGAAGCAAAACATCACAGAAAACGCTTTGATCAAGATCGTTGCTTAGAGAGTCACAGGACAGGGCTGATCTCGGTGAAGACCGTGATGGCTGGGAAGAAGTATCCCAGAACGGCCACCAAGCTTACCTACCTCTGCACCTACTGTATGTGGGAGTGCGACGTCTTCTTAGGGGTCCTCTCAAAGAGAGACTCATAACCTCGTTACAAGGACTTCAAGCCTATCTCCCTTTGAG
>JAHFAO010000274.1 GCA_023250515.1 Deltaproteobacteria bacterium | reverse complement strand
GCCCTCCAGGCAAAATACACATCCACCGCGTATTCTGGAAGGACTGCGACCAAGGCTAGCGCTGCCAGGGCTAGACTTTTCGGAATATCAAGCTGCGCCACCTCTGCAGCCCAAGAGAGAAGAAAGGCTGCCCCAAAGATCCCAAAGCCAGAGAACAGCGCTTCCCAGTGGCGCTCGAGGTGCACCCCGGCACGCAGGAGGATGATCCACTGTACGGCCAGAGCCAATGCTCCCAGCAGCCAAAGAACGTACTTGACTTCAGATCTCATGCTGGGTCACTTCCCGTCCGACTCCTACGCCGCCGACCTTCTCATTGCAACCATCTTGGTTCTCAAAACAGCCTTCGTGATCTCGATTGTGATGAGGACGAAAAGGCCAAGGCCGAGGATCATTCCGACATCAAAGGCCGTGGGTATGGAGACTCCAAAAGCGGTACGAACGACGGGGAACTGGATCAGGACAGCGGTAACTATTAGAGTCCCCGCAATGGAAAGAAGAAGCGATTTGTGGGGAGGTGCCTGGAAGAGGCTGTAGCTCAAAGAGCGGAAGTTGAGAGCGAGGATAAGTTCGATGAGCACGAACATAAAGAATATCTTTGTTCTCGCCAGTTCCAGATCAAATTGGTAGTGGAAAAAAACCCATAGGAAGATGGGGCACTCAATGAGTAATGCCAGCAATATGAGAATCTTTACATCCCATGAAAAGACGCTTTCTTTCGGGTCTCGCGGCGGTCTCTGCATGATGTCAGGGTCAGGGGGCGCCACGCCCAGGGCAAGGGCTGGGGGTCCATCTGTGGCTAGGTTGATATAGAGGATTGCCGCTGGTAGGAGAGGCAGGAACTCGGGGTCAGTAATCATGACAACCCCGCCGAGGACGACCACTTCGGTGATATTCGCCCTAAGCAAGTAGGTGAGGTACTTCTTGATGTTGTCGTAGATCCATCTCCCACGCTCAATAGCTGTAACGATGGTGGCAAAGTTGTCATCACCTAGGACCATATCAGAAGCCTCCTTGGCCACCTCGGTGCCAGTAATTCCCATGGCGACCCCGATGTCAGCGTGTTTAAGGGCAGGCGCATCATTGACTCCATCGCCGGTCATGGCCACTACTTCACCTTTCCTCTTCCATGCCCTAATAATTTTCAGCTTGTCCATTGGAGAGACCCTGGCATAAACGGTCACCCTCCCCACGATGCGTTCAAACTCTTCATCGCCGAGCTTACTGAGTTCCTCGCCCGTTAGCACGAGGTCCCCTTCATGATAGATCCCAAGTTCTTTTGCTATCGCCACGGCAGTCAGCTTGTGATCCCCTGTGATCATGACGGGTTTTATACGCACCTGCTGACAGACCTTCACTGCTTCTATGGCCTCTTCTCTCGGAGGATCCATCATCCCAATCAGTCCGAGGAAGACCAGGTCTCTTTCAACAAACTCCTCTCCGTACCCCTCCATATCCGGGAGCTCTTTATAGGCAACTCCCAGGACCCTTAGTGCGTCCTTGGCCATCTCCTCATTAGCCTTCAGAATTTTCCTCCGCTCCTCATCTGTTAATGCGCTCTGTTCGTTTCCGTTCATGAGAGAAGAGCATGTCTCCAGAAGCGCTTCTGGGGCACCTTTCATAAAGGCTGCTCTCTTCCCATTTGCCATCGCATGGATGGTCGTCATCTTTTTTCTCTCCGAGCTAAACGGGAACTCCTCGATTCTAGGAGACTCAAGCCGGGTCTCCTCTTGGTGCAGGCCTGCTTTGACGGCGAGCACGACAAGGGCGCCCTCGGTGGGATCACCCTTCACTACCCACCGCCCCTGATCTTCCCGGAGCACGGCATCACTACACAGCAGCCCCCCCGTTAGGAGCAAGTGGAATGAGGGATCGTTAACAGCGGGTTTGAATTCTCCTTCCGGAGAGTAACCCACCCCCGTCACTTCGATCATTTTGCTCCCCGCAAATACCTTGCGGACCGTCATCTCACCCTTAGTGAGGGTGCCGGTCTTGTCCGAGCAGATCACGGTCGTACATCCCAGCGTTTCCACCGCCGGCATCTTCCTCACGAGGGCATTTCTCTTGGCCATTTCATGCATCCCGATTGCCAGAGCGCCGGTCACGATGGCGGCGAGCGCTTCCGGGACCGCTGCCACCGCTAGAGCGATGGCAAACATTACCATTTGGATTGTGAACTCGAGATCGAGTTTTCCTCCTATCAGTTCTTTGACAATGCTGATCCCCCCGGCCAAAAAGCATACGCTCAGGCAGATTATCCCTAGCCATTTTCCGATCTCATCTGTCCTCTTTTCGAGTGGCGTCTTTTCCTCGGTGACCGCTGCCACCTCTTCGGCTATCTTTCCGAATTCGGTGTTCATGCCAGTGGCCGTAACCACTGCCCTTCCCCTCCCGTAGGTCACGGTGGTGCCTGTAAAGATCATGTTTTTCCTGTCCCCTACCGACGCGTCCTCAGCCAGTAGCTTTGGCTCCTTTTCGACAGGGAATGATTCCCCTGTCAGAGGAGCCTCGTCACATTTCAAGGAGTGAATTTCAACTAACCGGGCATCGGCGGGGATTTTATCCCCTGCATTGAGGAGCATGATGTCTCCTGGTACGAGTTCTTTTGAGGGGATTTCTTTCTCCGTCTCTCCCCTGATGACCGTGATGGTGGGAGTGAGCATCTTCTTTAGGGCCTCCAGCGATCGCTCCGCACGATACTCTTGGATAAAGCCCAGGACCGCACAGAAGATGACGATGGCCATGATGATGCTGGCGTCCACCATCTCTCCTACGAGGGCCGATAGAACCGTCGCAATCAAGAGGATGACGATGAGAAGGTTCTTAAACTGGTTGCAGAATAGGGTTAGGGGAGAGGCCTTCTCCTCCTTCTTGAGCTCATTATATCCGTATTGTTCGAGCCGGTTTCTGACCGCTTCCTCTGTCAAGCCTCGGTGGGGATCTGTATCGAGTTCTCTCAAGACTGCATCGACGCCTATAGAATGCCAGGGCAGCTTCGCCATAGAGTCCTCCAATAAGTAAACTGGTGAGTAGTTACACTATCCGTTGGACTTGTTCAATGGTAAAAAAATAGCACGTAGTGCTGAGGCCGGTTGGAGATAGGGAGAGGTCACTCCCGGACGAGGGTGTGAGATCAGAGGAGGAAGAATGAGTCAAAAAAGGCCTCTTTGTCAGAAAAAATAAGGGGCCGGTCATTCACCAGCCCCCCAAACTGGTGGAGCCGAGGGGATTCGAACCCCCGACCTCTAGAGTGCGATTGGCCCTAGGCTGATTCTCGAATTTTCTGCATTTTTGCAGAAAAGCGGCGAGAGATCAAAGAGCTATCGCAATCT
>JAHFAO010000273.1 GCA_023250515.1 Deltaproteobacteria bacterium | reverse complement strand
TGTCACGGTTGGCGGGGGTGGCGCAGGCAACGGCTGGCGCCAAGCATGTATGGATGGGCCTTGTTACGATGGGGCCAGGGGCTAAGTCTGGGGCGCACCACCACGGTCACTGCGAGAGCGCCATCTACATTATCAGCGGTCATGCACGTTTTCGCTGGGGCAACCATCTGGAACACGTTTCCGAGGCCGGCCCGGGTGACTTTATCTATGTGCCACCTCATCTGATCCATCAGGAGATCAATCCCAGCAATAGCGAGCCTATCGAGATGATCGTAGCCCGAGATTCCGCCGAAGGTGTTGCCGTCAATGTGGAGACGCCTAGTGCGGAGTAGGGATCGGTGCTAGTGTAGTGTCTCATAAAAAGCTTTACTCACCGTTCGTGGTGATCCCTCGACAAGCTCGGGACTAAAGGCGCAGTCGAGGGAGCCTGTCCTGAGCAAAGCCGAAGGGTCGAACCACGAAGAAAAAGACGTTGAAAAGATTCACCCTTCGACTTGCTCAGGGCGAACGGAAAAGGTAAATCGTTGTAAAGGTATTTTAGAGACATACCACTAGGAGCCTGCCGTTGATCCCAAATCCTCCTTGCTATGACTCCATTATCTTCCCAATTAATCCGATGATCACCAGAGCAAAGCCTCCAATAAAGGACCATACGAAGATCCAATTTAGCATATAAAGCATCTTGTCAAACCGAGTGGGCTCTATATGAGCCTCTACTAAGAGAGCCATATAATCCTTCCCCATTATCCCTGAGAAAAATAGTGCGAGAAACTCTGGCACGACAAGCTCGCCTCGAGGCTTTCGTCGCCAAAAGTTAGCCAGCATGACTGCATTAATTAAAGAACAACCAACAAGAGAGGCGAGCAAAATAATGATTCCGCCCCTTAGCATATTATCCTAACAACCAGATTATGAGCCATCGAATTTAAGGAAGTAGGGTAACACTCTAGATCAGGAATACAAAGGAGTGAGCTAAGGCCCAAAGCAGTATGCTTTATCTGGCTCTGCAAATGAAATGGAAAGAAAGACTTGAATCCGCAAGCGAGACATGTTAGGCGACAAGCGGGGCAAGGTGGCGCTTAACCGGCCTAAGGATAGGAGGGGATCATGATTAAAAGACTGTGGCACTTGATGGTAGCCATCAGCGCTGGGATTAGCTTTATTTCGGTCGCGGTACATGCATCGACGCACGATTTCTATAAGGGGAAGACGGTGCGCATGATTGTGGCCTTTAGTCCGGGGGGCGGGTTCGATACTTACACTCGCGCTATTGCTCGCCATCTGAGCAAACACATCCCTGGCAATCCAACCATCATCGTGGAGAACATGACCGGCGCGGGAGGAATCATCCAAGCCAACTTTATGTACCAAAAGGCGAAGCCGGATGGCCTCATCATCGGCAACAACATCGGAGGACTGATCTTACAGCAGATTATGGGCGCGAAAGGAATTGAGTTCGATGCTCGCAAATTTGAATATATCGGCGTGCCCACCATCGACCATGCAGTGTGTGCCCTGACTAAGGCGAGCGGTATTACAAGCATGGATAAGTGGTTCGCAGCTAAGGAGCCAGTCAAAATAGGCGGAGTTGGACCTGGAGGTCAAGCTTCGGACGTTCCTAGGACCATTCAGACGGCCCTGGGCCTCCCAATAAAGGTGGTCGATGGTTACAAGGGAACCGCGGATATTCGGCTTGCCGCGGAAAGCGGAGAGCTTGCTGGTGGTTGCTGGGCTTGGGAATCCGTAAAGACAACATGGCGGAAAGGGATAGAATCCGCTGAAGTTGTGGTTGTCCTCCAGACGATGCCAAAAAAGCATCCAGAGCTTCCTCATGTCCCCATGGACATTGACTATGCAAAGAGCGAGGAGGGGAGGAAGTTATTGAAACACGGCATCCATGACACAGCGATTCTGACACGCCTCTATTTTCTTCCTCCGGGGACGCCCAAAGAGCGCGTGCAGATCCTGCGTAGGGCATTCTCAGATACTTTGAAGGACACGGAGTTTTTGACAGAAACCAAGAAGAGCAATCTGGACGTCAATCCGGTGGCGGGCGAGGAGATCGAGAAGATTGTCGCCGGGCTCTTCAAGCTGGAGCCAGGTATGGTAGCCAGGTTAAAGGAAGTGCTCGTTCCTAAATGAAGGCTGCGGAAAGTTAAGTTTATGGACGCGAAGCAGTGTGCGGAAATCCTTAAAGAGGGGCTAAAAAAGGCAGAGATTGATTTCGTTGCGACCCTGCCTGACGAGAAGATAGTGGAACTGATCAAGGCCGTAAAACAAGATTCGACCCTGACGCATATTACCCTCTGCCGTGAGGAGGAAGGAGTGGGGATCTGTGCGGGCGCCTATCTCACAGGGAAGAAGTGCGCCCTTATCATGCAGAACGGAGGCCTTTTGAATAGTTGTAATGCCCTCACGACAACTTCACTCCAGTTCGAAATCCCCGTTCTTCTTCTCGTGTACTACGCGGGCGACATCGGCGACCGGGGGTTTACAACCGTGGGGTCGGTTACCGAACCCGTGCTTAAGGGCTTGGGTATCCGCACTTATATTCTCCGAAAGCAAGAGGAGATCGAGGAAACTCTTATCGGGGCCCAAACTCTGGCGCATGACTCTAAGAGACCAGTTGCAGTATTGCTTACTAAGAGTGTTTTGGGGGTGAAGTAATGCAGCGCTACGATTTTCTTCAGGCGATCGCGCGGGATACCGGGGATGCGCTGGTAGTGTCTGCAGGAGGAGCTGCCAGGGAGTGGCAGGCATTGAGGCCAGGGGACGGGAATCTTAGGACCCGCACCTTAGGTCTGGTCTCCTCTATTGCCTTGGGAATAGCCGTGGGCCTTCCCCGCCGCAAGGTGATCGCGATCGACGGGACGGGGCCTTTCTCATGAACCTCTGCGGCCTGCCCACTATTGCATGGCATAATCCGGGTAACCTAATCCATATTCTGTTCGACAACGAATGTTATGAAGCCTCGGGAGCGACAGAGACCGCTACGGCGGCAGTTGCCGATGCAGTAACTCTGGCTAAAGGAGCAGGTTACAAGAGCGCCTGTTGGGTGAAGGATCCACAGGAATTCCGCAAGGAGTTTCTTAACGCCTGGGAAAAGAGCCAGAGCTGTCTGATTGCAGCCAAAGTGAACGTCGGGCAGCCAAAACTCCCGCCAATCGGTTTTGATGAGGTGGAGAACAAATACCGCTTTATTCGCTACATTGAGCAAACGGAGAACAGGACGATTCTCGGTCCCGCTGACCACTCTATGAAAGCAAAGGCAACGGAATAAACCAAGACTACTAAATCTATGCAGCCTGTTGAAAAAGGCGGCTGGCATGCTTCGA
>JAHFAO010000272.1 GCA_023250515.1 Deltaproteobacteria bacterium | reverse complement strand
TTCAGAACATGCCCGGTGCTGGGACTCTGATAGCTGCCAACTACCTGTATAACAAGGCTGAGCCCGACGGCTTGACTGTTGGACTTTTCTCGGGTTCGATGATCTTCAAGCATGTACTGGGAGATCAAGGTGTCATGTTTGACGGGAAGAAGTTCGGCTGGCTGGGGACGCCGGCTCCAGAGAGGGCCGCTTGTGTTGTTACTGAGAAAAGCGGAATAAAAACTTTAGAGGACTGGTTCACCTCCAAACGGCCCATCAAGTTTGGGAGTGTCGGACCGGGTAATGCCACATCAGCTTTCCCCCACCTGCTCAGGGTAGTCCTCGGTCTTTCCATCAGCGTCATTGAGGGTTTCAAGGGGACCTCCGATATTCGCCTTGCCGCTGAGTCTGGAGAGGTCGACGGCGCATGCTGGGGATGGGATTCCATCAAGGTAACCTGGGCAAAGGGGGTTGAATCGGGATTCGTACGCCCTGTGATACAGACAACGCTCGAGCCCCATCCAGATCTACCAACTGTTCCGGTTGCTATCCAGCATGCTAAAACAAAAGAAGGACAGGACCTGCTGAGGTTTGGGGCTCAGGCTTACGGTCCCTCTGCTATCGCATTCTCCGTGCCGCCGGGATTGGCGAAGGAACGTTTGCTTGCCCTTCAGAAAGGATTTATGGCGACGATGAAGGACTCCGATTTTTTGGCAGAGACGAAAAAGGCCAATCTGGTAGTCAGTCCCATTGATGGTCCGACCATAGCAAAGACCGTAGCAGATCTTTACACGGTGGAGCCGAGGCTGCTTGACAGATTCCGAGAGATCACGGAGGTCACTCCTCCGCGCCGCTGATCGGCCGACTCCATCAGTCTGACGCCTTTGCCCAGTTACAGATCTCTATTGCGGCGAGTGCGTAGACCTGGGCGCCGCGAAAGATCTCTTCAATCTCGATCTGCTCGGATCGAACGCCGTATTTTTTCCCACCCAAGCCAAATTTACATGCAGGAATCCCCATCTCATTGTAAATGTTCGTATCGGTCCAGATGCTGGCGCGAAAGGTGGTCGGAGGCGGAGGCTTTTGTCCAAGCAGGCCCTGGTAGGTTTGGTCAATCACGTTGACGACAGGTTCAATCCCTTTAGCCTCATAGCCCATCAAGGAAGCGTACATCTCGAGCTCGAACTCGATGCCCGTCTTCGAGAGAACCTCTTTCAGTTCCCGTTGGACTTGAACTGGCCTTAATTCCGGTGGTGTTCGCACATCAACGTAGAGTGAACAAACACCCGGATAATAATTTGGGCGGTAAGGGGCGCCTCCCTGAATCGAACCGATATTGACCTTTGGAATCACCGGTCCGTTGGCCGACATATAAACATGATTGCGCTCGAATCGCTCCGCCCATCCATTTATCGCCTGCACGACCTGGATCATCTTTAGGATCGCACTGGACCGCTCCGGAGGCTCTTGCTCTCGCGTCATTCCCCAAGCTGCATGGGGATCGCCGAAAGTATCGATCCTGAATTGCGCCACGCCATTCTGCGCCCAAACGATGGAGTGCCCGGATCTGTCGGCGACAATCGCATAGTCTGACTGTACACCATGAGTCAAAAGGTAGCGCGTTCCAGTTCCCTCACCCCGGTAGGCGCCGGACTGATAAGGGCCGATAGGAGTACGGGAAATTTCACCTGCGACTGCGGCGAGGATCAAATCTCCCTTCAGCCGGATGCCGATTTGTTGCACGGCCTTTCCCGCTACCATGAAGGCGGCAAGTCCAGACTTCATGTTGGAGGCGCCCAAACCAAAGACCTTGCCATCCCTTATGGCCCCTCTAAGCTCGCTCTCTGGGTCAAGAGTCCGGCAAAACATTCGGTCTTCTTCGGTTCCGGTGAAGCTTGTGTCCATGTGCCCGTTGATCATAAGGGACACGCCTTTGCCGCTTCCCTCCAAGACCCCAACGGCGTTGATCCGGTTCGGATCGATTTCCTGGCGCACCGGCTTAATACCGTGGGACGAATACCAGTGCAGAATAAATTCTCCTATTTCTCTCTCTGAACCGGTGGGGCTTGGGATGTCGACTAACTGTTTGGTCAGTTCGGCGACTTCATCCCGGGTAATATGCTTGAGAACCTTTTCATTATCCTTTTCATTGACCATCGTTATTTATTCTCCCCATATTTCGCATAACTTCTTAATATTAATGGTCCTTGCACTGGAGAACCTATAGGATTTGTGGCTTTCTTTGATACCATCCCGCCTCCCTTTCGTAGGCATGCGCAACTTGAAGAGCTATTCCTTCCTGGAACGGGCCGGAAGCTATCTGCATGCCGATGGGCAGACCCAAGGAGGAGAAGCCGCAACATACACTGATTGCCGGAAGCCCGGTCACATTAAAGGGTATAGTGCACTGGGTCAAAAAGTTCCCGCGGCGATCTTGGAGATTGATCCTTTTGCCGTCCAATTCAAGATAGCCACGATTGCATTCGTCAATAGTGGGTGCGGGAATGGGCACGGTAGGTGCCACGATCACCTGCACCCTTTCCAAGGCAGCATCAAACTCCTGGCAGATCAGCCGCCTCACCCGCTGGGCGGTTACGTAGACAGAAGCGGGAATCAAAAGCCTAGCAATCAGGGTGTAAAGCAGTCCCGGACTATAATCACGGGGTCTGGTTCTCAGATAATGATCATGATCAGAGTTGCCTTCTGGGCCGCTACTGGCGGTCTGCAATGCCGGAATTAAATCCAGGTGAGGAATAGAGACTTCTTCCGTTTTCATCCCGAGAGACTCTATCGTCCTTAAGGCGCCCTTAAACGCGCGCTTCACTTCATCTGACAGTCCGTCATCGAAGTATCCTCGCAAAATCCCCACCCTCATCCCTTTAACTTTCCTACCGATACTTGTGGAATATTTGGGAACGGGTTCCTCAGAACTCAGCGGATCCTTCGGGTCGTAACCCGCGATCGATTGTAAAACCAAAGCACAATCCTTTACCGTTTTGGTCAATATCCCGAAGTGATTGGTGGAATAGCCCCCAGTCCCAGGAACTCCGCCGAAGCAACTTACCCTCCCGTAGGTCGGCTTCAGTCCCACGGTTCCGCACAGGGATGCGGGGTTTCTCACCGACCCTGCGCTATCGGTCCCAATGGATGCCATACATAGGCTGGCTGCAACCGCCACAGCAGAGCCGCCGCTTGACCCTCCGGGAATTCTTTCTGTATCCCACGGGTTATGGGCAGTACCATAAAATGGATTGATGCTGTTACTTCCCTTTGCCCACTCGTGCATGTTGGTCTTGCCCAAAATGATGGCCCCGCCCTCCTTAAGCCTCTCCACCACGGTCGCATCAAAATCCGGTACC
>JAHFAO010000127.1 GCA_023250515.1 Deltaproteobacteria bacterium | reverse complement strand
CGTCATCTAGCAAGACCTCGTTTTTCAGGCTGTGGGAGCGGGTCTTGGTTTCAAAATCAGTAAAGCGCACCGTCAGCGTTACGGTGCGGAAGTAGGCCGCGGAGCTGAGGGTTGTACCGCTCTTCTACACCGGCATAGAACGCATCCATGTCCACGTGCATGATGATCCGCATCGGGGTGAGTAAATTGTGTCACCTTCGGAATCATTTTGCATCCGTTCTCGATGCACCCACACAACTATTGACTTATTGAGCTTGGCTGGGTTAGTCTGCGCCGGATGGCGGAAACCAAGGATCGAATTCGAAGTGCTTTGGTTAGGAACTATCGGAAGCATTAGATCGGCCGACGCGATCAGCGTCCATCTGAAACATGGGAGGTAACTATGTATCAAACGAACATGTATGAAGGCATGCTGGCGGAAACCGTCACCATTCATGGGGCCAACAGGGATGTCATCAATGCCTACTCTGCCCGGCCTCTGGGCACCGGGCCATTCCCTGGCATGGTCGTGATCCACCACGCGCCCGGCTGGGATGAATGGTACCGGGAGGCCACACGCAAGTTCGCCCATCATGGCTATGCGGCGATTAGTCCCAATCTCTATTGCCGCGAGGGCCATGGAACACCTGAGGATGTGGGGGCCAAGGTGCGTGGGGCAGGGGGCGTCCCGGACGACCATGTCGTGGGTGACGTCGAAGGGGCGATGCGGTACCTGCGCTCGCTTCCCTACATCAACGGCAAGGTGGGCGTCTTCGGCACCTGTTCGGGAGGCCGCAACGCCTTCCTCGCGGCGTGTCGTGTGAAGGGGTTTGACGCGGCCGTGGAATGCTGGGGTGGGCGTGTGGTGATGGCAAAGGAAGAGCTCACCCCCAAGCAACCCGTTGCCCCGATTGACTACACCAAAGACCTGTCATGCCCACTCCTGGGCCTCTTTGGCAATGAAGACAAGAGCCCCTCTCCGGAACAGGTGAATCAGCATGAGGCGGAACTCAAGAGACATGGTAAGAACTACGAGTTTCACAGGTATGACGGGGCAGGTCACGGCTTTTTCTACTACGACCGGCCAGCCTATCGGCAGGAGCAGGCGGTGGACGGATGGAAGAAGCTGTTCGCCTTCCTCGAAAGGTATCTCAAGTCAGCTTAGTCTATGAATTGAACACGGAAAGGAGCGCGACTATGTGTACCATGATTGCCGAGCAAGCGGAGATAGATGGCAGCGGCAAGGGAACGAACGGCTGGTTCACAGTGCGCCAGGTCAGCGTGTCGTATGACCACCCCTACCATGCGCCGCTGGAACATGCGCTGAATATCGACTTTGTGGATGAGGCGCAGGGCCCGGGAGCCCGGGTAGCGGTGGAACTGACTCTGGAATCGGCACGCCACCTGGTGCAGACCATCGAAGCGGTGTTAGCCCAGGCTGAGGCGGGCGGATACCAGGAGAGACCAGCCAGCGCTGAGCCCCGTTGATGTCGCTTTTCCATCCTATTCGCCAATGACCTTCACCAGAACCCTCTTGCGACGCTGGCCATCGGACTCACCATAGAAGATCTGCTCCCAGGGGCCGAGGTCGAGCTTGCCATCGGTGATGGCAACGACGACCTCACGCCCCATCACCTGGCGCTTCATGTGGGCGTCGGCGTTGGTGTACTACGGGCTATTGGGCTAATCCAACCTGAGGAGACTTGGACGAAAAGCGCTAAAGTCTTTGGGAGGTAGACTGTGAAGAAGAGAAGCTGGGAGCCGCCGGGAATTGTTTCTCGAGAGCAGGTCATCAAGGATACTGAGGAAGTGTTGGCCATGCCGGATATCCCGATCAAGCAAACCGAGGACATTTTTCGCATCCATGCCTTGGGAATGGAATGGGATATCGGAGCTATGATCTCTGAGCCGGAGGACCCAGGGCGAATTTCCATGGGTGCAGATGGGAAAAAACCGGTCTCTTTCTGCTCCATGGCGGATCGGGAGATTTTAAGCAGTTGGAGCGCGTGGCCCTCCTGTTGGCTCGGAAGTTTGGTTACAGGGTTTTGAGCGGCACTTTTCCCGGCAGATTCTATCTTTCCGACGCCAACAGAGATTGGCCAGGTGATACCATTCATCCTGACTCAGGCCGGAAGGCTTTCTTCCCGAGGAAAGACCGTACTTTTTACAGTGGAGCCAAAACTGGTTGACGCTGGGAGGAGAGTGGTGATAGATTTCGCAACCATCAACGGTGCATTCTAGACAAGACCAGGAGGTGTACCATGGCTGAGAGAGTTTGGGATCGTTTTCTTACCGAACAGGATCGCGCGCATGTTGCCATGAAGCCTCCCCGGCCCGTTGGATTCGGGAAGAGGCCCGCCTTGCTCCTCATTGACCTCTACCGGTGGGTCTTCGGAGACAAACCGGAAGCCACATTGGAGGCCATAAAGACCTGGCCGGGAAGTTGCGGGCTTGCGGCCTGGAATGCGGTGCCCCATATCCAGACCTTGCTCAGCACCGCTCGCGAGCTGCGCATTCCCATTATTCATGTCACAGGCCTGGCCGGGGCTGGCGTTGATGAGTGGTCTTTCAGGCGGGATGGGGACCCGAGCCAGCTCACTCCTGAAGCCCAGGAGCGCCGCAGACGCAAGTTCGATATTATAGATGAGGTGGAGCCCCTTCCTGGAGAGGCGGTCTTGCGCAAACTATCTCCGAGCGCCTTCTGGGGCACCCCCCTGGTGGGTCACCTCAACCAGTTGGGGATCGATACCGTCATCACCTGCGGCGAGAGCACCAGTGGTTGCGTACGGGCAAGCGTCGTCGATGGCTGCACCTATCGCTTCCGTATGATCGTGGTGGAGGAATGCGTTTTCGACCGTCACGAGGCGTGCCATGCGATCAATCTTTTCGATATGAACCAAAAATACGCCGATGTCCTGCCGCTCAGCGAGGTGCTGCAATACATGCGATCGTGGCGCGCCGAACACCCTCTACGGGCTTGAGCCCGCTTGACCCACAACTTGACTAATAACTCACTGGCCATCCAAACCTAACTTCCCAGAGAAATAGTAACAGTCCCGCCAACAACATAGCACGAGCCCAGCAGGGTTCGAGCGCTGACTTTTTCGAGATCCCGCAGAAAAAGAACGGTCCCGAGCAAGACCCACATAGGGCTGGTGGATACGATCGGCGAGACAACCACCACAGATCCAAAGCTGAGAGCGATAATCAATAGAAGAATTCCCAGGGTCTCGAATAGTCCGGCCGCAATAAAAGGCAACAGGGCCTTCCGGTTCCAAACCGGGCGCTCGGTATTCGGCAAACTCAGATAACCTACAAACCAGGTAAGAGAAATAATGCCCACAAGAGCCGCAAAGAAGAGCGGTTCATTGGAAATTTTCAACGCGTAGCGTCTGATCGGATGGACGATGCCAGCCAGGAGCGCTGCGACCAAAGGAAAGAGCAGATGCCACCAGCGAAACGATGAGGATTGCTCGTCGGTTTGCCAGGAGATGACCATGATGCCGATGACGATCAGCGCCGTACCTATCAGGACGGCATGGCTCGCTTCCTCTTTCAAGATCGTGATCGCAATGGTCGTGCTAAAGAGAGGGGTGGTTGCGCGCAGGGTATAGCTGCGAGAGGCGCCGATCTTCTCTATTCCAGTGTAGGTGAAAAGCCGGATAACCGGTTGGAGGCTTCCTCCGATGACGAACAAGATCACAGCAATGGCGGAAACTTGAGGAATCCCTCCCGTCAAAAAGACGGCGGCCCAAAGAGTTACCGTATGGATGATCAACGAAATGTAGGTTACCGTCACAGGAGTGGAATACTTCAATCCCCGGCGAGCGGCGATAATACAAACGGCGTAAGAGATCGCTGAGTAGAGAGCAATGAGCTGCGGTGACATCGAGGTAACTTAGAACAAAAGGGCTATAAAAAAAAAGGGAAAACACCGGCAGTCCCCAGATCCCGACATTGATAGCTCAAGGCTCCTGGTATAGGATCGTCTTCCCGAACAGTAGTTTTTCAGAAGAAGAGAGAGACAGGCCCCTGGTCGAATGGACAAAAACCTGTCACAGATACCGTGGGAAGCCTTCAGGCGCATGGACGAAACACCGGATGAGGATTTCTATCAAGAGCCGCGGTTTGTGACCCATATCGATGAGGCGGCTATCGCCGCTGTTACCCAGCTATACCGGGAATACCTTCCACCCAACGGCACCATTCTCGACCTCATGAGCAGTTGGGTCAGCCACCTGCCTGAGGATGTGGCGTATCGCCGCGTCGTTGGATTGGGCATGAATCATGAGGAGCTCGCCGCTAACCCACGCCTGGATGCCTATATTGTTCATAACCTGAACTGCAACCCGCAACTGCCGTTTGCCGACGCGGAGTTCGATGGGGCGACAATCTGTGTCTCGATAGATTACTTGACGCAGCCTGTTGCCGTAATGCATGACCTTGGCCGCGTTCTCGTTTCCGGGGCGCCTTTAGTCATCACATTTTCCAACCGCTGCTTTCCTACCAAGGCGATCGCTCTCTGGTTGATGTTAGATGACAACAGCCGTCAAGAACTCGTCAGGCGCTACTTGATCGAGGCCGGTAACTGGAGAGACATCGAGATGCTGGACCGCAGCCCCGGTTCCAGTAACGACCCGCTCTACGCTGTCATTGGTCGAAGCCGAGGAGTACAGTCGTTTATCAGGTGAGGTGCGTTGGCAAAAGGGAAAGTTAGAAGGAGGAAATAAAATGCACAGAAGTGTTAGAAGGAAAGGTCTACAAACGATCCTTACCCGACCGTGGAGGGTGTTAGCGCTCTAATTCGCTTTTTCGGAAGATTCAACCCGGCTGTCGCAAAGATTGGCGCGGAGAATGTCGTCGACTCAAGCCTTGTGGAAGACCTTGATAAGTCCGGCTTCATCGACCTGGTCTACAAAGAAGCGGCGCAGGCAAAGTAATATAACCGGGATTTCGAATACGCTAGTGTTCGCGGACGAGCAAGAGCACGAGCCAAGTCGTTGCTCAGACAGAGAGTAAAAAAACAGGTTTATGAAGGCCCTGCATTGGGACGGTCAGAGTTTAAGACTCGAACCATCTTACCCGACACCTAAATCTGCTGACCGAATGGCACTGGTCCGTGTTCGCCTAGCCGGCATCTGCTCGACGGATCTCCAGATCTTCAAAGGCTATATGGGGTTTAAGGGTGTTCCCGGACATGAGTTTGTCGGTGAAGTTTCGAAGGGGCCGAATAAACTAATCGGTAGGCGCGTAGTTGGGGAGATCAACTTTGCCTGTGGCAAGTGTAAGTTCTGCGCTCAGGGACTTGGCCGCCATTGCCCTGAGCGCCGGGTGATGGGCATTCTCGGTGCTGATGGCAGCTTTGCCGAGTATTTAGCTGTGCCGGTAGCCAATCTTCACCTCGTCCCTGAAAGTGTTGCTGACGAGGAGGCCGTCTTCACCGAACCCCTGGCTGCGACCTTTGAGATCCTCGAGCAGGTTAAGGTCAAAGAGAAGGATGATATTGTTGTCTTGGGTGATGGCAAGCTTGGACTCCTCTGCGCGCAGGTCCTTAGGCTCACCGGCGAATACATCACCGTAGTTGGAAAACATCAAGACAAGCTTGACATGCTCAAGAAGCTCGGAGTCCAGACCGTCATGCTAACTGATTGGAAACATCGGCATGCTGACATCGTTGTTGAAGCTACTGGCTCCGCCTCTGGCCTCAAGATGGCGCTGGATACCGTGCGGCCGCGCGGGACCCTGGTTTTGAAAAGCACTGTGGCCGAGAACCACACGCTCTCACTGGTTCCGCTCGTCATCAACGAAGTCACGGTCGTCGGTTCACGTTGCGGTCTTTTCCCTCCTGCACTTAAGGCTCTGGCGCAAAAGAGCGTGACGGTTACGCCTTTGATCGAAAGGATCTACCCGTTATCTGAAGGGATGGATGCGGTCACCCATGCGTCACGTCCTGGCGCGCTCAAAGTGCTGCTGCGGAGTTAAAAAAAGGATTCGATAGAGAGAGGAGGCTCAAAATGTGGTTATATCCGGCTTTGGGTTTGTTTTTATGTACGCTGGCTTACGGGCTTGAGAGTAGAATGGGTTTCGGATTCTGGTCCTATCAGGTTTTGGGTCTATATGCGATTGGGGGGATTTTAATTTTGGTTTGGCTCTTGGGTGTCAGGTACATCCCCCATAACAAAGTGGGAATCGTCGAGAAACTTTGGTCTCTAAAAGGCTCTTTGAAAGAAGGCAAAATCATTGCGCTTGAAGGGGAAGCTGGCTTTCAAGCAGAGATGCTACGGGGCGGTCTGCACTTGTGGTTTTTCCCCTGGCAATACCGCATTCATGAAGAGCCGCTGGTCATGATCGCTGAAAGCAAAATCGGTTATGTCTATGCCAGAGATGGGAGTCCCCTTCCGCCGACTCAGACCTTGGGTCGAGTGATTGAATGCAATCACTTTCAAGATGCGCAGGCATTTCTAAAGGGGGACGGGCAAAGGGGGCGACAAAGGGCGATTCTTCGTGAAGGTCTTTTTGCGATTAACCTTGCTCTGTTTGTGGTAATCACAGAAGAGAGATTTTTTTTCCGGCCCCATCATGGAAAGCGACGAAAAGAAATATAAGGATTGGCAAGCCCAGCTCTCAGCTATTGATGGTTTTGATCCTGTAATCATCGGTCATGGGGGTAGACAATTCCAGGGAAAGGTCGATGCTCCCATTGCTGGCGCCGACGTCAACTTAACATCCATAGATACCATCGGCGTGGTCACCGTTCACGATGGGTCTCCAATCGAACTGGGAGAGATTATTGCTCCAGAAGTCAGGGCAGGGAACGAAAAGGATCATAACTATTTTCAAGATGCTGAAGCGTTTCTAGCTCTGGGGGGCCGTCGTGGGAAACAGTTACAAGTTCTCACCGACGGCACATTCTTTATCAACAGATGGTTTGCCACGGTGGAAATCAGGTCAAAAACTTTGATCCCGATAGGCTATGTTGGCGTAATTGTCTCATACTATGGCAGTAAGGGAGAGGATGTTACCGGCCAGGGATTTCGCTATGGCGAGCAGGTGGAAACGAGTCAACGCGGAGTTTGGAAACGGGCTTTGCCTCCGGGTAAGTATCCTTTGAATCCCTATGCCTTGAAGGTCGAGTTGGTGCCCACGATCAATTTCGTCCTGCGGTGGATCACCGGTCAGGTGGAAGCGCACCAATATGATAAAGACCTGACCAGTATTACTCTTATTACCGCTGATGGTTACGAGCCAATTCTACCCCTTTCACTGGTAGTGCATATCGATTATGAGAAGGCCCCGAGTGTCATTCAGAGGTTTGGAGACGTTAGACGCTTGATCAGTCAAACACTGGATCCGATTCTCACTTCATACTTCCGGGATGTCGCTCAAAGCTCCAATATGCTCGATCTCCTGACCAAGCGGGAGGGAATCCAAAAGCGGGCTACGGAGGAGTTAGGCAAGAGGTTTGGGGAATACGATATCAATTGCATTGCTGTGTTAATTGGTCGGCCGGAGATACGTGCGGACCTCAAACAGGGTCAGGAGGATCCCATCGAAAAGTTATTTGATCAGTTGAGAATGCGCCGCCTCGCTGAAGAGCAGAAAGCAACTTTCGCCAAACAGGAAGAAGCGGCCATCCAATTGAAGGAACTCAATGACGCGAAGGCGGCAGCCGATAAGCAACCCGAGCTTACGCAAACAAAGATCGATATAGAAATTTCTGGCAACAAAGGCGAAGCGCAACTGGCTGAGGCGCAGCGATTAGCCAAGAGAGATATTGCAAGGGCATTTGGCGAGTCTCGATCTAAAGAGCTGGTAGGACGGGGAGAAGCGGCAAGAATTGCCCAGGTCGGATTATCCGAAGCAGCCGTCTTCCTGCAAAAGATTAGGGCCTATGGTGACCCCAGACTTTTTGCTCTTGGTCTTGTAGCTGACCAGTTCGCAAAAAGCGCGCAGCCTATAGTTCCTGAAAGGCTCTTGGTGATGGGAGCAGGCGGAGATAGAGAAAAACTTGACCTAGGCTCGTCCAATGTTCTTAGTCAGCTACTAACATTGCTATTGGCGGGAAAGGCGGGAATCGGCATAGGGGAAAAACCGCAAGGCCTGGAAGAGCTGGAAAAATTCGCTGAGGAGCTAACGAAAAGATTCAGTCTTGCAGTCGAGGCAACGGCACAGATTCTTCCAGGGGATATCGATAGAGAAATCGAAAAAGAGATAAAGGAGAAATCTGATTGACCGAGGCGCCGCCAGGACGGAGAAAAAACCTTAAGGAGTTGAAAAATGAAATGGGGTGGCCGCAGATGAAGATTCGATGAAGATTCGTCTACGGATTCAGGTGATTCGGGGTCAGACTTCTACGACTCGACAATCTCGGCCACCTTTAGACCCTTAAGGGTAGGCTGGCCCGTGGTCATGGAGGCGACTTTTGAGTTCTCAGTGGTCCTATCCTAAAAGCGAGTTCTATCACTCTTAATTCCTGACTTGATTCCACAGATTGACAGACGCTTGGGAAGGCATATAAATATGACCCTGAGATGAGCAATCTGAAGGAGGAACAAAAATGAGAAAGATTTTGGGTCTATTCCTAGCGGCCTTATTTTTTGTCTGGGTCGCTGCTTCATCGGCCCAGGATACGGGGTTGATCCAGGCGGCCAAGAAGGAGGGGAAGGTGGTTTGGTACACTTCGTTAGATCTTCCGTCATCTAACATGCTGGCACAGCTTTTTATGAAGAAATACGAGGGGATTGAGGTCGAGGTGCATCGCACAGGGTCGCAGAGGGTTCTTACAAGGCTGATGCAGGAGGTGTCTGCCGGGATCAAAAACGGGGACATCGTCCACACCTCTGACGCCGGTCATTTCGTCCTGCTCAAGAATAAGGGGTTCCTGATGAAATACACGCCAAAGGGGACGGAAAGTTTTCCTGAGAGCTTTAAGGACAATGACGCGTTCCATTACAGCATGCGTGCAACCCTATCCACCATTGCATACAATGCCATGACAGTTTCCGAAAAAGAGGCGCCGAAAACGTGGAAGGACCTCTTGAGTCCTAAGTGGAAAGGGAAAATGGTCACGGCGCATCCTGGATACAGTGGTATTATTATGACTCACGTGTTAGCACTAGTAAATCTCTACGACTGGGACTACTTTAAGGAATTGGCAAAGAACAAACTGCATCTGGTCCAGTCGGCTGACGACCCCGCTGGTGTTGTTGCGTCAGGAGAAAGGGCTGTTGCAGCGAATGGCACCGAGTATATTTTTTATAAGAGCCTTAAGCAGGGAAATCCCATAAAGATCGTTTATCCTAAAGAGGGAATTCCCCTAATTGTCTCCCCTACAGCCATTGCTAAGGAGGCACCCCATCCGAATGCAGCGAAGCTGTTTACCGATTTCATCTTCAGCAAAGAAGCTCAGCAGATGCTGGCTGATACACAAGGGCTCTATACTGGACACCCAGAGGTGACGTATCCTAAGGATAAACCCCAGCTTAAGGATCTTAAGCTCTTGGGCGTCGGTGCGGTGGATTTAGAAAAGAGAAATCCAGAGATAAAAAAGAAATTTGTTGAGTTCTTCGGCGCATGAACACTTGGTTTAATTATCAGCTTTATTGACCAGCCTGACGTGATTAAAAAAATCCTTCAACACTTAGGTTTGTGGGAAGAGTCTCACGCACCGCCAGATAGAAACCGGGAAGAAAAAGAGATCACTATTGACCCTTCCTTCTCCCAATTAATCTAAAGCCCTATTACC
>JAHFAO010000126.1 GCA_023250515.1 Deltaproteobacteria bacterium | reverse complement strand
AGCTGCGGAACAACCTTGAAGAGATCGCCGACCACGCCAAGGTCGGAAAATTGGAAGATCGGCGCCTCAGGGTCCTTGTTGATCGCGATGATCGTCTTGGAGCCCTTCATCCCGGCAAGATGCTGGACCGCGCCAGAGATGCCGCAGGCGATGTACAGATTCGGCTTTACCGTCTTCCCTGTTTGGCCCACCTGCAAGGAATATGGAACCCAGCCTGCATCCACTACGGCCCGCGTCGCCCCGACTGCGCCGCCGAGCAGCTCCGCAAGCTCGCGCAGCATCTCAAAGTGCTCAGGAGCCTTGATGCCTCGTCCTCCGGAGATAACCACATTGGCGCCCTCAAGCTGAGGCCCCTCTCGCTTCACCGCCACGCGCTCCTTTACATGAAGCTTGCGCACCGCCGGCATGGAAGGCGCCGCGACCTCTTCGACAGGCGCTGTCCCAGTGCCCGGCTTTGTCTCAAAGGACTTCGGCCGGACCAACAATATTTTCGTTCCGGGACTGACCAGCGTGCTGGTGTTCTGATAGCTTCCTCCTAGGGCCGGAATCGTGGCTTCGACAGAACCATCCTTGAGCACAAAATCGCTGACGTCTGTGATCGCCCCACAATCAAGCAGCGCGCTCAGCGCCGCGGCCAGGTCCCGACCGGCATAGCTCGAGGCACAGAGCAGCACAGCAGGGTGATGTTTCTGCATCAGCTCGGAAACGCTCTCCACCGCCGGAAGCGTTAAGAAGTCACGAAAGACCGGATCGGATGAGCGATAGACCTTGCTTGCTCCATGGTTGGCGAGCGTCTGGACTGCGTCCTCTGGAGCAGGTCCGAGAAGAATGGCTTCGGCCGTCCCCACCTCAGCAGCTTTGGAGAGCATCTCAAGCGTGGTCGTGGTAATCTTTTCATCAACCACCTCGCCATAAACCCAAATCAGATCAGCCATTCTTCCTCGATTTGCGATTTTAGATTTTGGATTTTAGATTGAACCCAAAATCCGCAATCCAAAATTACCCACGTCCTTTTAGATGACCTTTAGTTCTGCTAGAAAGTCCGCGATCTTTATGCCGCCATCCCCTTCGTCCGTAACGACCTTGCCACCCTGACGGGCAGGGGGTCTTCCAATGGTCAATACCCGCTCCCTTGCCCCGGAGGCTCCGACCTGTTCCGGTCCCAACCCTAAATCTTGAGCGGTGTATTTCTTAATCTCCTTTTTCTTGGCACCCATGATACCCTTAAGCTGGGGATAGCGCGGCTCGTTGATGCCACTGGTCACGGCCACCAAAGCCGGCAATTCAGCTTCCACGACATCGTAGCCGCTTTCGCTTTGCCGCTTGATAGTAATCTTGTTGCCCTCCACGGCAATCTCTTTGGCAAAGGTGAGAGGAGGAACTCCCAAAAGTCGGGCGAGTTGGCCGGGGACAATTCCAGAATAGCTGTCGCTACTTTCACTGGCGCAGATAATGAGATCGAACGGTTCTTTCTTTATGGCTGCGGCAAGCGCCTTGGCAGTCCCCAAGGCATCAGAGCCGACAAGCGCGTCATCTAAAATATGAATCGCAGAGTTTGCCCCCATCGCCAGGGCATTCCGAATACCTATGGTGGCATCGCTGATGCCCATCGTGACGATGGTCACGGCTCCGCCATGTTTTTCGGTTAGACGCAGCCCCTCCTCGAGAGCGCTTGCAGCCGCAGGGTCCAGCTCATGGGGAGCACCCCGGCGGACCATGCGTTTAGTATTAGGATCAATCTCTATAGTAACCGAACTGGCAGGGATAACTTTGCCGCAGACTATGATGTTCAAAGCTTCATTCTCCGCGCGAACTCGCCATGATGATCACGATAATAACAAAGGCGCCCCCTCCTATGAGAGCGCCTTTCCAATCAAGTTCCGGTATCAATAATTGATAAGGACGGCCTGGCGGGCGACCTGGCTGGTCTATTCTAGCCACTCAGAGACATTCCCCTCCATCACCACATCCAGGATCTCCTTGCAGTCTTGTAACGCCTTATCGACAATCTTCGGATCGTCGAGATGTGGCATCGCCCAATTGACGGCGCTATGAACCGCCTGGATGATATCTTTAAGATGCTCGTCAAGCGCTTCGGTATTTGGTGCTTGTGGCATGTCACGGCCCCTCCTAAAAGTAGAGACGATCCTTGTTCGGATCAGGCACTTGAAGACCCATCTTCTCAATGAGGGAGTTCACTTCTTTAATGTATTCTTGCCTGGCCTGGGTGTTGCTCCGCCGCTTAAGGCCCCAGTAACGGTAGCGCTCGGATCGTTTCGAATCCGATCGGCCAAACATGTCAATCCCCTTGACATACCAGTAGTTGATAGCTTTCTGGGCTCTCTCTTTCGACTCCCCACCCTTGGCCGCCATCTCGGCTGTCTTGTTCGTCCCGAAATCGAGGTGGCCCTCTTCCTCCCTCAAGACGTCGGGGAGAATGCGATCCAGCGGCGCGTAGCTGCAGTCGATGAACTCTTCCAACTGATACCGGCCAACCCGATCAATCAGGAGCCCGAAAACCGCGAAGTCTTCCCAGGTCGTGATCTTGCCTCGAAATGCCTCCACATAGCGATCCTGATTGGGCCGGCTTAGCACGTAAGAGACGTCGACTCCGAAATCACCGGCGATACGGGCTATTTTGCGATAGTGGTCAACTTCCTCGGCGGCAGTTCGGGCAACAACCAATTGATCAACTTTGGTCGGGGCATTGGGCAAAATATCCTCCACATAGAGATGAGGACCCCCAATCTCACAATCCGCTTGGATGGCCAGAACGCGCCCCAGCAGATCTTTGTATTCTGGATCCATCTTCTCGAAATCTTTAAGTTCGATCTTGTCCCTAAACATCTATTTTTCTCCTGTCCCTTTATAATACTCTCTGGAAAGACTTCTCAAACCCTTAACAAAACGGCGCTCGGAAATCAATAGTCTCCAAAATTAGGAGCCTCTCTTTACTTAGTGTCATTTTTACACTAAACTGACAGGTATTCTTTTTCGATCAGGAGTCTTTGTGGGCACCCGTAACAACTTAGCCTTGCTGACAGACCTATACGAACTAACCATGGCCCAAAGCTACTTCCAGAGTAGGAAATTCGAATCCGCAACTTTCAGCCTTTTCATCCGGTCCTATCCTCCGAACCGGGGCTATTTCGTCTCCGCCGGGCTGGAAGACGTTTTAGATTTCCTTGAGGACTTTTGCTTCGACCCAGGGACTATCGATTATCTCCACTCGAAGAGGATGTTTACCGACGAATTTCTGGATTTCCTGAAAGGCCTGCATTTCACCGGAGAGGTCTGGGCCATCCCTGAAGGCCGTCTCTTCTTTAAGGACGAGCCGATCCTCGAGATCACGGCCCCCATCATTGAGGCCCAGATCGTCGAGACCTTCATCATCAATCAGATCAATCTGCAGACACTCATCGCAACGAAGGCCGCCCGCTGTGTCCATGCCGCTCGGGGCCGAGCAGTCGTAGACTTCTCGTTACGCCGCACACATGGAATCGACGCAGGGATGAAAGTCGCCCGCTCAAGCTATCTAACCGGATTTAGTGGCACCAGCAACGTGCTGGCAGGGAGAAGATACGGCATTCCCATTGTCGGAACGATGGCCCACTCTTTTGTCTCGAGCTTCGAGCGCGAGACCGATGCCTTTCGCAGCTTTGTTCTTAGCTTCCCCGACAACTCCACTCTACTCATCGACACCTATGATCCCCTGGCAGGGACCCGCAAGGCTATCGAGGTGGCCCGTGAGATGGCTGCGAGAGGAGAGCGCCTCAGCGGGGTGCGCATCGATAGCGGAGACCTGGCCTCCCTGGCCTGCGAAGTCCGACGGATCCTTGATGAGGCGGGACTCGTCGATGTCAAAATTATCGGCAGTGGAGGCTTGGACGAATATGACCTAGCAGCCCTTTCAGATACTAATGTCCCCTACGACAGTTACGGGGTAGGGACAAAAATGGGGGTCTCGGGCGACGCCCCTTGGTTCGACATGGCCTACAAACTGGTTGAACACAACGGGCGGCCAGTCTTAAAGCTCAGCACCGGAAAGGTCTCCTTGCCTGGAAGAAAGCAGCTCTTCCGCTTTGTTGACGGCCAAGGCCGGTTAAAAAAAGATGCCATTGCTCTACTGAATGAAAACCTCCCAGAGGCTGAACACTTGCTCAAAAAGGTTATGGAAAAGGGTAAGGCTAAAGATCCCCATCCGAACCTTAAGGAGATTCGGGAATGTTTTCTTGAGGAATTCAACCGCCTCGATGAGCCGACCAAGGCCATCCGTAATCCCGCAGCCTACCCAGTAGAACTAAGCCCAAGACTTAAACAGCTAAAGGAAAAGATCGAGCAGCAAGTGGCTCAAACACAATAACTCCCCTTGACAGAACCGGCCAACAGCAGTACTCGAACTCCCATGGCCGACGACAAAAGCAATAAGATATCTTCCACAAAGCGCGCAGGGCTTCTTCTCAGGGCGCTTGACCTTGTGGAGCGCTGGGGAAATAGGCTTCCCCATCCTTTTACCCTATTTGTTCTCTTTTCCCTTGGTGTTCTCGTGTTATCGTGGATTGCCTCTTCTCTTGGACTCTCCGCCATCCACCCAGGGACGGGGAAAACTATCGCGGCGGCCAATCTTCTCGATCGCCAGGGGATTCAGAACGTCATCACCAAAGCGGTCGGCAACTTCACCGGCTTCGCCCCTTTGGGAACGGTCCTCGTGGCCATGATCGGGGTTGGGGTTGCTGAACGGAGCGGTCTCTTCTCGGCAACATTGAAAGCCCTAGTAGCAGGAGTGCCGTCCTGGCTTATGACCTCTGCCCTGGTCTTTGCCGGGGTCAATGCCAGCATCGCGGTCGATGCAGGGTATGTGATCCTTATCCCGCTAGGCGCAGTCCTCTTTGCTGGGATCGGACGCAATCCCATCGTCGGCTTAGCTGCTGCCTTTGCGGGCGTCTCGGGCGGATTCAGTGCCAATATCTTCCTTACCGCACTGGATCCCTTGCTTGCTGGTCTTACGCAAGAGGCCGCCCGCCTTTACGACCCCAACTACACCGTGCCTGTTACCGCCAACTACTATTTCATGATTGCATCCACCTTTTTGCTCACGCTTATCGGTGTATGGGTTACCGCTAGGATCGTGGAGCCGAGACTCGGACCCTACACAGGCAAGGGAGAGAAATCCCTGGAGAGACTTCGATCCGAGGAGAAGCGAGGACTTATAGCTGCCGGTATCACGATCGGCGTCGAGACCGTTCTCCTACTTATCCTGATCCTTCCTGCGAACGGGCTCTTGCGCGATGCCAAGGGCGGCCTAGAGCCTTTTTTCCAGGGAATGGTGATTCTGATGGCCATCGGTTTCTTACTACCAGGTCTGGCCTATGGCTTGGCGGCTGGGACAATAAAGAACGATCGGGATACAGGTAAAATGATCGAGGAGACGATGAGCACTATGGGAAGCTACATCGCCCTCGCATTTGCCGCCAGCCAGTTTGTCGCCTATTTTGGTTGGTCGAACCTCGGTCTCATATTGGCAGTAGTGGGTGCGGATTTTCTGAAGGCGACAGGACTCTCCGGCATTCCACTGATATTGCTGTTCATTTTCGTATGCGCCCTCATCGATCTCTTTCTTGCCAGCGCGTCAGCCAAGTGGGCCGTCATCGGTCCGGTCTTTGTCCCTATGTTGATGATCATGGGCTATTCACCGGAGCTTACCCAGGCGGCTTACCGCATCGGAGATTCGTTTACCAACATCATTACCCCGCTTATGCCCTATATGCCGCTCGTTATCGCCTTCGCCCAAAAATACGAACCCAAGATAGGTCTAGGCACCCTTTTGGCCATGATGCTGCCCTACTCCGTCGCTTTTGCTATAGGATGGACTTTGCTTCTGGCGATATGGCTGATCTTTGGTATTCCATTGGGTCCCGGAGCCTCTCTGACTTATCCGCCTGTTCCGAGATAATAAATGCCAAACCTGGCAACTCGTCCGCCCGTATGGTAGCTTAAAAAAAATGGCAGCTTCACGTAGACAGCAGCGCAACCTAAACTCCCTACCGCTCAGCCAGCGGCGTCGCCTGCGGCCGTCGCGGGTTAAGAGAGCGCCTACTTCACCGGCAACTCCTGCTGAACGGCTCAACCTGGCCCTGGAACTCTCGGATCTCTGTCTCGCTTTGCGTGAAGCTTCTAGACGAAACCGCTAATGGAGCGCCGATTCGCGCCTGCGCTTCGCGCGCTACAAAAGCTCTTCCAAGACGCCGCTCTCGCCTTTAAGATTCCTATACGTTTTGCCTTGGTCGGGGGGCTCGCGGTGTCAGCCTGGGGAGTGGTGCGCGCGACTCAAGATATTGATCTCTTGGCCGACAGTACTCCGAGTCCCTTAAGAAACCAGGCCTTGCGAGCTGGCTTGCAAAGTTTCTTGCAGGAACGTGGCTGTGCCATAGAGTGGCGGGTCGGAGAAGCAGATGACCCTATCCCCCTGCTCCTGCGTATAGAGATGCTGCGCCCCGCTAGTGGTCTGGCGGCGGATGTCCTCTGGGCGCACAAACGTTGGCAGCGAGAGGCACTAATGCGGAGAATCTCGCTTAGGGTCTCGCGCCTTGACGTGTTCGTTCTCCACCCGGAGGATCTTGTTCTTATGAAACTCGAAGCTGGGGGGCCACAGGACCTGTTGGACGTTGAGGCGCTGCTCTCCAACGCGCCTTCTGAGCTAGATGTTAGACAACTCAGGCGGAAAGCCGCCCAACTCCGCCTGGGCATGGAGCTCGACAGGTGCTTGCGCCACAGCAGAGGGAAACATAGGAAGCTATGAAGGCTCCCTCTTGCCGCTGAGAAGAGGCATGGAAGCATTATGGCGCAGAGATGCCGGTCAAGCCGTACGCCGTTGAGAGCGCTGTCCAGGCAGTGTTGAATCATTTGGCAGAGCGAGAGCCGCGCTATGGCCAGCGTAAGCCGGCCGAGTTCATCGACTCAGGTCCGCTCTCCGAACTCGACCGCAGCGGCTTCATCGACCGCCTCTACAGCGGGCAAAGGTGATAAGTAAGACCTCATTCTACAGCAGATTCTAGATGGGACGAGGAGAAGTTGTTTTGCCACTTATCCCCCATGGCTCCATTCGTACCCACTCGCTCGCATTATTCTTGGTGGCCTTGCCACTTTACAATCCCTATAGCAGGGGGTAAATTCCCGCTCAGGGGTTGAGTCCAACACGTTTTATCCCCAATGCCGCTGAGGGATACTGTCGAAAGTCTCGTCTCCTAGGCATTAGGGATACAACGCTGTACGTTAGATTGTCACGGACAAAGCGAACGATGGCAAAGAGAAAACAGCGGATACCCGAAGAGCCTCAGAGGTGGATCGACGCGCGCAAGAGGTTTCATCTTTCTCACGCACAGGTTCAGATGGCTCGTGAGTTGGGCATGAACCCACGCAAACTCGGCGGCTTGGCCAACCACCACCAGGAACCATGGAAAGCTCCTCTTCCGATTTTCATCGAGCACCTCTATCAGAAGCGCTTCGGGAAAGCCGCACCAGATCGCGTTCTTTCCATCGAGGACAGAGTACGAGAGATCGCGGCAAAGAAGGCCCAAAGGCGTGAGCGCCGGCACGCTGCCAGCGGTCCTCAAGAAAAAGGGGAGAACGAGGCAATCTAACTTCGCGGTGCAGCGGCCGACCGGAAGTCCAGGTGGCCGGAAGACTATCGGTTTTTCCGTTAGCGGTCGGTTTCTGCCGGCCGCCGCTTAACCGCTTGAGTCGTGTAGCTCGACACAACCAAGTGCGCGCCCGGCACTGGTAGCCATGTGGGTCGCTGAGCGGCTCGCCCAAGAGCATCGTGCCGAGAAATGATCGTTGGCTCTAACTTCGCGCTTCAGCCCGATCGCCTATAGCGACATCTGAGCTTAGGCATTAGGCTGAACAGTCGAGCGAGTAGTTACAATCGATGAGCACGAAAACCGATGCTAAAAAGTGTCAAAGCTCCAACTTGTTGAGGCGCAGCGCGTTGCTTACAACGGAAACCGAGCTAAAGGTCATGGCAGCGCTAGCAATGACAGGGCTTAATAGCATTCCGAAGACCGGATAGAGCACTCCTGCCGCAATTGGCACTCCTAACACGTTGTAGACGAAGGCAAAGAAAAGATTCTGGCGGATGTTATGCATCGTTCCGCGACTGAGCCGGCGTGCCTTTGCGATCCCTCGCAAGTCGCCCTTGACCAACGTGACCCCAGCGCTCTCCATCGCCACGTCGGTCCCTGTTCCCATGGCAATTCCTACTTGAGCCTGCGCCAGCGCTGGGGCATCGTTTATTCCATCGCCAGCCATTGCGACCACGCATCCCTTGGCTTGCAGGCGCTTTACCGCCTCTCCCTTTTGATCGGGCAATACCTCTGCCTGAAATTCGTCAATTCCGAGCTTCCTTGCCACCGCCTCGGCCGTCGTGCGACTGTCTCCAGTAAGCATGACGATACGTATCCGATCTTCGTGCAACAGACGAATCGCTTCCGGAGTGGACTGCTTGATAGGGTCGGCCACGCCGAGCAATCCCGCGACGCTGTCTCCAATCACAACAAACATCACCGTCTGTCCGTCTTGTCGCAGCTTCTCCGCCCGATCCAGCAGGCTGTTCGATCTTACGCCCAGATCATCGAGCAACTTTTGATTGCCCAGCGCAACTCTCTTCCCATCTACAGATCCGAAAATTCCTTTCCCCGTCACAGACTGAAAATTCCCAGTATCCGAAAGTCTTAGCCCCCTTTGCTGCGCAGCAGATAGAACCGCAGCGGCCAGAGGGTGCTCACTGCTACGTTCAAGGCTCGCGGCTAATCGGAGAAGCTCCGACTCGCCCCCTTCGTTGACCGAGATAATAGAGGTCATCTGCGGCTTGCCCTCGGTAAGCGTTCCTGTCTTGTCCACGATCAGGGTGTCCACCTTCTCCAAAACCTCCAGGGCCTCAGCGTTCTTAATGAGGACTCCAGCAGTGGCGCCGCGACCTGTCCCAACCATAATGGACATGGGAGTAGCTAACCCCAACGCGCAGGGGCAAGCGATAATGAGCACCGCCACGGCGTTGAGGAGAGCGTAAGCCATACGCGGCTCGGGACCGAGCATGCTCCAGACGATAAAGGTGATGATCGCAATCAGGACCACCGCTGGGACAAAGTAACCGGATACGACATCGGCGAGCTTTTGAATCGGAGCACGGCTGCGTTGAGCTTCGCTCACCATGCGCACGATCTGGGCAAGAAGCGTGTCGCTCCCCACACGCTCCGCCCTCATTACAAAACTCCCTGTCCCATTGACAGTGCCGCCGGTAACCTTGCTACCCTCGGTCTTTTCAACTGGAATCGGCTCGCCGGTGACCATGGACTCGTCCACAGACGTCGAGCCTTCTAGGAGCACGCCGTCAACTGGAACTTTTTCTCCGGGGCGAACTCGCAGACGATCTCCGGGGTTAAGGCGATCCAAGGGAATATCCTCTTCGCTACCATCGTCCCGAATCAAGCGGGCGGTCTTGGGGGTTAGTCCAAGCAAGGCCTTGATTGCGCTGCTTGTGCGGCTGCGCGCGCGCAGCTCAAGCACTTGACCCAGCAGCACCAAGGTTGTGATGACGGCAGCGGCATCAAAGTAGACCCCTACTTCACCTCCGTGCCCGCGGAACGATTCCGGGAAAAGACCAGGAAAAAGCGCGGCAAAGACGCTGTAAACGTAAGCGGTCCCGACGCCGATGGCTATGAGCGTGAACATATTCAGGCTGCGGTTCACGA
>JAHFAO010000125.1 GCA_023250515.1 Deltaproteobacteria bacterium | reverse complement strand
CGGATGTACTCGGCGTCGATGAATAGCGGTTCAAAGAGACCTACAAGACAAACGAACTGGATGATGTCGCTCTCGGTAACCGTTCGCCTGCCCGTCACAAACCGATCGCCCGGGTGAAAGCCCTCAAAAGTGATGCCCTTCTGCATTTTATCTCCCTAAGGGGTTCTTCGTTACTCGTTATTGGTTGAATCGTTATTCGTCCACCACCACGTCACCGGGCGATTACACGAGTAACGAATCGACGAGTATACGAATAACGAGTAACGAAATCATACCACGCTCTTTTTTTTAAGATGGTCTATCTCTTCACGACCCATTCCAAGCCACGTTTCTAAGACCTCTTCCGTATGCTGCCCGAGTAGCGGCGGCGGCAGCCGGATAGAAGCCGACGTGGTCGAAAACTTCACTGGGAGCCCAGCCATGCGCACAGTCCCGGCTGAGGGATGCTGAACCTCCACGAGCATCTCCCTCTGTAGGACCTGCGGCGCGCTAAAGACCTGATCGATGGTTTGAACCGGGGCGCAAGGGATGGCTGCCTCGCTTAGGAGAGCCATCCAAGCATCGGTGTCGCGGTTAAGGAAGATGTCTGTGAGGATACGGATCAGAACCTCTCTATGCTCGACCCGCTGCGAGTTTTTCTCAAACCGGGGATCATCGGCCAACTCAGGCATCTCGATAGTTTGACAGAAACGGCGCCAGATCCCTTCACTGGCGACGCCGACAACCAAATAACCGTCTCGGGTCTTAAAACTCTGGTAAGGGACAATACTCGGATGGGCGTTTCCCCAACGAGCGGGGATGCCTCCGCCAACAAGATAGTTGCTCCCAACATTGATCAAGCAGGCTACCTCAGCCTCAAGAAGCGATGTCTCGATCTTCTGACCCGTTCCACTTCGTTCACGAGCGAAGAGTGCCGCGACGATAGCCTTTCCGAGCATCAGTCCGGCTACAATGTCAATAATGGCAACCCCTACCTTTGTCGGCTGACCGTCGGGCATCCCGGTTATGCTCATCAACCCTCCCCAGGCCTGGACGATGAGATCGTACCCGGGCCAGTCCCTCATCGGCCCATCCGATCCAAACGCGGAAAGCGACGCGTAGATCAGGCGAGGGTTGAGGGCGCGTAGCTCTGTTTCCCCCAAGCCTAGTTTGTCCATCGTCCCCGGCCGAAAGTTCTCAACGAGAACATCTGCAACCGCCGCCAACCGTCGCAGCAGGCTAACCCCCTGATCGGATTTGAGGTCGAGGGTGAGGCTTTTCTTGTTGCGGTTGACGCAGAGGAAGTAAGCGCTCTCACCCCCTACGAAGGGAGGGCCCCAACCACGAGTGTCATCACCGACTTCGGGCTGTTCTACCTTAAGGACATCTGCGCCCAAGTCGCCGAGAAACATCGTACAATAAGGGCCGGCCAATACCCGCGTCAGATCCAGGACCCGAATCCCATCCAGCGGTCCAGGCTGAGGATCGCTCATTTAAATTCCTGCCCCCTTGCCTTTAAAATCTCCTGTAGTGTCTCTACCCCCTGCCATAACCCGGGCGTCCCGCCGGGAATCACCGAGACTTGCATCGCCTCGAGAACTTCTCTGGGCGTCGCGCCTACGTTCAGCGCCCTCTGTATATGGATCCGAATGCCTCGGGGGAGCCGCAGCGCGCAGGTGATCCCCACCATGATTAGCTCTTTTGTCTTGCGCGGCAGTTCCCCTTCGCGACCAAACGTGGCATCCACAAAAAGCCCCTTTAGGTACTCGAAATATTCCGGGTCTAACCTTGCGATAATTTCATAAGCGTCGTTGTCCGCGCCGAGAGAGGCATTTTTAAAAGCCTGCCAACTATCTGTCTTCATATCCAAACCCCCTTCAGTCTTTTCTGCTCTTTTGACTAATGACAACATCTAAAACGGCTGGGCCGGGTTCCTCCACGGCACGTTTGAGCGCCGCTCCAATCTCCTCCGGCCGCTCCACTCTTTGACCGAAGATACCGAAGCACTGAGCCAGTCTGGCAAAATTGAGGTCAGGGCCCACCAGATCAGCTCCGATTTGCCCGGCCAGGCTGATCCGTTCCTCGGCTCCGCTAAACTGATTCTTGACCGCCTGGTAAGCACGGTTGTTGAATACGATCACCAGGAGGGGAACGCGGTACTTGGCCAGGGTCCAAAGACCCTGGATACCGAACATGGTGCTTCCATCACCTAGGCAGGCGACAACCTGCCGGTTCGGAGAAGCGAGCTGGGCGCCGATTCCCGCTCCTAACCCCCATCCTAGGTATCCACCGGAGGAGTTAGAGAAATAGGAGCGCCCGGGCGTGAATCGGAAATTCGACATGAGGATCTCTTTTGTGGTCGGGCTTTCATTGACGACCAAGAGATCGCTTCCCAAAAGCTGGTCCATTTCCCGTACGAGGCGAGCAGGATTGATCGGAGTCTCATCCCACCCTTCGCGCACCCTAACTTGCAATTGCCTCTCTGCTTCTTCCTTAGCCTTGTTGAGACAATCAAGGCGCTCTGCCTTGTGTTCCCCGTTGGACTCGCTTAAGTAAGCAGGGCAGATCTCGATAAGCGAGCTTAGGGCGCTTTTGGCATCCGCCACGATGCCCAAGTCCACGGGAAAAACCTTGCCAATTTCCCAGGGGTCTTCCTCAATATGGACGCACCGTGTCTCCGGTTTGATGGCCGGCTCCGAGAGGTAGCGGTATTCACGGATCAATCGGCAGCCAACAGCAAAAATCAGATCCGGTTCCCCCCAGACCGGAAGTCTGAAGGTGACCTGGCGCTCAGGAATCTGGAGGCTTAAGGGGTGGCTTGTCGGAAAGCTGAGAAAAGAGTAACGCGGCTCCATGACCACAGGAGCAGCCACCATCTCCGCTAGCCTGATCAGCTCGTTTATGGCGCCGGATGTCGCCACGCCGCTCCCGGCCACAATCAAAGGCCGTTTCGCCTCTGTCAATAAGCGAGCTGCCTCTTTTAGCGCCTCCGGATCGGCCGCCATTCGAGGAATGATATGGAGACGCCCGGTCTCAGGAATTTCGCCTGTCACCGGCTCGGCCAACAGATTACTTGGCAGGGAAAGGTAGACTGGTCCCTTGGGAGGAGTAGAGGCCACTTTGAAGGCCCTATGCAATGCCTCCGTGATCCGGTCCGATCTAGGAACCTCCCAACTCCACTTGGTGAATTGCCGCGTCAGCTCTACTAGGTCGCGGCCCTCTGTATGACTATCGCGCCCGGTAATCCGTGTGTCCACGTGGGTGGAGGTGATGATCACAGGAGATCTGTCTCGGTAGGCGTCGTAGAGGGCCCCGACTGAGTTTGCAGTTCCTGGAAGGGTGCTCACCTGAGCCAGCGTCGGGCGACCGGAGACGCGCGCGTAGCCGTCAGCCATCGAGACCACGCAGGTCTCATGGAGCGCCAGGATAAAGCGGATCTTCTCCTGCTCGGCGATAGTTCCGAGAAACTCCTGGCCGCTCGTCCCTGGAAGTCCAAAGATATGTTCGACCCCGTGAGCCGCCGCCACTTCCAGGTAAACCTGCGAGGCTGTTCTTTCCCTTCGCACCAAATCGGCCATTTAAATGTTTCCTCTCAGCACGAAGGCATTGGCACGGGCAAAAAGTTCCATCGCCCCTCAATTAAAGTCCAAAAAGAGCCTCGGCATTCGAATAGGATATCTTTTCCTTTACAGCGTCCTTTAGACCCAGCTTTTCAAAACTATTCAGCGCCTTTTGTAAGTCTATGTAAGGAAAATCCGTGCCGAAGAGCGCCTTGTCTTGTAGTCTACTCTTTATCGCCCTTTGAAAAATCTCCGGAAGCTGCTCGGCCAAATAGCCGGAGGTGTCCACGTAGATATTCTTCTTATGAGTGAGCACGCCAAGGAGTTCCTCCTGCCACGGCCAGCCCGGATGGGCCGCGACAATCTTCATTCGTGGAAAATCCTTGGCGAGCATATCGAGATGGATGGGACGGCCGTAATCCAGAGCGATGCCCTTGCCGCCGTCGGTATCCGCGCCCAGGACTGTGAATCCGGTGTGGAACATGACAGGCTTTTTTCCGGCCTCCAATACTTCCCACAACCTGTAATATTTTCTGTCGTTGGGATAGAAAGCTTGGTCGGGCGGATGGAATTTAAACCCTTTGACTTTGGGATTCTTCAGCAGCTCTTCAGCCTGCTTGGCGATCTCATCCAAATTCTCAGCTCCCATATCAAGAGAGGCGAGCACTCCTGCGAACGCCTCCGGGTACTTGGCAACGAGGTCAATGACGTATTCGTTAGTGTTTCGGGTTCCCTCCTTCACGGTGGATGGGTGCCAGCCGATGAGCAAAGCCTTAACCTGGTTCTTGGAAAAAAGGACAGCAAACTCTTCCTCTGTACCGGGCAGGTCCTTAAGTTCTCTCTTGAAGTAAGCATAGGCATCACTGTCGAGGCCACGGCCGCTCGGATGGACATGAACGTCAATGGCTCGCATGGGGTTTGTCCCTCTCTCGGTAAGAGGAGAGCCAGGGATTGGCTTGGCCATCTTTGTAAAAGGTCTGGTTCTTCCTAACCATATCGACCAGGATCCGGGGTGGCCTCAATCTGGAATCTGCCATCATTTGGTTGGTTCTATTTATTTCTTCCACGATCTCCCCGGTTCCAATCCTGTCGATCTCTTTTAAAGGAGGCCAAGGCAGCTTGAGCCCCTCTACGCAGATGAAATCTACTTTAACTGTGTCCTCTCCTAATTCGGCGACCCTGGTCGCTCCTGCATAGAGAGACGCCTTTAACCCCATCTTGATGGTTGATTCGTCCAGGGCACGGCTGGGCACATCCACCAATCCGTATATCTCGGCGTTAGGTTCCTGTCCCAGGTAAAAGCTGGGATTCTTTTGAGCGAGAACAGGTAGCAGACTGGAGGACCTTAAGAACTCATCACCCCTTTTTTCAAACATCACGCGGGTAACATCTTCCAAAATCGAGGGTCTCCACCTGTCGAAGCTGAAGAAAGGAGGCAAAAGGCCTAATGTCCTCGCAGCGCCGTCGACCTCCTCGAACCGGGCCCCGTTTTCTAACAATTTCAGGGCCATGATGGCATAGTACATGAGAACACTGTTGGAGACGAATCCGGAGATGTCCTGCGTTTCGATGGGGTTTCTGCCCAGGCTGGTAAGAAATGATAGGATCTCGCCAAAGTGGGTCTCGGCCATATCTCCTTTGACCACCTCCACCATCTGCGTGTAGAGGACCGGGTTGAAAAAATGGGTGGTGGCAAACTTTTCGGGATAATAGCTCTCGCCAGCAAGCAACGTTTTGCGTGGCAGCGAGGAAGTGTTTGTCGTGATGATGCCGGTAAATCCGCTCCCCTTAAGACCCTCATATACCGATCGCTTGGTCTTCTCGACTTCAACGACAGCCTCCGTGATAAGATCTAGCGCCACCATATCATCGAGATTGGAAGCGACCTTCAATCCTTTGCGGATATTTTCCGCCTCGGCCTCGGAAATCCTTTTTCTCTTTTTCAGGTTCTCGATGGTATTTTCCATCCGGGCGGCAAAGGACTGCACCACAGCGCCACTGGCGTCATAGGCTATTGTCGGATAGCCCTTGAGCGCGTAGAGAAAGGCGATGTCGAACCCCATGACCCCGAGTCCGATAACGCCGACGTTTCTTGTTCTCTCTGACAACGGATTGCTTAAGATTTAAGATTGATGAGTTCTATCTTATAGCCATTCGGGTCTTCGATGAAGGCGATCTCAGAGCCCCCGTGCTTCATCGGGCCCGGCTCGCGCACAATCTTGGCCCCTTTGCGGCGCAGGGCCTCGCAGGTTTGGTAGATATCCTCTACGCCGAGGGCGATATGTCCAAAGGCATTTCCCAGATCGTATTCGTGTGTGTCCCAGTTATAGGTCAGCTCGATGACAGCCGTTTCGGACTCAGAGCCATACCCCACGAAGGCTAGGGTAAAGCGACCTGACGGATAGTCTTTTTTTCTCAGGAGTTTCATGCCCAAAACGTCACAATAGAATTTGAGAGACTCATCCAGGTCGTTGACCCGAATCATGGTGTGGAGAAGCCTCATGGGGAACCTCCTAGTTCGTGGTTACTAATGGCAGTCAGCTTATAACGACATTCGGTGGCAGGGCAAGGTCTTTCCTAGATCACGCGCTGCGCAGGTTTCGCGGCAGCATCAAGCCCCATCTCCCCCGCACACGGATAAAATGGTAAGGGCATAGACCTTTGTAGCCTTAACCAAGTCTGAGATCTTCATGGCGCGGTTTTGCGCCCCGCTCATAGCCTCCTTCTGTCTCGGTGGACCATAGCATACCGAGGGGACTCCGGCCTCGTTAAATACGTTCAGGTCGCGCCACATGCTGGTCTCTGCGGAAGGAGGAGTGGGGGGCGCCGCACCAAAAACAAATCGATGGGCGTCTTCAATAGCCGATACCAATGGCTCCGCGTTCCTTGCTATGTAGCCCCGTGAATATTGGAAAACAGAGACATCACAGTCCAGGCCTAAGGCACTGATAAGCTCCTCAAGCTCCCTTTTGATAGCTCGGGGGTTTTTGCTTGGCACCAGCCTCACATCAAGATACACATTACAATCACCTCCAGCTCCCCGCACGTCGACCACCTGCGCCTTGGGAATGATCGCTCCTCCGGGGAACTCGTGCCTCTCTCTCTGCTCGTACTTAATAGCCCAATCCTCAAGGGCCAGGATGACGTGGGCCATCTTTAAGAAAGCGTTGGGATGTTCCTTAAGAGAAGAGCCCCGTTCAAGCCTTGGGGTGTATAGCTCTCTTCCCTTCACGCGTATTTTAAGCCACGCGGCGCCACATTCGGCCTTGACCACACCGAAACCCGAGGTCTCGCCGACAAGGGCATAATCAGCAGTCACTCCCCTATCGACCAGCCATTTCGTGCCAAAACCTTCCCCGGGATAGTTGATGCCTTGCGTCTCGTCTACCGAAGGGCTCCCGGTCTCGAAGGCAACCCCAGTGATGGTCAGGTCCCCCTTCAGTTGAACGCCGGCCTTCTTGATAGCCCTCGCAGCTATCATGAAGGCACATAACTGTGCCTTGTCATTGATCACACCCTTGCCGAAGATGAGATCCCCTTCAGTCCAGGCGGTTTCGATTTTCTTTTCCGCCTCTGTGGCGTCCGGCCTGAGTTCAGGCCCTGTGTCCATGTGGGCGTTGAGGATGAGACTTGTCCCGTTACCGCTTCCAGGGATTACTCCGATAGCATTGACACTCTCTTCGGTTATGGACTGTAGAAATCCGTCGATGCCGTTCCTCTTAAACCAATCGATGACTGCCTCTCCGACTCTTCTTTCCTTTCCATGGGGGCTGGGGGTGTTGCCCAGCTTAAGACAAAGATCCACTAGCTCTTCGCGATCTTGGTCTATTATCTCCATGAGCCTAGCCTTTTCCATGAAAGAACTCCTCTCAAGCCATAGCCAGAATTTGCTTCGTGCACCTAGATTGGTTAATGCTATAGGGTAGTATATTCATAGTGTCAATCCCCCTGCGCTCGGAAAGGAAAGCTGTTAGGTGGTATTGGGAATGAGAAAGACAAAGCATTTGGCCTTGTGGTCAATAGGATTGTTTGCATTTGTTGTCGTAGCTAGTTGCGGCAAGAAGCAGGATGCCAAGATCGATCTCGGTACGATCGAAGGTTCCATTTATAAGAACAAGTATTTTGGATTTAGCCTGAAGATCCCGGAAAAGTGGCAAGTCCAGGATAATGAAACAAAGAAAATGATAATGGAGCGAGGCAAGAAGTTAGCTGCCGGAAATGAAGGTAGTTTAAAAGAACTTATCGACGCGTCGGAGCTCCATACCGTCAACCTACTGACCATGTTTCAACACCCCCTTGGGACACCCGTAGATTATAATCCGGCATTTGTTATCGTGGCCGAGAGGATCAGCCATCTCCCAGGGATCACAAGCGGCAGGGATTATTTTTTCCATGCCAAACAATTGATGGAGAGAGCACAAATTAAATATACTTTTGCGAAAGATACCTATTCAGAATCTATAAGCAGATTGAGTTTCCATGTGATGGAAGTAGAGATGAAGACGGCATCATTGTTGGTAAAACAAAAGTATTATGTCACTATCATGAAAGGATATGCCTTACTTTTTATTACTTCCTACACCACGGATGAAGAATGGAAACGTCAAGACGAGGTCATTAAGTCGATAAAATTTTCATAGGTCAGATTCTGTCAGGCTGTTGAAAGACACAACCGCAAAGAAAGCGAGAGGATCTAAACCATGATCGATCTTTGTACCTGGAAAACGCCGAATGGGCGCAAAGTATCCGTTATGCTAGAGGAGGTGGGCCTGCCTTATGAGGTCCACCCGGTCGATATCACCAAGGGCGAACAGTTCAAGCTCGAGTTCCTTTCCATTAGCCCAAATAATAAGATCCCGGCGATTGTGGATCGGGACGGGCCGGAGGGGAAGCCTTATAGTCTTTTTGAGTCGGGGGCGATCTTGATGTATCTCGCGGAAAAAACAAGCAAGCTGATGCCAAGGGAAGTGCGCTCCCGCTACGAGGTCATCAAGTGGCTCATGTTCCAGATGGGAGGAGTCGGGCCGATGTTTGGCCAGGCCCATCACTTCATGCGGTCCGCGTCGGAGAAAATCCCTTACGCCATCGAGCGCTTCCATAAAGAAACAAAGCGGCTGTACGGTGTTATGGAAAAACGTCTGGGCGAACGGGAATTCCTCGCTGGTGAATACTCGATTGGCGATATTGCCACCTATCCCTGGGTTGCCCGCTACGAATGGCACAGCGTCAGCCTGGAAGAATTTCCCAATGTGAAGCGTTGGTTCGACACTATCTCTTCCCGCCCAGCGGTACAGCGTGGCATGGAAGTTCCGAAGGTATAACAGTTCTCAACGCCCTAACTCTCCTCGGCAAAGTGAGTCTTCTTACCAGCCACACTTTTCGCAGCAAGGCTCTTGCCAGCGACCCCCTACTTGGACTATTGTTCCTCCGAAGTTAGTCAAAGAACAAGATCTCTATAAAGGAGTCGTCTATGAGTAAAGCAGCGAGAATTGCCGAGATGCCTCGACCCCAGTACGGGTCGGATGTGATAGTTGATCTGCTCAAAGCCTTTGAAGTGGAGTACGTCGCCCTGAACCCTGGGGCCACTTTTCGCGGTTTGCATGATTCTCTGGTCAACTACGGCGGCAATCACATGCCGGAGGTTATTACCTGCACTCACGAGGAGATTACAGTTGCCTTGGCCCAAGGCTATGCCAGGGCCAGGGGTAAGCCGATGGCGGCAGCGGTTCATAATATCGTGGGACTGCAACATGCCTCCATGGCGATCTACAATGCGTGGTGTGATCGCTTGCCGGTGATTGTGATGGGGGGAACGGGGCCGATGGATACTGCGCATCGGAGGCCCTGGATTGACTGGGTCCATACCGCGCTGGTTCAGGGGAACCTGGTGCGGGATTTTGTCAAGTGGGACGACCAACCCGGAAGCGTAGAGGCGGTGGCTGATTCCTTTATCCGGGCCTATCGTTTGGCCACCACTGATCCTATGGGTCCGGTCTATCTTTGCTACGACGGAGATGTCCAGGAGAAGAAGCTCGACGGCGAGATTCCCTTTCCTTCTCTGGATCGCTATCCAGCGCCTCTTCCCATCCAGGCGCCGGAGGAGGGGTTTGAGAAGACGATCCGCTGGCTCCTAGAGGCTAGGGCGCCTGTCATGATCGCCGACTGCGTAGGGCGGAGGGAGGCAGGATTTAAGGCTCTGGGAGAACTTGCCGAGCTTCTCGCCAT
>JAHFAO010000271.1 GCA_023250515.1 Deltaproteobacteria bacterium | reverse complement strand
TTCCTTATCACGGGAAACGGCGCGGGGTCAACCTTTACCCTCCCTGCGCGCCCAGTGCGCAAAGGCCTCGATGGCCTTTTCCAGCTCCCGCCGCTCATGGGCAAGGGAAACAAAGGCCGCCTCAAAGGGAGAGGGAGGAAAGTAAATTCCACGCTCCAGCATGCCGTGGAAAAAACGGGCGAAGCGAGCCCTGTCGCAGCAGCGCGCCTCGGCGGCATTGCGCACCCGCTCCACACCAAAAAAGAGCGTCAGCATGGAACCGACCCGGTTAACCACGCCCTGAAGGTGGTACTCTTTGAGAATTGTCTCAAAACCCGCCTGAAGCTTCCTACCCTTCTCCTCAAGCTTCTTGTAGAGCCCAGAACGTGAGAGCACCCTTAGGGTTACCAGGCCGGCAGTGACTGCCAACGGATTGCCGGAAAGCGTTCCAGCTTGGTACACCGGACCTTGCGGGGCTAAGAGATCCATGATCTCCTTCCTGCCTCCGAACGCCCCCAGCGGCAATCCCCCACCCAATATCTTGCCCAAGCAGGTCAGATCGGGTGTAACCCCATAGAGCTCTTGTGCCCCTCCTGGAGAGAGACGAAAACCGGTGATCACCTCATCGAAGACTAAAAGCGCTCCTTGCCTGCGCGTCAGCTCTCTCAGTGCCGGCAGAAATTCCGCTGTGGGCGGGATGACACCCATATTGCCACAGACGGGCTCGACGATCACCGCAGCAATGGTGTCGGAATATTTCTGAAAGACGGCTTCCACGGCAGCTACATTATTAAACGGGGCCACGACCGTTTCCGCCGTAAAACCGGGAGGCACCCCAGGGCTATCTGGCAGCGCTAGAGTCGCGGGACCCGAGCCTGCCCGGACCAACAACCCATCCACGTGGCCATGGTAGCAGCCATCGAACTTAATGATTTTGTTGCGTTTCGTAAAGGCCCGCGCCAGACGAATCGTGCTCATCGTCGCTTCAGTGCCTGAACTGACCAGCCGCAGTTTCTCAATGGAAGCGATGCGCTCGCAAACCAACTCTGCCAACTCCACCTCGCCAGGAGTCGGCGCGCCGAATGTCGTACCTCTCTCGACAATCTTTTTCAGCGCCGCCACAACTTTAGCATGGGCATGGCCTAATATGAGCGGGCCCCAAGAGCCAACGAAGTCCAGGTACGACCTCCCATCGACGTCGAAGACATGGGCTCCCTTCCCGCGCAGGATAAAGCGGGGAGACTCGCCGACGGCTTTCCATGCGCGCACTGGACTGTTGACGCCGCCGGGAATTGTTTTCTGCGCCCGCTTGAAGAACGCTCGCGATTTCGTCGCGGTCATAGGTAAAAATCCACTAACACCCGACTGGATGTGTGTCAAGCTTGCTTCGTGCCGAGAGGGGAAAAATTTTTCGTATTTTTTTCTTGCATTGAGAAATGAAAAGGATTATGAAGTTTTTTTCACTACAAGGTTGGAAAAAACTTTATCCTCGAACTGTCTGAGCAAACTGGAAAACTGAACAGCGCGCGATGCTATTGCTGAATCTTGGTTTGGGCGACCGTCTTCTGCCTTCCGTATTGCCAAGCTTTCAGCGAGGTTATACTGAAGTTAGTTGAAATTTGAATGAGTGGCTCCACCGTGGAACAATCCACGGTTGAGCAAAAAGAAAGGAGCCACTCACATGAGAGAAGACACCATTAGGAGGAAAAAGGCAACCCGATTGTTTCAGGAGATTGACGGGAGGCGATGGCTGGTAGAGCGGATGGGACAGATCCTGGTACAGGGCAAGCATGGGATAGACGGGTTGAGTTTGGAGTTGGGTCGGATGGTAGCGGAAGCGATCATGTACATAGAGCGGGAGGAAATGGCAGGGCCGGATTATCATCCGTACAGTTCAGAGATCCAGAAGTGGGCGAGTCAGGCGGGGTCGATGTTTGTAGGGGATCGAAAGCTTCGGGTGGTGCGTCCCCGGCTTCGGGGTCCCGAGGGGGAGATGGCGCTAGGGACGTATCGTAAACTTAGGGAGCGGGACGGGTTTTCAGAGGAGCTTTTGGGCAAGGTGCTTCGGGGGCTTTCTGGGCGCCGGTATCGGGAGACGTTGGTAGAGGCAGGCCAGGCGTTTGGGGTATCGGCGAGTTCGGTATCGCGGCACATAGTGGAGGTGACGGCGAAGAAGCTTAAGGAGTTTAGGGAGAGGAGTCTAAAGGGATTTGATCCCTTTGCGCTGTTTATCGACACGATTCATCGGGGTGGGCAAGCATTCATGGTAGCCTTGGGGATAGACTTGGCGGGAAGGAAGCGGGTATTGGGGTTTTGGCAGGGGGCGACAGAGAATCATGAGATCTGTGAGGAGCTTTTTTCGGAGTTAGAGAGCCGAGGGTTAGTTTTATCGAAGCGGATCCTCTTTGTCACCGATGGTGGCAAGGGGATCATCAAGGCTTTGAGGCAACGCTTAGGCAGCGGGCTGATGCACCAGAGGTGTACGATCCACAAGGACCGCAACATTCAGCGCCATCTGGCCAAGCGGTGGAGGAAAGAGGCCCATCGACGGTTTCGAGCGGCGCTGGAGCAGAACAGTTACGCCGATGCCAAGAGGATGCTCAAGGACTTTGAGCAGTGGCTGAGGCAGCTCAATGAATCGGCGGCTGAGTCGCTTAAGGAGGCCTTGGAGGAGATCCTGACCCTTCATCGGCTGAAGGTGCCCGCCTTATTGAGAAAGACACTTCATTCGACCAATCCGATTGAGAGCATGTTCTCTACGGCCAGGGACTGTGAAGGGAACCTCAAGCGGTATCGTGGGAGTCGGATGGCTCAGCGGTGGTTGGGAGCGGTGCTTCTTCACTGTGAGCAGGGATTCAAGAGGGTCAAGGGATACGCGGCCATCAAGCAGGTGGTGGCAGCTATTGAGGCAGAACAGGCAGAAGGTCGCAAGCTAAGATCGGCGGCGTGATGAAACTCAGGCAGGAGTCACTCAGGAAAATTTCAACTAAGAACTTGACAACCTCGCTCATAAAGGTGACCCATCAACTGGGCACAACAATTATTAACTCCTTCAGCTATACCTATATACCTATGACAAGGTAGGGAACAGATTAACCAAGGTAGACCGTAACGGCACCTACAGTTACACCTACGATACTTTGAATCGGCTGGTCCAGGCGGTAAACCCGCTGCCGTCGAACCCATTGGAAACTTACATCTATGATTCTGTGGGCAATAGAGAGAACTCTAATCAGAATGGCCCCTCTACCTTCAATGCTGGCAACCAACTCACAGAGGATAGCCCCTTCCGTTATACTTACGACAACAATGGGAATTTAACTCGTAAGACCCACAAGGCCACCGGAGAGTTTATCATCTACGAATATACCGCAGAGAACACGTTAGTCCGC
>JAHFAO010000124.1 GCA_023250515.1 Deltaproteobacteria bacterium | reverse complement strand
CCTCTCCCATCGAGGGAGAGGAAGTAAAGCGGATTGTGAATGTTAAAGCCAGCGCAAGCTGGCCAGACCGCTTTGAGCGGTTCACAAATCAAGCCTCCGGCTTTGCCGGAGGTACATGACTTCCAGAGCCCTTGAAACCCTTTTTGCTAGGGACCGCCTTTCTATTGATCTCTTCTATCGCCAACAGCCTTGAGGTCTACCACCATCCTCCCTTACTTATAATTGACAAGGCTTCGGGTAAGGGATTAAGCTCTCCACTAGTCTAGTGTCTCATAAAAAGCTTTACTCACCGTTCGTGGTGAGCCCTTCGCCACCGTTCGTCCTGAGCGCGTCGAAGGAACGAACGGTGCTCAGGACAGGCTTGTCGAACCACGAAGAAAAAGACGTTGAAAAGATTCACCCTTCGACTTGCTCAGGGCGAACGGAAAAGGTAAATCGTTGTAAAGGTATTTTAGAGACATACCACTAGCTACAGGGGAAACAGAACAGGTGAAAAAAGGCTTAAGTTCTACTAAGGAGGATCCATGAGAAACATAAAATCCTGCCACGCTACTCTCTTTTTAACCTTATTGCTTACTCTGATCGTTATTCCTTGGAAGGCCTCACAATCACAGGAAAAGGTTCGGCTCGCCTATAGCTCTACAGACACCCTTAACTCGTCGGTATGGAACGTGGCTCAAGATGCAGGCTTTTACAAAAAGAACGGACTGGATGCGGAGGTGGTTTACATTGGGAGCACGACCATTAGCGTTGCGGCGATTTTGGCCCAGGATGTTCAGGTTGGGAATGCCGCCGGAAGTGGTGTGGCCTTTGCCGCTGTCCGTGGGGGCGACCTGGTTAGCGTAGCCTGTTTTATCAACACCTTGGCCTACGAGCTTGTGGTTCTAGATTCGATCAAGTCACCCGAAGATCTCAGAGGCAAATCTATAGGGATCAGCAGGTTTGGCAGCGTGTCGGATGTGGCTGCGAGAGAACTCCTGAAAGGAATAGGCCTGAAGCCTATGGAGGATGTCAAAATTCTCCAGGTCGGGGGAGCCTCGGAAAGAGCTGCAGGCTTTAGCCGCGGGGTCATAGCCGGATTTCCCTCTCCACCAGGGAATGTTCATCTCATCCCGGGGGGATTGCCGCACAGGATTTTGGCCAATATGGCTGACCTAGAAAAGCCCTATCCGCTTCCATTCATATGCGCAGTCACGACCAAAAGTTACCTGGCCAAAAAGCGGGATACGGTGAAGAGGGTTGTCATGGCCCTGGTTGAGGCCGCTCATTACTTTAAGACTAACAAAGAAGGAGCGCAGAGGATCGTTGCCAAATACCTGCGCGGAGCCAATAAGGCCTATTTGGAAGATGCTTACAGGTCAACTGCGAAACTCATGGAGCGCGTCCCCTATACCACCCGAGGGGGCATGAAAATCCAGCTTGAGCAGGCCCTCAAGCAAAGTCCCGGAAGCAAAGTGACGGTTGATGACCTCATTGATGACAGTGTTGTTCGCGAGCTTGAGAAAGAGGGCTTTATCGACTGGGTCTTTGGAAAAAAGAGTTAGGGACGCATTGACTTAGTCTCTCATCGCGCTCTTCTCTTTTCTAGGGCTTGCGGGTTGACTACGCGCGTGAGTTTTCCTTCCATGTAGTCGAGAATGTTTTGCACGGCATTTTCCGCAAAGCCTCGAAAACCACCATCCGTTGGCCAGCCAAGGTGGGGAGTAAGGACGACGTTGTCGAGTTGAAGTAAAGGGTGGTTCGACGGCAAGGGTTCCTCCACGAAGACATCCAGGGCAGCTCCGGCTATGGAATTTTCCTTTAAGAGTTCTACGAGAGCCTTCTCATCGACAATGGCTCCCCGTGCGGTGTTCACCAGATAGGCCGACTTTTTCATAAGACGGAGGCGCGCCTCGTTAAGGAGCCCTTTGCTTTGATCGGAAAGTTTAAGATGAACCGAAACCACGTCGGCGTTTTTCAGAGCCTCCTCTAAGGCCATATAAGTCACTTGGGCCTTCTCAGCGCGCTCCTTTGTTAGAGTGGGACCCCAGGCAATGACCTTCATGCTGAAGGCCTGGGCAATCCGTGCGACTTCAGAGCCTACCTTCCCCAGGCCTAGAATTCCCAAAGTTTTCCCCTTGAGGACCCTGCCAAGGACAAGAGGCCACTCCCCCTGCCTCATAGACCGATCACTCTGCGGGATGCGGCGCATGACAGCGATCATCAGACCTATTGTTAGTTCTGTCACGCCGGAACCGCCCGGCGCCATAGTGACAAGAATCCCCGCGTGCGTGGCGGCCTCGATGTCTATGTGGTAGGCATGGTTTCCGGTCTGAGCGATGATTTCAAGATCCGGCAAAGCTTTAAGTAAGTGGGCCGGGAAGTGTGTCCGTTCACGAATCGGTATGATAGCCTGGGACCCCCCAAGGGCACGAATGAGCGCTTTTTCTGAGGCGAATTTCTCATTGAGGATTTGCACCTCAGCCTTCTGCCGCAAGCGTTCTATGGCCGGAGAGCCTTCAAAGGCATGCTGGTAGTCGTCTAGAATCGTGACCTTCATTGCGGAATGACAGGAGACCGAAGACGGTAGACCGGTCAGCTGTCACCGGTCCGCGGTCGTACACACCTGTTGCCTATCTCTTATAAAACCGCGATCCCTTCGATTTCCAGCATGTAGCCTTCGTTCGCCAGACCCTTTACTACAACGAGCGTGCTGGTCGGTGGTGTCTCTTTATAGTACTCTCTGCGGACTCGGTTGAGGCCTTCGCGGTATTTAATATCTGTGATGTAGGTGGTGGTCTTGACGAGGTTCTCGAACGATCCCCCAGCTTCTTCAAGGATTGTCTTGATATTTTCCAAAACCTGTCTCGCCTGTTTTTCGATATCTCCCTTTCCCACAATATTCCCTTGTCCATCCACCGCAGTTTGCCCCGCTATGAAGAGCAACTTGCCGGTATCTGTCTGGATCGCCTGAGAATACCTTGGTCGTGGATCCTGTAGTTTCTTTGGCTGAATAACCTTTCTCATATTTTCCTCCCTTCATTTATTTAACCCTTAAACCCTTTATTATTATAGCCTTTGGCGCATTGCAGAATGCAGAATGCAAAATGAAAATTTTAAAATTTGATATTTGCAATTTGCACTTTTCAATCTGCCTTCAACCCTGAATCCCTTTACCATGTTAAGTATATACATGCCACCGGTCAGGCGGTAAAACGATCAGGGCCTGTTGCCCAACAGTGAAGTCTGAGTCACCTGGTAGCTTAACCATGAGGTTGAGGCCCTTCGCCTCAACTTCGAGCAAGGCCGCATCCCCTAGATAGTTTTTAGTTATAATTCTTCCCTCGACAGCTTCTGCATTCTGATTAGGAGGATGGAAAAGAGTAAGATGTTCAGGCCGAATGCCAAGCGTTACCTGCTTGCCGGTTTGACAGCCTGGAGGTACGGGGCAACGGAGCCTTCCAAGCGGCGAATCAACCTGTCCTGTGCCTGTGACCTTGCCCGTGATGAAATTCATCTCGCCCACAAACTGGGCAACGAAGAGATTCGCTGGATGGGAGTACACCTCATGAGGATGGCCGATCTGTAAAATCTCTCCCTCGTTCATCACGCAGACCTTGTCGCCGAGACTCAAGGCCTCGGCCTGGTCATGGGTAACGTAGAGGGTGGTCACGCCAATGGACCTAGTAATTTTTTTAAGCTCGATCCGCATTTGCTCACGTAAGCGTGCATCCAAGTTGCTCAGCGGTTCGTCCATAAGCAGGATCTTAGGTTCGGTCACCATGGCCCTTGCCATGGCGACCCGCTGCTGTTGCCCGCCGCTTAAGTCAGTGGCCGGGCGGTCTTCCAAACCGTTCAGTTGGACTAGACCAAGCGCTTCACGCACTTTCTTAGCCACGAGGTTCTTAGGGACCCGCCTTTGCCCTTGGGTTAGGGGAAAGGACACGTTTTGGGACACATTCATGTGCGGCCATATAGCGTAGGACTGAAATACCATGCCGATGTCTCGTTTTTCTGTAGGGACGTAAACACCTGCCTCTGAAGAGCTAACTAGCGTGCCGCCGATCTCGACCTCGCCCTTATCCGGTTTCTCGAGACCAGCCACACAGCGAAGTGTGGTTGTCTTCCCACAACCGCTGGGCCCCAGCAGGACGCAAAACTCTCCCTCGTTGACGTCCAGGTCTATCCCCTGCAGCGCCGCCACGGTGCCGTAACGTGTCTTGAATAGCTTTCGTAGTTCCTTGATTCGAATCACGTGCGAGTTACGTTTACCATATTAAATAACCACTCACAGGAGACAGGCACACAGGTATCCAGACAGTGCTGCCACTACGACGCCGAGCCAATCTCCCCAAGCCTGGAAAGAGCGATCCGAAGCGATCCCACAACAATGACTGCAAAGATTATTAAGACCACTCCCAGTGCGGATACCTCAGGGATCCATCCACTGCCCCAGAACTGGAAGACAATAGTAGAGACTACCACGCTATGGCGGGTAAATAGGGTCAAGGCCATGGTTACCTCACGGTAGGAGAGCATGCCGATCCAGATCCAGCTATTGAAAACCCCGGCGGCGATTAAGGGCAGGATGATGCGCCAGAGAACGCGCGGCGTCGAAGCGCCGGAGACTTTGCCGGCTTCTTCCAGCTCCCGGTGCACCTGGATCATGACGCTGTTGGTCGTTCTTGTGCCGTAAGCGATCCAGTTGATGATGTGGGCGATCATGATGATGAAAATCGTTCCGTACAAGGGGAAAATATTCCTGTAGGCCAAGCCCAGATAGCCCAAGCCCACGGCAAGGAGAATGCTGGGCATGGCATGGGGTAGAAAGGCCACGGTATCGAGAAGCCCGCGGAAGTTTACCTGAGTTCTCACCACGACCCAGGATATCAGAACGCTCAGAATCATGGCGCCCGTCGGCACCCCGAACATCAGTATGGCGGTGTTGATAAAAGGCCGAGCCCCGGCATAGTCAGGGATGTTCAAGTAGTTTTTCATGGTAATGGTAGACAAGGCAGCGGCCGATGGAAGCTGTAAGTGAGGCAAAAGCGATGTCCAGAGCAGCACGAGAAACGGGATGAAGACTTCCATGGAGAGGTAGAGCAGGACGAATGCGATTGCAGGCCACTTCCAGCGTCCCAAGGCGATTTCTTTTGGACGGTAGCCCCGCCCCGTGATGACTGTGTATTTCTTGCCCTGTTTTACCAGGCGGACATAGAAATAGGCTAGGATCAACCCCAACGCAAGCATGACAGCACCGTAAGCTCCTGCCATGCCGTATGATGGCAAGCCCGTTGCGGGGGTAGTCGAAGTATAAATCAGCGAACTTAAAACCAGGATTCTTGCAGGGAGTCCAATGATGGCTGGCACCTCGAAGACTGCGATGGCCGTCATGAAGAGGTAGACCATCACCGCGGCAATGGCCGGTAAAGTGATAGGGATGTTTATCTTAAAGAAAGTCCTGAGCTTGCCCACCCCAGCCGTGTAAGCCGCCTCCTCCAATGATGGGTCCATGGAGCGGTACGCCGCTGCCAGCATAAAAAAAGCGCCCGGTACAAAGGATACCCCCTGAATGAACGCCATGCCGGGGATGTTATAGAGACTTAGCGGCGGCTTATCCAACCCGATGATTTGTTGGAGCCATTGATTGAGCAACCCGATCCTCGGACTCAGCAAAAGAATCCAAGCGATCGTGCGAAGAAACACGGGAATTAAGATCCCCACCGTCATAAACACGTAAAACGTATTCTTAAAAGGAATGTCGGTGCGCATGAGTAACCAGACTAAGGGGACGGCAAAGAGGAGGGCCACAGCGACGGCCCCCACAGAAAATAGCAGGGTGTTAATCAGGACCTGGTAAGTGGCTAGGTCTGAATAGGCCTCAATGAAATTGGCAAGAGTGAGCGGTCCTCCTTCTCCAGGAAAGCCCGTGCGTAGGCTCATGAGAATCACCATTGCGACCGGGGCCCCAATCAGAAGGATGAGAAAGGCCAGCAATGCCAAAGCAAACAAGCTGTTGCCGTCGGGCTTCAAATCGACTATTCGGCCTAGGACTCCTGCCTGGCCGACGTGGGCGTCCATTGATTTCATACCCCTCTTTACCGCAATTCCCTTTCTTTCCTCATGGCAAGTGTCGTCTGGCTCTACTTCTTCATCCTCCAAAACCAAGTATCTTGCCATACTGCCTGGCGAGCTTGTCTATCTTGTCGGCTTGATCTTGGGTCATATACAATACCTTTTTCCCTTGGGCGTACTTGTAAGCCTTAGTTCCGGGAATGAATGCCGAGGTGTGACCCGTGTACTTTTCAAAGATTTCCTGCGCCTCTGGAGTTATGAGGAAAAGAGCGAAGAGGTGCGCCACGTTAGGATGGCGGGCTCCTTTGGGTACACCGGCGTGGTATGCAGGCGAGATAACTGGTTCAATCCCCTCCGCGAACGCAATGGGGGAACCCTTCACTTCGGCTGTGTGGATGTGACTATCGGTGAGGCTAACAGCAACAAGAATTTCGCCCAGCTCCAGGCGCGTGGCGACCTCTCCGAGTCTCCCTAGACTCAACTCTTGCGCGGCCAGTCCCTTCACGTACTTCGTGCCTTTCTCCTCGCCCCAAGCTCCGACCGCTAGGCGGGACAGGTGGTGAGCTGCGGTCGAGATGCCCAGCTTGCCCCCCTTCCATTTGGGATCCAGAAGATCCTCCCAACTTTTGGGGACGTCCTTGGCGGGCAGGACCTTTTTATTGTAGGCAGGAAGTACGAACTGATGGGCGAAAGAAACCGTACCATTGTCATAGTGGATACTTCTCGGATCAACGCCCAGCTTCCTGTAGTCGAAGGTCTGAAGCTGCTTCTTAAGCCACAACGTCGCGTGATGGGCGTCTGTGACTAGCATGAGATCCCACTCAGGGGCTACCCCTGTGGCTGCCTGTCCTACCACCTTGCCTACATCCCTGGTCATGTTTCCTGAAGGACTGTATTGCAGGGTGATGTTAAGACCGTACTTCTTATTGAATGCGCCGCCCAAGGCTTGAGCACCCTTCGGGGTTAAAGTAGAAGGGGCGTAGAATTCTATGGTCGCCTCTTTTTTGGCAGCCGCTACCAATTGTTCTACGGAAGCGGCCTGGACTTGGAGCTCCCACTCCAATAATCCCAATAGCGGTAGGGAACAGGCCAAAAAAAACTTTAAGCGCTTCATGATTCACCTCCCGGTAAAGCTTGGCTTCCCTCTACAGTTTCTCGATGTTTCCCCTGGCAAGGGACACAGTAACTACCTGCCAAAGCCAAGTATCTTGCCGTACTCTCTGCCGAGCCTGTCCACCATTTTTGCGTGGTCTTGAGTCATGTAAACGACCTGTTTCCCCTGGAGATACTTATAGGTCGCAGTCCCAGGGACAAAGGCAGAGGTCTGGCCGCCGTACTTTTCCCAGAGCTCCTGCGCCTCGAGACTTGTGAGGAAAAGAGCGAAGAGGTGTCCCACGTTGCGGTGGGGAGCATTCTTGGGCACACCGGCGTGATATGCAGGCGATATTACCGGCTCAACCCCCTCGGCATGGGCGATGGGTGCCCCTGCCTTTTTTGCCCTGTGGATTTGGCTATCCTGTATTACCGCGGCCACAAGGACCTCCCCTAATTGCAGACGACTGTATATATCGCCAGGCTGGCCTATAGTAGGCTGCTGCGCCTCGAGCTTCTTGACGAAAGCGGTTGTTTTTTCTTCACTCCAAGGTCCGGCCGCCAGTCGTGCCCAGAGGTGGGTGGAGTGTATGACCCCCAGCTTCCCTCCCTTCCATTTCGGATCGAGGAGATCCTCCCATTTCTTTGGGACATCTTTGGGAGAGACGAGCTTTGTGTTGTAAGCGGGAAGCGCAGTTTGGTTGGCAAATGAGACCGCACCATTATCGTAGTGGATCACTTTTGGATCAATGCCCAGCTTCCTGTAGTCATAGGTCTCATGCAGCTTTCTAAGCCACAAGGTGGCGTGATGAGCGTCGGTGACCACCATCAGATCCCATTCGGGAACCACCCCCGCGGCCGCATGGCTTACCACCTTGGCAGTATCTTTGGTCATGTTCCCCGAGGGGCTGTATTGCAGCTTGATGTTTAGGCCGTACTTCTTGTTAAAGGCCGCGCCAAGCGCCTGAGCACCTTGAGGAGTTAGAGTGGATGGCCCATAGAACTCAATAACCCCTTCCTTCTTGGCGGCAGCTATTAGTTCGTCTGTGGGTGCGGCCTGCGCCCAGGTCGGCGCGAATAATAGAACGATTACAAGGGTCAGGAAAAACCTTACGTGCTTCATAGGTCACCTCCTGTTAAGTTTTAAAGCTAGTCCGGCATATAGTTGTTTGTCAAGGAGACTGTGGCTCTTCATCAAAAAGTGTGGTTCCTCCCGTCCCCTTTGGGTGCGCTCTCCAACGGCCTGGGCCTGCCTTTAGCCTCCTCGTCCCTGTATCTCAGCCCTGCAGGTTTCCCCCCTCGGAACTGGATGAATTTCAGGACTGCGGAGGGTGCCTGCGCCGAAGCAAGGGAGACGTCCGACACCCGATTTCCGATTTTAGATTTCCGATTTTGGATTTAATCGAAAATCGGCAATCCAAAATCCAAAATTGTAATGGCGTTGTGTTAGTTAATCTTCGGTCCTGTGTACTCTAGGATGTATAACCCTCCTCGGATACGATCGGTCACGTAGATGAGGCCGTCCGCATCGACGAAGAGATCGTTAAACATGGCGGCCTCCTGACCTTCGGGCGGTGGCGGGATGAAATACCCGACCTCCTCCGGACGATACTGGTTTCTCAGGTCCACGATCCTCAATCCGGCATTGTAATAGGTAACGAAGAAAAGACTCTCGCTTTGGAATGATCCGGGCCTATTCTCATGCACATTATGCGGGCCAAAGCGTAGACCTCGTTTGCAAAAATCTCCCTGTGGCACCGGAAAGGTGCTGATCGTGATAGGATTCTTTTCCTGGCGGATATCGACCACCCAGACTCGCTTTTCCCCTTCCTGGCAGTTGTTCTTGGTTGACTCGTCGGTAGCTACCAGCAAACCCCTTCCGGGCAGCGGTAGGGTAGTATGAGTATAACCGCCGTACGGGGGTCCCCAGTCGAGTCGGCTGATAAACCTGGGGGAGCTGATATCGGAGATGTCAAGAATCGCCATCCCGGCATCCACCAGGGCTGCATAGGCCCGGTTCCCGTGGGGAATAATTCCGTGGACATGAAAATGCTCTCCGGGAAAAGGAATCCAATCTGGTGGCTGATTTTCTTCTTCGCGTGTTCCAGGGATCCACCAGAGTCCAGCCTGTCGGGGATTCAATGGATCGGAGAGATCAGCAATGAGGTAGACCCGTTCTTTAAACCCGGTCATGGTGGAAGCCACGTGAGCGTATTTCCCATCCGAGAACCACATCCGGTGCACGCCTTTCCCCGGAACACGTAGATAGCCAATCTCGCGAGGGTCCGTAGGATTGGAGATGTTATAGACACGGATCCCAGCCTCATGGTGCGCAGTCGGATCTCTCTTAGCACCAAAGTAGGGTAGTTCCTGATTTTGGATCAGGATATCTCCGGCAATCTGGACCTTATGGGCATGGGTATTTGCGGGGTGTGGTATTTGACGCACCACCCGCGGGTCTGCGGGATCTGCGGCGTCCACAATGGTAAGCGCCATCGGTGAGGTCCCCAAGTGGGCTACGTACACGTAGCGGCCAACCTTAAGAAGCTGCATGCCATCCCCATGACCATTCAGATCATGGTGCGCCACCAACTGCACATTCCAACTTTCGCTTCCGGCCTGCATATCCTTTA